>ONJR01000096.1 GCA_900318195.1 uncultured Planctomycetota bacterium
CGACATTTCCGCAACAGTTCAAAAATGACGGAACGAAAACGAACTTCAGTGTTCGTTTTTAGCGCTGAGCCGAGAAGCGTCGTTCCGGAATAGAAGTTAATCGTTACGCCGGATCGATTATCGGCGTCAGCAATTTGCCCTGTAATGACAGTATCGTCGCTAATCTGACCGAGCGAGTCTAGCGGTTCGGCGAGGGAGGGCGTTGAAATCGTCGGAACGTCGGGCGTCGGCTTTGGGAAGGTATAGGTGTAGCTCGTCCAGGTCCCCGTTGAGGCGTGATTTTGCAGTTGCTCGTCATAGAATGTCAGACGCGCTTGAATTTGGACTGTTGCCGTCTGCGACGTCATACTATAGAGAGCTGGAATGACGAAGTCGCCGGAGACGTAAACGGGCGTTATGGCGTCGACGTCAGAATCGGCGTCGAGATCGAATTCAACGTCGACGCGACCGCCGTAGAGGTCGCAGGAAATTTCGCCGGTTACGGTAGGATTGCACGTAACGGCGTCGGTAGCGCTTGCGCAGGTATCGCCGAGGAGGGAGACGGCGCTTAGCGTGGGCAGAATCGCCGTGTTTGCTCGAATGGAACCGGATAGATCGAGTTCAAAGGTTGGCTGTTCCGGATCGTCGGAGAGAATAGTAAGGGTCGAACTTTCGGCTTGGAGCGCTTGCCATTTGAGGGTGAGTATCGTCTCTTCGTTTGGTTCGAGACTCGTTTTGTAGCCGCCGACGAATTCGACGCGCGAGCCCTCGGAAAGGGCCGCCGAGGTTAGAGTGAGCGTTTCAGTTCCGGTATTCTGAACGACAATGCGTTTATAGACGGTCTCGCCGTAACTGGGTGCGAGGGCGTTGCCGGATGAGTCGATAGAATAGGAGTCAAGTTGGAGGGTATTGACGTTGGAGAAAGGAGCGCCGGTTGTAGAATTGACGAGATTGATTATCGGGAACGCGTCTGGAACGGCGTTGGAGAAGAATGCAGAGTTCGAGTCTGAGGCAGACGCGGAGTCGAGGAAAGCAATCGGCTCAACGTCGAGCATCTCGCGCGTTTCGAGACTCTCTATACGTAGGACGCGCGGTCGCATCCCATTTAGAGAACTCTTGCTATCCTTCCTTTTCATAATGAAACCCTCCATAGTACCGGTGCGCAGTCCACATCGCGCGACAATAGCCTGACCGCCAGCCACAGCAAGAGTATCGACAGATCGATAAACAGCGCTCCAGTCAAATTGACTTGTTTGGGAGATATTTCACTTATTGCATACAGGAACGACTTTCAAAAGCGGATTTTATCCGGCAATTTGACGTCAGGAAAATCACGGACGCTGTAAAAGTTCCGGTTGAACGTCAAAAATCAACCTCTTGTAACCAATCCCAAGGGGCGCTTGCATTGTCCACATACCAGGGTGTGTGTTCACTTCTACAAGAGTAGGTCCCGACGCCGTAATCGCAATGTCCCACCCGATGAGCGGTACGCCAACCGTAAGCGGGACGGCGTCCTCTATCAGTGAGAGCGACTCACGCCAGTAGGGAATCTTAAACCCTGGAATAACGACGCCCGTGTCGGGATGACGCACGAAACGTTCGCCAAGATGATTCAGAGCGCGTGATACGACAATTCCCGAATCAACGTCGATTCCAGCGTAAACGCCGCCAGCGCTCGTATTGTCGACACAGTTGCCGCCCGCCCCCATTCGTAACGCGGCGCCAATTACCCTACGGTTCATCGTAACAACGCGAAGCGTATTGATTGCGCGCGGATAGAGCGCCGCCAAATCCGCGTGCTGTTCAATAAGCTCCTCAACGACAGCCTCTTCCGACTGGCAAATTGCTTTAATCTCGTCCGCAGAGCGAGGCTCGACGATCCTTACGCCTTTACCAGCAAATCCATGCAAGGGCTTAACGATCATTCTCTTATGTCTCGCGGCGAAGTTTGCGTAGTCGGCGTCGGAATTATGCAATCGCGCGCCGCACCAATCTCGAGCAACGTAACGCCCAAATCGCTCCAGGGTTTCTTCCTTGTCGTTCAGAATGCGAAACATCTCCATATCGCGATTGGCGTCGCACCATTTTTTGCGGCGACGATCCGTTATAAACTCGCGACGCCCGCGCGCGTTCAGTTCGTAGAAACAGTACAGAAAGTAGTCCTTCAGAGTTGCGCCGTAGCGTAGTCGACTCCATAGAACGTCTAAGTATAACCAAAGATCCACGCGACCGTTCGCTTGAAAATACGCGTCGCGGGAGCTATGAACTTTGACCTCGCTCGGAAGATTACGCAATATGTGAAGAATATGCATCGGAACGCGCCTAAATGAAAGCGTAAAGCGCTCGAAAGATTTGAACTCTGTGCGCGCGCCAAATCAGTAAGACAGGTAGTCTACGACTCGGCGCGCATATTATCGCTAAAACTTACGCAAAGAACTCAACCGCGTTCTTAAAGATTGCTAGTCCGTCCCCAACCTTCGTTGCAAACTCAGGGCTCAACTGCAAACGCGTCCAATTCGGATGTTGCGTTTTATCTATATGCCGTTCAGGATGCGGCATAAGTCCAAAGACCCGACCTGTCTCGTCGCATACGCCCGCCACGTCGCGCATCGCTCCGTTCGGATTCTCTGCCGGTAGGTAACGCAACGCAAGTCGACCTTCTGCTTCCAGTTTATCGAGCGCCGCTTCGTCGCGCGCCATGAACTTCCCTTCGGCGTGCGCTATCGGAAGGTAAAGCGACTCAACGCCTCTTAAAAAGACGCTCTTATCGCTACGGACGACCAAATGCGTCCAGCGATCCGTATAGACGCCCGAACGATTCCACGTTAGCGTAACCGGCGCGCCTTGTTCGTCGTCCGCGACAAGAATTCCCGACTTAATCAGAATCTGAAAGCCGTTGCAAATTCCTAAGATAAGTTTACCAGCGTTACGAAATTCGTGAATCGCATCGAATAAGCTAACGCGAACTTTCGTGGCTAGAACGCGACCGGCGGCAATATCGTCGCCGTAACTAAATCCGCCGGGGAAGCACATGATCTGGAAACGATCCATAATCCCGGGGTTCTCTAAAATTCGATTAACGTGAATGCGTTCCGTCGTCGCGCCCGCGACCTCAAACGCGTACGCCGTCTCAAGGTCGCAATTCGTGCCGGGCGCTCTTAAAATTAGTACGTTAGGTTTCATTATATTCCGTTGTGTTATTTCTAAATAACTTTTTCTCATGCCAAGCGAACGCGTCGCGCGACGCGTTCGCGTTTTTGCGGACGTACGCAGATTACTTGAGCGTCGACGAAGCGTATTCGCCGCCGAGATCGAAGGGCTTCTGCCAACGCAGTTTCAATTCGTCGAGCGGCGCGTCGATGAGCGGCTCGAAGTTCGAGTCTAAAATCGTGAGTGATTTGTAACCGACGGTGTGCCCTATTCGCGCGAACGGAACCGACGCGTTCATCATGATCGACATAAAATCTCGCCATTTGTCATGAGGAACTTCAGCAATAAAACGTGTGTTCGATTCCGAGAAGAGCTTAATGTACTCCACGTAGCGCGAAGGATCGACGCCCGGCAATTCACAACACACGCCAGACGGCGTAAGCGAAATACTCGACAACGTCGCAACAACGCCAACCTCGCCGGCAAAAGCGCTTTCCGCGAGCGCGACCGCCAAGCCGCCTTCGCTAAGGTCGTGCGCAGAACGAACACAACCCGACTGAATCGCGCGATAAAACGCCTCATAGACACGTTTCGCTAGCTTGACGTCGACTGTCGGAGATTGTCCGCCAACCCAGTTGCGAACGAGCGACAAGTGCGAGCCGCCAAGCTCCGCTTTCGTAGCGCCAACGAGATAGATATCAGATTCCGGACCTTTGAAGTCCATGGAAACGCAATTCTCGACGTCGTCCACCTGTCCCATTGCGCTAATCAGTAGAGACGGAGGAATTGCGATCGGCTCCTTACCTTCGGGTCGGAACTCGTTATTCAGCGAATCTTTACCGCTAATAAACGGCGTACCCATCGCAACGGAGACGTCGTAACAGGCGAGCGCAGCGCGAACGAGCGAGCCTAAGACCTCGGGCTTATCAGAATTCCCCCAACAGAAGTTGTCGAGGATCGTAATCGTTTTCGGATCAGCGCCGACGGCGACAGCGTTTCGTATCGCTTCGTCAATTGCGCTCGCCGCCATGTTATACGCGTCGTAATCGCCGTAATTCGGGTTCATACCATTTGAAATAACGAGTCCTCGGCGGGACGAGACTCGAGGACGCAAGACGGCGGCGTCCCCCGGTCCGTCGTTCTTAACGCCGACGAGGGGCTTGAGCACGCTTCCGCCTTGAACTTCGTGGTCGTACTGGCGAATGACCCAGTGTTTACTTGCGACGTTGAGAGTCGAAAGGATCGCTTCCAGGTCGAGTTGCGCGTCGCTTTTATTAGAGTTGTCACCGCCGGTTACCGTCTTCGACACAACGGTTTGCGCTGGTAATTCTTCATCCCTCGATTTAACAGCAAGAGGTCGAACAACAGGGGTCTCGTAGATCGCCTTGCGAATAACGCGCGGTCGACCCTTGTGCATGAATTTCATGTCGAGATCCGCAACAACGACGCCCTGATATTTAAGCACAAGCCGACCGGTCGGTTTGTATTCGCCAAGCACGACCGTCTCGACGTCCTCACTATCGGCGAGAGCCTTAAACTCGTCCCATTTTGCCTTCGGCACAGCAAAGACCATGCGCTCCTGCGCCTCGCTAATCCATATCTCGGAATACGAAAGTCCTTCGTACTTCAGAAGCGCCGCGTCCAAATTGACTTCTGCGCCAATCTCTTCCCCCATCTCGCCGACCGCGCTTGAGAAACCGCCGGCGCCGCAGTCGGTTACTGCGTTATAAAGCCCCCTATCGCGCGCTTCAAGCATAACGTCGAGCACGGTCTTTTCGATTATTGCGTTGCCTATCTGTACCGCGCCGCCAGAGAGAGTCTCGCTTTCGCTCGTTAATTCCGCGCTACTGAACGTCGCGCCGTGAATTCCGTCACGACCCGTGCGACCGCCCATCGCGACGATTAAATCGCCTGCCTTCGCATCCTTAAAGGACTTGTCGACCGGTATCAAACCAACGTTGCCGCAATAGACAAGAGGATTGCCCAAATATCGCTTGTCGAAATAAACCGCGCCGTTTACCGTCGGAATACCCATTCGGTTGCCGTAATCGCGCACGCCCGCGACAACGCCCTTAACGATGCGCCGAGGATGTAGAACGCCGTTCGGTACCTCGCTAGGATCTAGGTGCGGCGGCGCAAAACAAAAGACGTCCGTATTGCAGATCGGCTTCGCGCCCATACCCGTGCCCATCGGGTCGCGAATTACGCCGCCAATACCGGTATTGGCTCCGCCGTAGGGTTCGAGCGCGCTCGGATGATTATGCGTCTCCACTTTAAAGCAGACGTTGTATTCGTCGTCGAACTTAACAACTCCTGCGTTGTCCGAGAAGACGCTCACGCAGAGATCGTCTTCGCCAAGTTGCTCGCGAATCTTAACGGTCGCGGCGAAGATCGTCTCCTTGAGCATATTCTCAAATTGGCGCGAACCGTCCGGACCTTCGTAATCGATACGTCCGGCAAGCGTTTTATGACTGCAATGCTCGCTCCACGTCTGAGCGATCGTTTCAAGCTCGACGTCCGTCGGATCACGATCAAGCGTTTTGAAATACTCACGAATCGTCTGCATTTCGGCGAGCGATAGGTACAGTTGCCCGCGTTTACTGAGATCTTGCAACGCGACGTCGTCCATATCGCGAATCGCGACTGTCTTCAGTTCAAAGCGATAAGGCGAACCAACCGCGAGCGAATCGAACCCAAGTTCGCCGTACGCGACCTGTTCAATTGCGTCGTTCGAGAGCGCTTTACGCGCAAGGCGTTGCGTCTCGGACTCGTCAAGACCGGCTATCCAGTACTTCTTGAACGTGCGACACGCGTCTGGTCGAATTCCATACTCCGCCGCAGCGAGCTTCGCCGCGTCGGCAACAACGTCGGTTACGCCTGGCTTCGGTAGAACGTAGACGATCTTGCCGACAAAGTCCGACGGCGCGCGCGAAAGCGCAGGATCGCCAACAAGCCCAACTGTCGCGCGTTCGACAACGGAGTCGGCCAACAGCTTGGCAACCAACGCGTCGACCTGCTCGCGCGTTAAATCGCCCTGGAGCAGATAGCCGCGCGCGGCAATAAGAGAGAGAGTCGCCGGAAAACCTAGGTCTGCGGCGTCGGTCATAATTTCGGTTCCAACTACGTCGGGCAATCCCGGCGCGGCAAAAATATCAACTTCCCAAAGCATCTCGTTTCTTCTTCGTTTCCTTTAAAAAGGTTAGGATAGCCTCGCGATCGCCCTTTGCAAGAAAGGTCTTCCAGCGCAGTAAATTACTCTCAAGACGCTCGAGCGCCGAGAGCAACGCGATCCGATTCGTTTCAAATATTTCCGTCCAAACCTCGGGGTTACCGCCCGAGAGCCGCGTTACGTCGCGAAAGCCTGTGCCGGCAAAAAGGAACTCGTCCATCGGCACAACGCTCATCGTCAAGACCGAAATCAAATTCGGTAGATGACTCGTTCGCGCAAGAATATGATCATGCTCCGCCGCCGACGTTTCGACGACAAAACTCCCGAGTCGTTTCCAGAATTCACGCGTCATGGAGACGGCGGGGAAATCTGCGTTCGAATCGAGGGTAACCGAAATCTTATTCGTAATCGAGAGCGCGTCCTGATCAGGATCGCTCGTTTCATTCTTATTCTTCTCTTCTTCGGCGAACGCGAGCGCGAACTTCCGTTGAATCGTCTGGAACGCCGCGTCCGACGCCACGTCCTCTGGAATACGAAAGGCGCGTGCGCCACCGCGTGAAATAGAAGCGCGCCGATCGATCGAATCGACCCAAGGCGTGAGAATCGTCAATTTTCCATCGAAAAGGGTCGACGACGAATGTTCGACACCGGATTTATCGCTACCCGCTATCGGATGCGCTGGGACAAACGCGACGCGCGTGTCCGATGGAAGATCGTTCGACTTATGCAACGCCGAAGTTGCGTACGCAAAACCCGATTTCACACTACCAACGTCCGAAACGAGAAAACGGCGACCGGCAAATTCGTCCGATCGGCGAAGAGCCCAGAATTCGTCGAGCGCGCGGATATTTGTTTCAACGGGAGCGCAAAAGACAACTTGCGTCGCGCTGGTTCCGTCGTCCGCCAATCTCAAGGCGTCGCGCCAATTCGTCGCATACGCGTCGATCGCGCGCAACTCGAGCGCGCGCGAAAGCTTCGCCTCGCTACGCCCGAGACCGATTATTCGTCCGCCGACACGCGCGCGCTTCGCCGCAAGTCCCAACGCGCCGCCAAGCAGGCCGACGCCGACCACTATCGTCTGTGAAAATAACTCTGACGTCATCGTATTATGCCGCGCATAGCGCGTCCAAAGGTTTCGCCGACTCGCTAACGTACGAGACGACACAACCGCCCAAACCTGCCGTCATTATAAACCAAAGAAAGGAATCGTCAATTATCGCGGCGACAGATTGTCGTGCCGCAGAGGAGAAACTTGAAAAACCGTCGTTACGACCAGACCATAACCAAGACAAAAAAGAAAGGAACACATTTGCATTGCCAGAAGAAGACGCTATAATCAGTGGTCGTGTCGCGCGCATTACGCGACGCGATCGACTGTAATCAACCAGAACTGAAAAGCGCTAACTCTGCGGAGGATGAATATGCGACGACGTGATTTTTTAACTTCGACCGTATTATCGGCGGCGACGACTCCATTTGCGTCAACTCTATCAAAACTATTTGCCGCTGAAAATGGCGGTAAAAAGCTCCTCTTCTTTACGCGTTCGCAAGGGTTCGAGCACTCCCCAATTAAGGAAGACTCCGAGGGAAATTGCATCGCGGGTAACGTCGTCAAGCGACTCGCGAAAGAAATCGGATACGAAGTCGACGTTACGAAAGACGGAACCGTTTTCGACGGTGATCTGTCGCAATACGCCGCTTTCATTTTCTATACAAGCGGCAATCTTGACCAAGAGGGCGGGGACGGTCGCAAGCCGATGACCCAAGAAGGCGTCCAGAAGTTCCTCGAATCGATTCAAAACGGGACAGGATTCCTAGGCTTCCACAGCGCTACCGACACGTGGCGATCCGGCACGGGAATGAAAGTCGACGCTTTCTTTGACACGACTCCATACGTCAGAATGATAGGCGGCGAGTTCATCGTCCACGGCGATCAACAGGAAGCGACGGTTGAAATTCACGACGATTCGCTACCTTCTCTCGTCAAGCGCAAGCCTTCGTATCGTCTACACGAAGAATGGTACGCTAACAAGAATTTCGCTCCCGATATGCGTGTGCTCGCGTCGCTCCAAACAGCGGATATGAAGACTGAAGGACACAACAAATGTTACGACCGACCGGCTTTCCCCTGCATTTGGGCGCGCAAAGAGAAGAAGGGAACCGCGCTATACTGCGCTATGGGACACAAAGACGAATGGTGGCAGAACGGCGAGCATGACGATCTGATCTCCGATCTCATTAAAGCCGCGCTCGGCATGATTGAAATCTCAACCGAGCCGAATCTGACGCGCGTGTGCCCTGGCGCAAATATGTTGCAAAACTCCTGGATTAAGGGCTTGGTCAATACCTCCGACTGACGTTCTTTGGCGGTCTAACGCCGCCTTCGCTATGCAACGCGCCGGATTCGTACACGTCGCGAATCCGGCGCCTCTCGCTTCTTGAAATCAATTTCGTCATAGGGATATCGCTCGTGAACGAATACAATATTGCGGAAAGACTAACAGAGAGAGCAACGCAATCGCCGGAACAGATCGCAATTGCGGAACCGTTGTTCAAGGGCAAACGACCGCTAAGGGACAAGGACGGCAAACGCAAGTACAAGACAATAACCTTTGAAGAGCTTGACAGTGATTCCAATAAGATTGCCGCAGCATTGCAGAAGTTCGGGGTCGTCAAGGGTATGCGGCTCGCGCTTATGGTACGTCAAGGTATCGACTTCATCTCGCTCGTCTTCGCGCTCTATAAGACTGGCGCGACTCTCGTACTCATCGACCCTGGAATGGGCGTTAAACGTATGCTCGTCTGTCTTCGCGACGCGAAGCTCAACGGATTTGTGGGGATACCACAGGCGCAAATAGCGCGCGTTCTCTATTCGAGGTGGTTTCCACATGCGAAATATAATCTCACCGTCGGTCGGAGACTCTTCTGGCGCGGTCTTTCACTCTCAGAAATACGCGCGCTTCCCGACGCAACGCCAAGCGATCCGCACACGGAGCTCGACGATCCCGCTGCGATTATCTTCACCAGCGGCAGCACGGGCGTCGCGAAAGGCGTCTTATACACCTATAGAATGTTCAAAACGCAAGTCGAGCAAATAGTCGAGCGTTTGAAGATTCAGCCGGGTGAAATTGATCTCGTCGGATTCCCATTTTTCGGACTCTTTGACGCCGGTATGGGCGCAACCGCCGTTATACCTGATATGGACACGACGCGCCCGGCGTCAGTCGATCCCGCGCTCTTTTTGGAAGCGGCGGACGACTGGAAAATAACACAGTCTTTTGGTTCGCCCGCGTTATGGAATCGAGTCGTCGACTATTGTCTCGAGCGCAATCGCAAGATTCCATCCCTCAAGCGCGCCGTGATCGCAGGCGCGCCTGTGCGATTTGAACTGCTCGAAAAATTCAGACGCGTTCTTACAGAAGACGCTGAAATTATAACGCCCTACGGCGCCACGGAATCGTTGCCGCTCGCTTCCGTCGAATCGCGTGAAGTGCTCCGTGAAACCGCTCAACGAACGAAGCGTGGGGAAGGCGTCTGCGTCGGGCAATTCTTTCCTCCCCCGCTTCAGACAAAGATTATTCCCATTACAGACGATCCGATCAAATATCTAGAAGATCTCCCAGAAGTTCCACAGGGAGAAATTGGCGAATTGCTAGTTTCTGGTCCTCAGGCGTCTCCCGGCTACGTAACGCGCACAGAGGCAAACGCACTGTCGCTCGTCCACGACGCCTCAGGACGCGTATGGCGTCGAGTCGGCGACGTCGGGTGGATCGACGAGCGCAATCGTTTTTGGTTCTGCGGTCGTAAATCGCATCGTGTCGAGACGCCGACAGGTCCGCTCTTTTCAATCCCTTGCGAAGCGATCTCTAACGCGAGCGCTAAAGTTTTTCGATCGGCGCTCGCGGGCGCCGCGTTGCCAGTCGACTTTCAAGCGCCTCCGGACGCGGAACTCTCCGATCGAGCGCGCCGCTTCCGTTCTGTATGGCGACTACCTGTTATGGTCGTTGAGCCCTATAGCGCCGAGCGTCCTAAAACCGCGCGCGAACGAGACGCGCTCGTCGCCGAGATTCTAGAACTTCTAAGTCGTTCGCCTATAACGCGCACGATCACAACCGTTCTTATTTGCGACAGCTTTCCCGTCGACGTTCGGCACAACGCGAAGATCAATCGCGAGTTGTTGTCCGAATGGGCGACCGCGAAGTTGTCCGGCAAGACGATTCCACTAGAAAACGCGCCGATTAAAGGTTAGCGCTAAAAATGAAAGCGCTGGAAGGAAACTCGTATGTTCTCAGAAGGAACGATTATAGCACAAGCGTCCGCGCCGGGAGTAGCGCGGCGCGGTATCGTACGACTATCCGGCGAGAACGCGTTACGGGCAGTAGCTAGCGTCGTCTATCCAAGGGACGCGCGCGACGATCTACCGCCAGACGCGCGCCTCGAGGAACTGAACGATCTCTCTTACCTCGTGCGCGATCAATCTCGACCGACGATCGCGCTCGTATGGATCGCGCCCTGGGGCTTCGACGAACCTGGTCGCATGGTTCGCGGCGCGTTATTCTATTGGCCGCCGGGACGCGGGTTTACTGGCGAGCGCGCGGTCGAGCTCCATACGCTCGGCTCGCAACCCTTGCTCAACGCGACGATCCGAACCGTTTGCGCATCAGGTCGCGCACGACTAGCGGAACGCGGGGAGTTTACGTTGCGCGCGTTCTTTTCGGGTCGCATCGACCTAACGCAGGCCGAAGCCACGCTCGGAACGATTAACGCTCAATCAGACGACGAGTTAGCGAAGTCGCTGAAGCAACTTTCCGGGTCGCTTTCACGAGAATTCTCGGAATTACGCGACTTACTCTTGGACGCGTTGAGCGAACTGGAAGCGGGTTTCGATTTCGTCGATGAGGATATCGAGTTCATATCGCGTCCCGCCCTACTCTCGCGAATCGCTACGCTATTAGCCCGTTTGCGCGCGATGCTGGCGCGCGCGACGTCGAGCGTTGGGGCTGACGGTCTGCCGCGCGTATTATTGTTTGGCGCGCCGAACGTCGGTAAGAGTTCGCTCTTTAACGCGCTGAACTCAGGACGCGCCGTCGGGCTTCATGAACGCGCGCTCGTTTCAGAAGAAGCTGGCACAACGCGCGACTATTTAGAATCGGATTTAGTCGTGGACGGTCTACGTTTTACGCTCGTTGACGCCGCAGGGCTTGAATCGCTCGACTCTGGCTCTAGTCCTTCTTCGCCGCGCGCACTAGCGCAAAAACTCATTGAACAGCTGGTCGAGCGAGCCGATCTCGTTTTGTTATGCTATGATTCAGAATCAACAAGAAAGGTCGCGACCATACGAATCGAAGAGACGAAGTCGTTCGGACTTATCCCAACGTTAGAAGTCGTAACCAAAAGCGACGAACGGCGCGTTGGATTGATTCCGAAGACGTCGCGCTACGCGGTTCGCGTTTCATCGCGAACGGGTTACGGAATTGATGAATTAGCGCGCGCAATTGTTACGAGACTACGCGCGAAAGAAGAAAAGAGTGAATTTGTTACCTCAACTGCGTTACGTTGCCAAGATTCTTTGCGCAACGCGATCGCGGCGCTGGAAAATGCGCGCGAGGCGCTCGCAGACGACGCGCTGCGCGACGATTTCCTCGTTGCCGCCGAACTACGACTTGCGCTCGAACAAATAGGACTTATTACGGGACGCGTGCATACCGATGATTTGCTCGATCGTATTTTTAGTCGATTCTGTATTGGCAAGTGAGACCCTGTACCGTAACGTAGGTGTGTTCGCCGAAACACGATCATAATCCGCAAGCTCGAGCGCGCCAAGTTGCAGTAGACCTTCAACGCGGCTAGCAACGTCGCTGAGCGCGAAAAATTCTCGATTCGGACGACCGCTCCAGTACATTTTGGGCATGAGTTCCATAAGCGACGTCGGACTCGATTCATCGTTCAGAAGGCGTAGCAAACGCTGATTGCGTTTCTCTTGTCCGCGAAGAGCGCGCGCAACCTGCTCAGGAATGTCTGGTATTACGTCCTCGTGCGCGGCGAACGCTATTAATTTGCGACCGCGCGAGCGCTCGTAACGCAACGCTAACTCGCGTAGTCGCGCGAGGGAATCGACGTAATTTAGCAGACCAGTCTGCGGAGTCATGCGGGTCGGCCAAATTTGTGCAAGAGTTTTCGAAAGAAGCAAGTCGCCGGTAAAAATGACGTCGCCCCAAAGATACGCGACGCCGCCTGAGCTATGACCAGGGAGGTAAACAACTTCAAGCGAATCAAAGCGCTCGCCGCCTAAAAGTTTGCGCGCAACGGGAACGCTAGTCGCTCGACCAGGACGAAACCCGAATCCGTCCAAAATAGGCGTTATTTCGTCCTCCGAAGCTCCGCATTCCCGCAAAAAATTCACATATCGCGTATTCTCTACAATCGCACACGCGTCGTACGCGGCGACTAAACGACTTTCAAAAGCGTGAATCCAGACCTCGGCGCCGTTCGCTCGAGTAAGTTCGGCTACCCCGCCAAAATGGTCGATATGAGCGTGTGTGAGAAGAATCCTATCAATACGCTCCGGTGAAAAAGAACGGTCAAAACGGTCGCGAACGATCTCAAAGCCGACTTGTAGATCCGCGCGAGACTCGCGGACGCCGCTACCTGCGTCAACGAGCGTCCAACGTCCGGGCGACGCGTGCGCCGAAAAGAGATAGACGGATCCCGAAAGATACGGCAGTACTCGCGCCTGCAGACGATAAACGACGCCCAATTCGGTCTCGTAGCGCGTTACCGAACCTTCTTCGTGCGAATTCGATAGGACGTTAGACACGGAGGAATTGGATTCATTTTGTGCGCAAGAGCTAACTGATTTCATCTTACTGTGCGAAACTTTGGGAACGCAAATTATACCATGCGCTAGTTAAGATTAAAAAACAAGCCCCACGCGCAACAAACGCGGGAGCTTATGCGACGCCCTTTCGATCAACGCTACTTCTTAATACGCGCGCCTTTCTGCGCTGCGCGTAGTTGCGAACGCGCGAGCGCAACGGCGCTTTCTTTAACGTCCGCGAGTTCGGGAGAATTCGACGCCAGCGCCTGTGCGCGCGACAATGCGGCGCGACTCGCCCCAACGTCGAGCGTCTCCAGTCGCGCGGCGCGATTTGTTAATAACGAAACGCTGTTGTCAAGAACTTCTAGAAACCCGCCTTCGACATACCAATGCTCAACGGTTCCGTCCATTAGCGTCAAACGTAACTCGCCCGCGCCAAGACGTCCGACTGCGGGAGAATGATTCTCACCAATTCCGTACTCGCCGTCGTACAAGGGCGCAACGACGAACTGGACTTCCGCGTCCACAACGGTCGTTTCCGGCGTAACAACAGAACACTTCATAGCGATATTCCTCCGACGATCCGCGCGAGGCGCAACTATTACTTCTTATTGGCTTCTGCCGCCATACGTTCCGCCTGCTCCGCCGCTTGTTCGACGTCGCCTACGTACATGAACGCCTGTTCAGGAAGGTGATCCCATTTACCGTCGCAGATTTCGGTGAACGAGCGGATCGTATCTTTCAGCGGTGTAATTTCACCTGGTTTGCCTGTAAAGACCTCAGCCACGAGGAACGGTTGCGACAAGAACCGCTCGATACGACGCGCACGATGAACCACCAACTTATCCTCTTCGCCCAACTCGTCGACCCCGAGGATTGCGATAATATCTTGTAACTCGCGATACTTCTGCAACATCTGCTGAACGCGACGAGCGCAAGCGTAGTGTTCTTCCCCTACGTACTGGGGATCCAGCACGCGACTAGAGGACGCTAGCGGATCGACGGCGGGATAGATTCCCTTCTCCGAAATTGAACGTTCGAGGTACACAAACGCGTCAAGCTGACCGAACGCGGTTGCAGGAGCGGGGTCGGTCGGGTCGTCTGCCGGCACGTATACCGCTTGTACGGAGGTGATCGCGCCGCGCTTCGTCGAAGCGATACGCTCTTGCAACGCGCCCATCTCGGACGCCAACGTCGGCTGATAACCTACTGCGGACGGCATACGACCAAGTAACGCCGAGACTTCCGAACCCGCTTGCGAGAAGCGGAAAATATTGTCGACGAACAAAAGCACGTCTGTGCCAAGATTATCGCGGAAGTATTCCGCCATCGTGAGCGCCGAAAGAGCGACGCGCAGACGCGCCCCAGGCGGCTCGTTCATCTGTCCAAAGACCATCGTTGTCTGATCGAGAACCGAACGACCAGTATTGCCAATCTTAGCCTCCTTCATTTCGCGCCACAGGTCGTTGCCTTCGCGAGTACGCTCGCCTACGCCTGCGAAGACGGAAGCGCCGCCGTGCGCGCTTGCTATACGCGCAATCAGTTCCTGAATAATAACCGTTTTACCGAGTCCTGCTCCCCCGAAAAGACCGGCTTTACCACCGCGCACGAAAGGCGTGAGAAGATCAATAACCTTAATACCGGTTTCAAAAATACTCGAAGTTGTCGCAAGATCGGCGATCTTAGGAGGATCCTGGTGGATCGGACGATACTCCGCCGCTTCGACCGGACCTTGATTATCGATCGCCTCGCCTAACAGATTAAAAACGCGACCTAAAGTATTGTCGCCAACCGGCACGGAAACAGGCGCGCCAGAATCGACGCATTCCATACCGCGAACGAGGCCGTCCGTACTACCAAGCGCGACACAACGTACGCGACCGCCGGTTAAGTGCTGTTGAACCTCGCCCGTGAGGTGAATCTTAACCGTGTCAAGTTCATGATCGATCTTAACCGCGTTGTAAATCGCCGGCAACTGATCTTCCGGAAATTCCGCGTCGAAAGTGGAGCCGATTACCTGCGTTATTCGACCTATATTACGATTCGTCTGATTCTGATTCATATTGCCGTCGCCTCGAACGTCTCCGGTAGTTCGGTCTCGCCGCGCTACTAGGAGGCGTGTGGTTGAGTTAATGCGTGTGATTTTGCTTCCTATTCGATAACAGCGCCGACGTAACGTCAGCGCGCTACTGCAACGCGCTCGCGCCGCTAATAACCTCGATGATCTCGTTCGTAATCTGGGACTGCCGCGCTCTGTTATACGTCGTAGTAAGCGCCGAGATCATTTGATCCGCGTTGTCAGTCGCGGCCTTCATAGCCATCATTCGTGCGATCTGCTCGCTTACAGCGGCGTCCAAAAAGCATTTGAAGAGTTGGACTTTAAACGCGTTAGGAACGACCTCTTCCAGAATGCTAGACGCCGACGGCAGGAATTCGTACTCTATCTCGTCGCGCGAGGCGTCTTGATCAACCTGAGCGAGCGACGTCAACGGTAGTAGAGTAGTCGTTGTCGCCTGTTGCTTCGAGAGCGAAATGAATTCGCTATACGCAACGTCGACGCGATCCAACTCGCCGATCTGATAGCGCGTTAAAACGTCGGTCGCGACCGCAAGAACCTCCTCGTACGTCGGCTTATGATCGAACTCCGTAAACGCGCGCGCTACCTCGATTTTGCGGTAGCGCAAAAAGGACAACCCGCGCTTACCGGACACGTAAAGCTCGACCTCGTCGTACTCGCGTCGCAACGCTTCAAGCTGCGCGAGACCGGCGCGGAGAATTCCAGCGTTATAGCCGCCGCACATACCGCGATTCGCCGTCAAAATGAAGAGCGCCGCCCTCCCGCGAGACTCGCGCGACGACAACAGCGGATGCGACGTGTTATGACCCGAACGCGCAAGGTCGCCAACAAGTTGAACGAGACGCTGTGAATATGATTTCGCCGCGATCGCGCGCTCCATAGCGCGACGAAACTGCGCGGTCGAGACCAACTCCATCGTTCGCGTTATCTTGCGAATATTCTTAATCGATTTTCGACGTTTGTCGAGCGCTTTTGCTTTTGCCATAGGTTATGTTACGCTACGGACTACGCGTCCGGTACGCGCGCTTGTCGCGCGCTAAGGTGGTGGTATTCATGGCGCGCGTGAAGCCTTTACGGCGCGCGCGCCAAACGTTAGGTTACTCTTGACGATTCGCGCCCAAGAAGACGGCGTTAAAGTCTTCCAGCGCCTGATCGAGACGCGAAGTTATTTCGTCTGTCATTTTGCCGGACAAACCCGCGATTTCATCCCAAAGAGCCTGGTTTTTACGGTGGAACCACTGCAAAAACTCGGACTCCCACGCGCGCGTCTGCTTAACCGGGACAGCGTCGATATAACCGCGCGTGCCGGCATAGATAACCAGCGTCTGATCGACGACGTCTAAAGGCGCGCAGACTCCTTGGATCAATAGCTCGTTCATGCGATAACCGCGATCCAATCGCTGTTGCGTTGCCGCGTCAAGGTCGCTACCCAATTGCGCAAACGCTTCCAATTCGCGGAACGCCGCAAGGTCGAGTCGCAAACCGCCCGCTACCTGCTTCATAATAGGAATCTGAGCCGAACCGCCGACGCGCGACACGGAAATACCGACGTTCATTGCGGGACGCTGACCGCGGAAGAACAAGTCAGGCTGTAGGTAAATCTGACCGTCTGTAATAGAAATGACGTTCGTCGGAATATACGCGGAAACCTCGCCTTCCTGCGTTTCAACAATCGGCAACGACGTAAGCGAACCGCCGCCCAATTCGTCCGAAAGTTTTGCGCTACGTTCAAGAAGACGACTATGGCAGTAGAAGACGTCGCCTGGGTACGCCTCGCGCCCGGGAGGACGACGCATAAGCAACGACAGTTGTCGGTACGCAACCGCTTGCTTCGACAGGTCGTCGTATACTATCAGCGCGTGCTCGCCCTTATACATGAAGTATTCAGCCATAGCCGTGCCGGCGTACGGCGCTATGTACTGCAGAGGCGCAGGCGAACTAGCGCCGGCGACAATAACCGTCGTGTACTCCATAGCGCCGTGCTGACGCAACGTTTCGATTACGCCGGCGACCGTCGAATCCTTCTGACCGACTGCAACGTAAAAGCACTTGACGCCCTTACCCTTCTGGTTAATGATTGTATCGACGCCGATTTGCGTCTTACCTGTCTTACGGTCGCCGATAATGAGCTCTCGTTGACCACGACCGATCGGAGTCATAGCGTCGATCGCTTTGATACCGGTCTGCAACGCCTCTCGAACGGGCTGACGCTCGGCGACACCCGGCGCAGGGCTCTCTACGAGACGGTATTCGGTCGCGTGAACTGGTCCTTTACCGTCGAGCGGCGCGCCTAGAGGATCAAGCACGCGCCCTAACACGGAATCGCCCACGGGAGTCTGGAGCAGCCTCCCGGTCGCGCGCACCTCGTCCCCCTCTTGGATCTTGAGGTAGTCGCCCAGAATAATCACGCCAACACTCGTCTCTTCCAAGTTGAACGCCAGACCGATTACGCCGTGCGGAAACTCCAACATTTCGCCGGACATAACGCCGGACAACCCGTAAACCTGCGCGATGCCGTCGCCTACTTCTATGACGCGACCAATCTCGCGAACGTCGACGCGAGAGTCAAATTGCTCAATTTCCTTCTGGATTACGGAAACTATCTCGTCGGCTTTGAATTTCATGTCCGCTCCTGTTAATTATCTCATGTAGCGCCGTCTGTAATTGCGTGGCAATAGACGCGTCGTAAACTACGTCGCCTACGCGAACGACAAGACCGCCGATCACGCTAGGGTCTACTTGCATCGTAAGCTTCGGCTCGCCGCCAACTAAGGAGATCAAGCGCGCCGACAACTTCGCAACTGCGGAGGCGTCCAACGCAACCGCCGTCGTTACCGTAACTGGCACATACCCGCGCCGCTTGTCGTCCAGGCGTCGACACGCAACCCTAATCAAGCGCAACATATCGAACCGTCCTCGACGCGCCAACGTCTTTAGGAAATTACGAAAGACGAGCGTTGTCGCCGCGCACACCGTGTCGATCATACGGTACTTCTCGTCGACTGGAACCGACGCAGACGCAAGGATCGACGCAAACTGAGGATACGGCTCGCAGACCTCGGAAAGGAACGAATCATAGTCGTCCCAAAGCTCCGAGAAGTTCGCGCTCGTCGATTCATATGCGCGCAAAAGCGCGCTCGCATAGATCTCTGCGAGCTTTTCGCGCGTCGCGTCCGCGTCCAACGCCGCCGCGTACTGCGCGTCTTGTTCTACTCTCTGTTTCATTACGTGGATTCTGCCCGTTCCGAACCGACCGGCGAACGCACGATCGGCGCGTGGAAAAGGATTGTTTACTCTGTCATTTCGTTCAAAGCCGCGTCGACCAGTTGCGCGCTCTTACTCGGATCAAGTTCGATTCGCTCCTGGATGATCTTACCGGCCAAATCTGTTGCTAGTCGCGCGCCTTTAACCGCAATTTCTCGCATAGCGACCTCGGTCGCCGCCTGAATATCGCGCACCGCGCGCTCGCGCTCGTCTGCCGCCGCGCGCTTCGCGTCCTCGACGACCTGCGACGCTTGAGCCGACGCGTCCGCCTTCGCGTTCGCTATTATGCGCCGAACTTCCTCTTCCGATTCGTCCAACTTCTGGCGATATTGTTCGAGTAGCGCCTTGGCGTCCGCGTTCGCTTTATCAGCGGCCGCTTCACGTTCAAATTCGCGACGCTCGCGTTCGTCGAGCGCGCGAACGATCGGTCCAAACGCAAACTTAGCGAGCAGTAGGACAAGTAGTAGAAAGACGACGGCGGTCCAGATCGCAAGATCGCCGCGCCACTCGAGCGGGTCGAGTTTCGCGTCCGCGCTCTCCGACGCGCAAGCAACTTTTGCGCAGAATGCGCAACACGCGACCGCTACCGTAATGCAAAGAGCGCGGACGCGCCGACGCGTCCTTGGCTTCGAGTCAAACACTGTTTCTTTCATCGAGGCGCCTATCTGTAACCGTTAGTACGCTTGCAATATCTGCAAGCGGTGCTGTCAATGTGCAAAAGTACTCTTACTTCAGCATACACACAATGAGCGCGAAGAAGGTAACGCCTTCGATGAGCGCCGCAGAAATAATCATCGCGGTCTGAATTTTACCGGCGACTTCTGGCTGGCGCGCCATTCCTTCAACGCTCGTTGCGCCAATTCGCGCAATTCCAAGCGCTGCGCCGATAAGCACAAGTCCCGCGCCGATACCGTACAGAGGCGTGAGATCGACAACGGCAGTCGCCGCAGGCGTCGCCGCTTCCGGCGCAGTCGTAGCAGTCGCAGCCGCTTCCGGCGCGCTAGCCGAGGTCTCCTGACCTAACACGATGATCGGCGCGCAAACGAACGCAAACAGTAACAGAACCGTCAAAACATTACCAAACTTATTCACGAATATATCTCCTAACCGCTAGGGTGTGATCTCAACGCGCCCACCAAACCGGCGCGCGTAAAGGACGTTATTATCATTTGCGCGCTC
Source organism: uncultured Planctomycetota bacterium (assembly GCA_900318195.1). Classification (GTDB taxonomy): domain Bacteria; phylum Planctomycetota; class Planctomycetia; order Pirellulales; family Thermoguttaceae; genus RUG369. Next base: position 19,636 of record ONJR01000096.1, read on the forward strand.
GAAATCGAGCGACGCGTTATTCGTTTATCGCCGTCAACCAGTCGAGCGGCGTCAATGCTGATGTTGCGCCATGCCGATAAAAATCGCGGCAAGGAACGTAAAGATATACGCCTGAAGGAACGCGACGAAAAGCTCCAACACGTTCAAAGCGAGCGAAATGAAAACGCTAGCGAACGTTACGCCGAGCCAAAGAATCAGCTTGTCCGCCGTCGCCGCTATAAAGCCGAGTAAGACGGCAAGCACAAGGTGCCCGGCAAACATATTCGCTAAAAGACGAACCGCCAACACCACATGCTTAATTACAAGACCGACGACCTCAATTACAAAGAGCATCGGCTTCAAAAAGATCGCAAGCGCTACCGGAAGATCCATACTAGGAACCTGACCCTTCCAGAATCCGGCGACGCCAAACTTCTTCATTCCCGAGCCGACAAGTACCCCAAACGTCGTGAGCGCAAGTACCGCCGTCGTCGCAAGCGCGCCCGTCGGAGAAGCGCCAAACCACGGAATCAGACCGCAAATATTACAGAATAATATGAAGAAGAAAAGCGTCCAAAGATAAGGCGTAAAACGATCCGCATCCTTCTTGCCGATCGAAGGAACGATCACCTCGTTACGAAGGTACAGAAGAAAGACCTCGAGCAAATTCCAGAACCGCCCGCGAAGCGGTTTACCGCTCTTCATTTTCCACGCAAGCGGCACGAACAGCAATATCATCAAGAGCGCGACCGCAAGTTCGACGACCATGAACCGCGTCAGCTGCACGCCGCAAATTGTCGGGAGTTCAAGGTGACTGCCTAAAAATTGCGGAAGATGGTATTCGGAACCGTCGGACACGTGTCGCGACAACTCCGCCATATTAACCAATTCGCCGCTCATAAATCGCAACCTCAAAGGAAACCTAACGTCTCGCCTCGATCGTCGACGCGAGAAAAGTTCATTATGCCGCTCCGTTCGCGTCCGCACGCGCAAACGCAAGCGTCAACCACACGTGCAAGGGCGCGGTCAACGCATAAAACGCAAAGATTCGCAAGACGACCGCGCGCGCCGACTCATCGAGAGTCGTCGCGCAAACCAACGCAACGCAACTCGGACCGCCGGTGCGTCCCAGCATTCCGAGCAAGTATTCCGCTAAAAAGCCCCAGCGACGACGACGCGCCGTCGTCTGAAAAGCAAAAGCCAACGCGCCGCACGATATGCACGAGAATATCGCGGCAACAAGCGCGTCGAACGCGCTCGACGCAATCGTGCGTGAAAAATACGCTATCAAACCTCCAACAAGGGACGAATAGGCAACGTACGCCACCGCGCGCGTCATACGCTCACTCCTACGCTAACGTTCTTCGAAACGTTTAACCGTCGAGACGACCCCAACGGTAAAGAAGGCGACGCCAATCAACGCGCACACAACCATACCCCAGGGGCGAATCTGCTCGTACGCCACGTCAAGCGCATAACCTGCGCCGACCGCCAGCGCGACGAAAATCGCGTTCGCCAGGACGGACGACGCCAGCGCGAATCCTTTGGCGATCGGCGAACGATCGTCTGCGTCTGATGTTTCTCGATCATCAGATGATGCGCACATAAATCGCCTCAAGCTCTCGACACGTCAAAGCTTAACGCCAAGCGCACGCCGCTCGACGCGCGACGCCTCGAATTTCGAGCGTCGTCTATCCCTCTAGTTTCTCAAAAAATGTCGTTTTGTCAATAGCCCGACCAGAAAATAAGCGGAATCTAGGTAAAATAGCAAATTTTATATACAAATCGAACGTCGCAAGTTTCCTCTACGCCATGGTTAGCAAAAACGTCGCCGCTGAAAAAGATCAGACGGCGACGCTATGATTCGACAACTTGACGCTCAGTCAAAAAATGAATTACGCTTCAGCCCACTGATCGCGCAAGAACTGAATCGACTGCGCGAACGCCTTCTCCTTGTCCTCGCCCGCACAACCGCACTCAAAGGAGCAGAATTTATTGTAGCCGATGTACTTCAGACCGCGGAAACCGTCGACGAACGTCATGCTGTTCTCGCCCGGGTATGTGCGGCGCGGATTTTCGACGCCTCCGGCAAGGTGCACGTGCTTCAGAAGCGAACCGGCGGAAATAAAGGCGCCCATTTGACTCGTTTCTTCCGTGTCCATATGATAGAAATCGCCCATAACGCCGATTCCGTCGTCGATCTTAGCGGCGCGCAACACGTCGCGCGAAATCGAAGCGCCGTCCGCTACCTGGCGCAGGAAGAACGCTTCCATCCGGCAAAGCGGCTCAAGAATAACGCTCGTACCGCATTCGTTCGCGAATTTCGCCACATCGGGCATGAATTCCATGAGACGCTGACGGATCTCGTAGTTATTAAGCTTCGTCTGACCGTTAAACGCGGGAACGTAAATAACGCCGTACGCGCCCAGTTCGCCTGCCGTTTCAAGCGCTTTCTTAAGATCGTCGATTCCAGGCTGACGCTTCGAGACGTCGTCCGAGCAGAGATCACCGTTATGCGAGCCCCAGCAGATAACGGAAACTTCGAGTCCGGCGTCTTCCGCCTTCTTACGCATTTCCTTGCCCTTGCCGACGCAATCGCCGTGGTATTCTACCGCGTCGCAGCCGTACTTCTTCATCTTTTCGAGCTTCTCTTCGAGCGAGTTGCCAGGAGCCGGACCAAGTTGGCTCGAAATGCGCAGTTTCGCTTCCGCACGTTTGTCCATTTCTTCCGTCGTCTGTGTGGCAAAGGACGTGGAAGCAGCGGTGGTCAGTCCGAGCCCCATTGCGGCGCTAGCGCCAAAGAAATCGCGTCTATTCATTGTGATGTTCTCCTATTTCGTACTGTTTTGATCGGCGAGCGGCGCTTATTACGAAGCTATTCGCCGCGCATGAACTATCAATTTTATAACGACTCACAACGACAAAATCAAGCGCGCCGAGCAGCTTTTTTTTAAAAAGTATCGATTTCTCGACTAGCGCTCACGTTCGCTATCATAGAATTCGAGCGCCTCGCGCAAATTAATGTGATAATACGGCTCGTCGCACGCGGGGGTCGCCGCTCCCGCCTCCGCGCGCCATACGTCGAGTGTTTCCGGCGCAAAGATCGCGTCGTGAAGATTGGAATTCATCGCGACCGGGCGCTTAATAATCTCCATAAAAGACTCAACGTCGAGTCGACCGCGCGCGTTCTTCAAGCGTTCGTAAAGCGCTTCCGCGCGCGAGCCCGCTGAAATATACGCCACGTCTTCCACCGCGCCTGGCAGCAATGGATGCGACTCGCCTGCGCGCAGAACCTCGACTGGATTGTCCGACTCTGCGATCGCCGCAACCGCCGCTATTTCGCCCTGCGCGTCTGAAAGAACGTAGTAATAATCGCACGTGAGCGGCGTCGACTTCATAAGCGCAATCGCCTCGTCGACCGTACTGCACTCTTCGACAACGCGGCGCATAAGGAACGACATTGCAAGGCCGTCCCACTTGCCTTCGCCGCCGCCGCCCATTTCGCCAATCGTTAATCCCGTCTCATTCATCGCCGTTACCGTACCGACAAAGCCCGCGTACGATACGCTAAGCCAGGCGTGGTAGCCGACAGGACGGGACACGATGATCGTCGAATACTCCTGCAACCCAATATCGCGCGCATAGTCCAAAACGCGAACGTGCAAAACACGACCGTCCCGCGTCGCCGTACCGCGCGCAGCAACGCCGCTACAATGGAAAAGCTCCATGAAATTATTGAGTCGTTCAGCCTCTTGATTCGTTAGTCCGGACGCCGACGCGAGCGCGTGGATCTCCGCGTAAAAGCGAGACGGTGCAAACGGACGCGTGCGCGCGATCGCTTCGTCCGTCTTCGCAAAGAAATCGAGTTTCTTCGCAACCGACGCCGCTACGCCCGCTGCATAGATTCGATCGCGCATCGCATGGATCGCGTCCGCCATAAGCGCGCCGTGCGCGGCGCCCATTTCTGTCGCCGAACCTTCCAGGAAGAGCACATTGCACGCGCCGTCCAAACGAGCGAGCAGTCCATGAGGAACACGCCTAACAACCTTCAGACCGCGCTCCGCTTCTAGCGGCGCGCTCGGCTCAACTGTGTCGTCGTCGAAGACGATCTCCTCTCCGCTCGCGACCGGTTTCGTATCCTCAAACGCCGCGAGATTAGCGGTGTTGAGAAGTAAGACGCCCGCGCAGAGCGTCGCGGAAATAAGAGCGAGCGCGCGGAGTGCGAGCGACGCTTGCGCGTTGCGCAGAATTAGCGTCATATCATCCTCCCGTAGTTTTACCTTGCAGTTGCTCGTCGAGCCACGCTTCATAATCTGGCGAAAGATATTCTAGCGGCGTACCGACAATCTGCGGACATTCGTACTGATGGCGCGCGACAATCACAGCGCGCAACGTAGAAAAGAGGCTTGCGCGCGTCTTGCATAACAGCGCCGCTTCTGTGTCGCAACATTGCTCGCCGTTCCACGAGTAGTAGCTTTCGATCGACGGTATAATCTGCGCGCAAGCGACGAGTCGCGACTCAACGAGCATACGCGCGACTTCGCGCGCGGCGGCTACGTCCGCGAAGGTGGTTTGAACCTGAACAAAACGACAATCCGTCACACTCGCCTCCTATTCTGACGTTCAATGAGTAAATTAAAGAACGCGTCGAGACGTCCGGTATCGATCAGCGGATTAAAGAAGACAGCCTTCTCGCCCGGAATGCGCGCGCACGCGTTGTGCTCGTCGTAATCGGTATGCGCTGCGTATTCGACCCAGTTCGTGTACAGCGTCGACTTGCCGCGCTCAAGAAAGTCCGCGCGATGGTACGCCGTATTCGCCGCTAACCGATCGCTATTTTCCACGCGAGCGCCGCAGCGCAATTCAAAGGCAAGCTCGTCCTCAGGCGAACTGACTTTACTAGGATCGTAAAGACGAAACGTTACGCATGGTCCGTCGTTGTGCGGAGCGAGCAACGTTGCGCCCGGAACCCCAGAAAGACGCTTGCAGAAGTACGAAGCGTTCTGCAACGAGTGCGCAACGAGCGTTTGGTAGCCCTCTTTTCCAAGGTATTCGAGCGCCGCGTACGCAGCAAAGACGCCGGACGCGTTGCGCGAAGATTCGATCGTACTCTGCAAATGTGCGCGCTCAGATTGACCGCGCTCGAAATAGCTGAACTGCTCGGGATCGTGTTCAAGCGCTTTAAAAGACGAACGATCCTTCACCATAACGAGACTCGAGGGATACGGCGCGTAGCCCCACTTATGGAAATCGACGGCAAAGGAGTCTGCGTACTTCAATTGCCGGAAGAGTTCGACGTGTCGGCGCAACCCGACGATCGTCGCGTCGTTAATCTCCAGTGGGTTCGCGTCGAAATCGTAGTCCAGGAAAAAGAGAATCGCCCAACCGACGGCGGAGTCGACATGAATATGCGGCGGAGTCTCGACCTCAAATTCGCGACACAATCGATCGACCAGATCGCGCGTCGGCTTAACGCAGTCGACGCCAAACGTGTCCGTCGTGCCCATCGTGAGCATAATGGTCGGCACGGCGCAATTCAACCGGAAGCAGGCGACGAGCTTCTCTTCCAAATCGCGCAAGTCAACGCGATTCTCCGCGTCCATCTTAATCTTGAGGTTCTTCTCCTCGATATTCGCGCCTAGAACGGCGAGCGCCGTATTGTTAGAATAGTGTCCGCCCTGCGAACAGATGAAACGATAGTTGTTTGTCTTATCGAAACCGTTCTTAATCGAGTTCTTCAGCGATTTGCGGATTCCAAAAAGATACCCGTACATATTGCAGAACGTGCCGCCCTGCGTAAAGATTCCATCCGCGCGCGCGACGTCGTACCCTACCATTTTCGCTATCCTGCGCACTATCAGCTTTTCGAGATCCTCCGCCGACTCGCTGTACTCGCGACACACGAGGTTCGCGTTCGTCGTTATACCGAGTAGCGCGCCGTAAATCGCGGGATCGCAAGGTAGCGTTACGACGTTTTCCGCGCTTGCAGGGTTATTCCACTGCTTGGAGGTCGCGGCGGCGTACAGCAGCGTCGGTTCGATCTCGCCTGGCGCGCGCATTGTCGCAGGGATAGCGGAGTCGGTTTGCAGTCGTTCGCGTAGCGCGGCGCCATTCGGATAGTCGGCAAGCAACTCGTCTTGAGTCTTCGGAATCCCTACAAGTTGGAGATAGCGCGCCATTCCGGGATCGCGATAGAACGGCCAGAGGTTGGGATCGCGCGAAAAATAATTTGCTCGAATGGCGTCGATGCGTTTTTTAAAACCTGGTCGCACTTGGAACTCGTCGCCAGCGCTTTGTCGGAACGACATACTCCATTTCCTTCCTATTAAAAAGCCAAAAGTAAACTACGCTACGAGAAGTCGCACGCCAGCGCGCGACCTCTCGCTCAATTATCGTTCAATCAATCCGAGACGCGTCATTCCGCCGCGTCTACGCCAAGTTTCTTCATCATGTCCTCAAGGGGCACGCCCTTCGTCTCGGGCATCTCCTTCGCAACCCATACGAGCTGAAGGATCATAAAGCCCGCAAACGTATAGAAGATAGCAGCAGGTCCGACTATTTTGAGGAACGGTGGGAATAGTTGCGCTATCACAGCGTTTAGAATCCAGTGCGTAAAGCATCCTAGCGCGTTGCCCTGCGCTCTAACGCCGTTCGGAAAGATTTCGCTAATAAAAACCCATATACAGGCGCCCTGACCAAAAGCGTGCGCCATAATAAAGACCATAAGTCCGGCGAGAACGCCTAGAATACCAGCTTGCGGAACAGCGCTCGACGCCGACTCGGCGGCGTTCGCGTCATCCTCGACTATCTGACTCGCCATCGAGCCGTCGAACGCGATCGGAGTCTCGACGCTCTCTAAGGTCGGCTCGCGCGTCGGGTCAAGCGCGGAGGCGGTAGTCGTTGCAGACGCGACGTCGAGAGTCTGAGTCTCAGGATTCTCGGACGCAACCGCCGCCGCTTGACTCTCAGCCTCCAAGCGCTTAATTGACTCGCCGAATTCTGTCGAATACTTCGTGAACATGAATCCGACGAAGATAAGGCTCGTTATATAACCGATCGATCCGACATACATAAGCTTCTTACGACCGAATCGATCGATACAGAATAGCGCGAGCATGGTAAAGACCAAGTTCGTCAGACCAATAATCGCCGGAAAGAACATTGCCGTCTGTTGGCTAGCTCCCGCCATTCTGAAGACGGTCGGCGCATAATACATAATCGTGTTAATACCGCTCAACTGATTGAACGCCGCGATTGCGATCGCCAAGAGGATCGGTTTGCGATAGCGCTTACAGAAGAGCCGTTCTTTACCAGCCGTTCGCTCTTTCTCGAGCGAGTCTTGAATGGCGATCAATTCCTCGTCTGCGGCGCGCTCGTCGAGCACGAGCCGCGCGAGGAGTCGGCGCGCGTCCTCTGTACGACCCTGCGCCGTCAACCACCTTGGACTTTCGGGGTTGGCAAGCAACGCGACAAGGAAAACAAAAGCTGGTATCGCTTCCACGCCGAACATCCAGCGCCACGAATTATCCCCTAAATCGCAAGCAACGATCGCGTAGTTGCTCAAATACGCGACAAGAATACCAAGAACGATATTAAACTGCGTTAGCGCCACAAGGAACCCGCGACGTTTAGGGGGCGCTATTTCCGCTGTGTACAGCGGCGAGACTACAGACGCGCCCCCGACTCCTATTCCGCCCAAAAATCGGAAGAAAAGAAAAGAGTACCAGTCCCAGGGAAACGCGCTGCCGATCGCAGAAATCAAGTATAAGAGCGCAATCATAATGAGCGTCGGCTTGCGTCCATACTTATTCGACGGAAATTGTATCGTCGCCGCGCCGAGAATCGTACCGATCAGCGCGCTAGCAACCGTAAAGCCGAGTTGCCACTCGTTAAGCGCAAACACGCGCTCAAGGGAGTCTGTGGTACCGGAAATAACCGCCGTGTCGAAGCCGAAAAGCAATCCGCCGAGCGCCGCTACAAAGGAGCTGCGCAAGACGAGCGCCGAGGTCTTGTCTGTCGCCATATAATAAAGTCCTTATATAATTCGTCGCTCGCCGATCGGCAAGCGAAGGGTAATACAATACAACGACGATATTGTCGCAAAATTTTTTGCAATTGCAAGACGCGCCGATTTCGTTTACAGAAAAGCAACCGTCTGAGCGTTGCGAAAAGAAATCGCCGATAAAACGACGCGCGCTTCATCGGCGAAAATTCTCGTGAAACTCAATTCGATTCGCTCGGAATTAGTAAATCTTATTCACTACGCGAGGGAACAGGATAACGTCGCGGATATTGTCGATTCCTGTTACGTACATGATGAGGCGTTCGAATCCTAGACCGAAACCGCCGTGCGGCACGCTACCGAAACGACGAAGATCGATGTACTGCTCGTATTCTTCCGTCGTCATATTGCGCTCTTTCATAGCCGCGAGCAATTTATCGAGATTCGCTTCACGCTCGCTACCGCCAATAATCTCGCCAACGCCGGGCGCTAGCAGATCCGTCGCTGCGACCGTCTTGCCGTCGTCGTTCTGCTTCATGTAGAACGACTTAATTTCCTTCGGATAGTCTGTAACAAAGACGGGCTTCTTGAACGCCGTTTCCGAAAGGTAGCGCTCGTGCTCCGTCTGAAGATCGCAGCCCCAATCGACGGGATACTGGAACTTCGCGTCCGCCTGTTGCAGAATTTTGATCGCTTCCGTGTAAGTAACGACTCCGAATTTCTCGTCGACCAAATGCTGCAACTTCGCAATAAGCCCGGACTCAAAGTTCTTTTGAAAGAACTCAAGTTCCGTCGGGCACCTCTCAAGCGCGGCGGAGACGACGTACTTGATCATCTCCTCGACAACCTCGATAACTTCCGGCAATTCCGCGAACGCGATTTCCGGCTCGACGTGCCAGAATTCCGCGACGTGCCGCGGCGTATTGCTACATTCCGCGCGAAAACTCGGTCCGAACGTGTAGATCTTACCGAACGCCATCGCCGCCATTTCGCCTTCCAACTGACCCGAGACGCTCAGTCCCGCCTTCTGACCGAAGAAGTCGTCGGCGTAGTACTCTTGTTCAGACTTCGCGTCGCAGTTCCAGGCTCGGGTCGTAACGCGAAACATTTCGCCCGCGCCTTCGCAATCGCTCGCGGTTATAAGCGGCGTGTGCACGTACACGTAACGGCGCGCCTGGAAATACTCGTGAATCGCCGCCGCAAGTACGGAACGAACGCGAAAGACCGCGTTGAACGTATTTGAGCGCAATCGTAGGTGCGGGATCGTACGCAAAAATTCGAGCGTGTGCCGCTTCTTCTGCAACGGATACTCGGCTGGACAATCGCCGATTACCTCGATTGTCTCCGCTTCCATTTCGACCCCGCCGTTCTTGCCTTGAGAAGGAACGACTTGACCGACGACGCGCAACGACGAACCCAACTTCAAAAAGGGCGCTGGTTCTGGGAATTTCTCTTTATTAAGCACGATCTGCAGACGCGCGTGCGACGTCCCGTCGTTGAGCTCAATAAAGGCCACGCTTTTGGAATCGCGAGACGTCCGCACCCAACCGCAAACGGTAGTCGATTGGTTGAGGTAGGACGCGTCGTTTAATACGTCGTATATATCGGTGTGTTTCATTGCTAACCCTTGTGGTAAAAACCTACGCGAGACCCTGCGGCGCGGCGCTATCGGTTACGCGCTTACTACGCTCCGCTGAATTAATGATTGTAGCGCACTTTTGCGCGGCGTCAATTGACCGAAAGACTAATCGCAACCTCCGATCATTATGAAAATACGCGACGCGGCGCTTGTCGAACGAACGCTAGTCGCGATAATAAAGGCGTTGGCGCCGCGTGCAATTTGCGGCGCGCGGAGGATGATATGAACTGGCAAAAGAACGCGCGCTCCGTCGCGCTAGGGCTCGTCGGCGGAATTGGCGCCGGTAAAAGTTTCGCAACGCGAGAATTCGTTCGTCAAGGAGCGCTCGCGTTCAACGCGGATCAGGAAGCGAAAAAAACGTACGAACGCGCAGACGTCGTTGAACGTCTCCGAGAATGGCGCCCGGACGTTATCGACGATTCTGGGCGAGTAGTCTTAGCCAAACTAGCCGAACTCGTCTTCGAGCCGAGCGAACAAGGCGCGCAGGCGCTAGCGCGTCTCAACGCAATTCTGCGCGACCCGATCGCCGAACGCTTTCAGCGCTGGCGCGACGAGGTCGCCGCGCAATCGCACGCGCGCGTTCTCGTACTCGACGCGCCGTTGCTCTTCGAAGCGGGCTGGGACGCGTTCGTCGATTACGTCGTATACGTCGACGCTAGCGAAACAACGCGCAAGCGGCGCGCAAGGGAGCGTGGATGGGCAGAAGACGAACTTGAAAAGCGCGAACGCGCTCAGACGCCAATTGCAGAAAAAAAGGCGCGCGCAGACTTCATAATCGACGCCGATCGCGACGAGTCCAATATGTCCGAGCAGGTCGCCAGCGTCTTGCGCGCAATTGCGCTGATTCAAGAGAACGACGCGATCGCGAAGTAGCCGGCGCGCGCCTCTTGTTATTTCCGCGTTTTACATTACAATGATACGGCGTTGACCTGAATAAAGGAAAGACCCGTTCGTCCATTCATGCGCGGCTCGCTTGCGGCGCGAGGTCTTAGACGCCGCAAACGAGAGCGTGAAGTAGAAAACTAGGAATAATCAAAATGACAGAATACGAAGGCTACGTCTGTTCGCCCGGCGAAGTCGGGAGACTCGCGATTATCGTCTCGAAATTTAATAAAACGATTACGGAAAATCTGCTCCAGGGCGCGCTCGGCAAATTGCGCGAGCATATGTTTCCGGAGGACAATATAGACGTCGTGCGCGTACCGGGCGCGTTTGAACTTCCGACGCTCGCGGAACGTTTCGCTCAGGACGAAGAGTACGCCGCCATTATTTGCCTCGGCTGCGTTATTAAAGGCGAGACGCCGCACGACGAGTACATTAATAGCGCGGTGAGTCATCAACTCGCGCGAATTGGCGCGGAATACTGTCTGCCGGTCGTCTTTGGACTACTCACCTGCACGACGGTCGAGCAGGCGATAGCGCGAAGCGGCGGTCAAGAGGTCGGCAAGGACAAGACGCTCGGCGAGCAGCCGGGCAATAAGGGCGCGGAAGCGGCTGAAGTCGCGCTCGAAATGCTTGATCTATTCGGAAAATTACCCGAATTGAACCTTGAAATCGATTCAAGCGAATTCGAATCGCTCGCGCGTAATTCCGAACGCTATATGCGCGGCGAATTTGAAACGGTCGACGTTGAGCCGGACGAGCTCGTCGATCTCGACGACGACGGCGATATGGACTGGTTGATTCGTCGCGGTATGAATAAACTCGAGCGCGACGGTAAACACCCTGGTCATGAACGCGGCGACGCAAGCGGCGAGCGCCAGAAGCGCCGAGTCGATAAGGACGCGAAATTCGGTAAGAAGCCCAATTCCGGCGACCGCTCTTTCAAAAAGAATCGCGATAAGAAACACAAGAAATAGCGCGCTATTGGTTAGAAGGCGCTCGCGCCGCGCTCGGCGCGCGCCGTAGCGTTACATTAAGAGACACGCATTATGAAAAAAGACGGTCAATCCAACATATTCCGACTGCGCACAATAGGTCGAGCGCTCGCGTTCCAGGCGCTACATCAGCTGGAACTTAACCCAACGAGCGCGCCTGATTGGCAGACGGAGCTCGACCTATACGACGAATCAGAAATTGAACCGCTTACCGACTCCGATCGTCGCAAGGCGCTCGAATTCGCTAAGAAGCTGTACGACGGCGTCGTATTTCGCAAGGTCGAAATAGACGAAGCGCTCAACAACGCGTTTGACAAGCGTCGCACGCTCGCGCGAACTATGCTCGTCGACCGCAGTATTCTGCGCCTGGCGGCCTACGAACTGACATACATTAAGACGCCGAAGCCGGTCGTTATTTCGCAGGCGATGGAGCTTGGTAAAAAGTTCGGCGACGTTGGCTCGGCGGCGTTCCTCAACGGCGTGCTCGATCATCTCGATAAGGGTAAGCAGGTCGAGTCGCAATCATTTGAGAATGACGGCGCGACGCGAGACTCGAGCGAAGAACGGAACGCTTAACAAAAGGAGCACGGTATTATGGGACTGCTGGATAAAATTAAAAAGGGACTTGGACGAACGGTGCAAGTCTTGCAGACGGACGTGCGCGATCTCTTTAAATCGGACGGTCGGCTCGTCGACGCGGAGTTTCTCGACGATCTCGTAGAAACGCTCGTCCGAACCGATATGGGCGTCGTCGCCGCAAAGGCGGTCGCCGCCGAGATACAGGAGCAGTTCCGAGGTCGAGTCGTTAAGAAAGAGGATATCCTTGAGCTCATTAAGACGAAGCTCAAGTCGCTCATGGCGCAAGACGAGCCGCCGATTCGCTTCGCGCAGTCGGGTCCGACCGTAATACTCTTCTGCGGCGTGAACGGCTCCGGTAAGACGACTAGTATAGCCAAGCTCACGAAAGCGACGAAGGATTTGGGCAATACGGTCGTTCTGGGCGCGGCCGACACGTTCCGCGCGGCGGCGGTCGATCAACTTAAGATCTGGGCGGGACGATTGGGAGTCGAAATCGTCTATGGTCCGCCGCAGAGCGATCCTGCGAGCGTAGCGCACAAAACGGTTGCGCGCGCGCTGGAGACGAACGCCGACCTGTGTATAATCGACACGGCGGGACGCCTACAGACGCAGAAGAATCTCATGAACGAGTTGGAAAAGATCAAGCGCGTTGTCGCGAAACAGATTCCGGACGCGCCGCACGAGACCTTTTTGGTACTCGACGCGACGACCGGGCAGAACGGTCTGAGCCAAGCGCAAAAGTTCTCGGAAGCAGTCGATTGCACCGGCGTCGTGCTAACCAAGCTTGACGGAACCGCCAAAGGCGGCGTCGCCGTCGCAATTCGACAGCAGATCGGACTGCCCGTTAAGTATATCGGACTCGGCGAATCGGAGAACGATTTCGACGTCTTCGAGCCGAACGCGTTCGTCGACGCGCTCTTCTCGTAAGCGCGCGAATCGCGTCCGTGTAAAGGATTGCGCAATTTATTGCAAAACGGCGTCTCCGTAAGGGGGCTTCATATCCGATGAAACTCTTACGCTAGACGGCGCGGTCGGGGGTTCTCTGCTACTGCCGTTCGCTTTCTTGCGTCGCCTCTACGCGCGGCTCGGCGGTTGCGCCGCCGTAGTGCGACAAATTTGCACGGTTCTAATAGAGCCCCTGGCGCAAACGCCAACGATATAGACGACGTTGGGCGTTGTTGAATAATTGGGTTTAAAAAGCGGCAAAAACTGGATTTTTTGCGCTCGGTTTGATCGAGTTGAGTTATTCAACAACGTCCTTATCAAGTCGACGCGATAAACTCGCGCGCTATTTCCGCCCCAGCGCTTCGAGCAACTCTGACGGCGACCCGTTTGCGCTAATCCACGCGCGCTTCTGCGCTCGCGTAACAGCCACATATAGTAGGCATTTTTCTGACGTCTCGCTTTCGAGTAAGCACACGGGATCGGAGCGATCGATCGCCGCGTCCAGCGGCACAACCCCGCGATTGACGTTCACAATAAAGACGTACTGAAATTCGAGTCCTTTAACGCGATGCAGGGTCGCAAGCCGCACGCCGTCGCAAGCCGTCTCGTCGCTCTGCTCGACCTTAATTCGATAGCTCCCTAGCCCTGCGGCGTTCAATTCGCGCGCGTAAGGTTCGAGTAGCCGCCCTATTCTCGCGACGACGCATATATTGCGCGTCGGAGTTCCTGCTTCGACGAGCGCGCGAATCTCGGCTAGCGTCGCGTCCAGCTCGGCGGTCGCAGACGCGTAGACACGGCATTGCGGAGGTTCGCCGTGCGTGAGCGACACGCAGTTCTCTTCCGGATAGAGCGCGGCGTCGAGATCGTCGAAGGTCAGACCGGTAACGAGCGCGAGCGCGGCGCGCCTTGTTTCAGCGGTCGTACGGTAGTTCACGCGCAACCTCGAGCTTCGCCCGCGGATATTGACGCCGCATTGCGAGAGATTCGCGCGATTCTTATAGATTCGCTGCCGCGAGTCGCCGACGATAAAGACGTCGTTCTCACGCTCCTGACCGGCGAGCGCGCGCAGTAGCCGAAACGCGTTCGGGGACAGATCTTGCGCCTCGTCGACGATTATATGTCGAAATCGCGGCGTCTGGTTCGGACGCAACGCGAGCGCGCGGCATTCGTACGCCGCCGTATTGATATCGCGACGATTGCGCTCCTTCATAATCCTCTGGTACGCTTCGATCACCTTCCAGATTTGCGCGCGTTTCTTACGATCGAGCGCCGTTCCGCGCCCGGTGCGACTCGCGGCAAAGTATTTCTCGCGCGTGAAAGCCTCCTGCGCCGCTATAACGCGATCGTACTCCTCCATATAGAATTCGACCGTTCTCTCGCACTTCAAGTCGCCCTCGCTACGCGCGTCCTGCCACAGTTTAACAAGCTCGTCTCCGTAAACGAGTTGCGACTTATAACCGTTTTCTCGTAAATACTGCGCAACCAACGCGTCGAAATGCACGACCTCAATTCGCTTCATAACCTCGGCGGAACATATCATGCGCAGACGCGCGCGAATGTCCGTCGCAAGATTCGCTGTAAACGTTGTAAAGAGAATGCGTTCACGATCGCGCAACATACTCGCTAAACGCTTCGCGCGATGCAACGCGACGACCGTCTTACCCGAACCGGCGCACCCGAGAACAAGCGCAGGTCCCGAATAATTGCGCTCGACAACGCGACGCTGCGTCGGATGCAGAAAAACGCGCCACTTTTCAAGGGGCGCCGTCATCATTCGCAAAAGTTCGTCCTCGCCTTGAACAACTGTAAAGGACGCCTGCGTGCGCGCGCTCGACAGCGCGTCGGCAAGTGATCGCGCGCTCGAATCGTGCGCGCCGTACGCGTTAAGAACCTCCGTTAGATCCTCGCCTTCCAAGAGCCATTCGAGCGCCTCGGCCGCGTCGGGTGGAAAAGCGTCCCGACGACGCGCAAACGCGTTCGCGTCCGTAAGCGAGCGCAGGAGCGGCAGTAGCTCTTGCGGCACGCCGAGCGAGAGCGCCGAATCGTCCGGCAATTGCGCAAAGAGCGCGCGCGCGCGACGACCGCGATTCTTTTCGACGTCAGGCGCTCCGTCGTAGACCTGTAGCGCGCCCGTGCGCTCGTTCACTTCGCAACGTTTGCGCGCGCCCCACGCGAGCGCCGCGTCAACTTGTCCTACGAAGAGCGCGAGATAAACGGTTCCTGATTCGTCTCGCGCGACTACGACCGCGCAGTCGTCGTCAACGCGCGCCAGCGCCAACTTCGCGTCAAGCGCGTGTGGAATCCCCGTAAGCGTCGACGCTAGCGTTTTCGGCGCGTTCCTAAACCGATTAGCCCAAACGGCGACGCGCTGCTGAACGTCGCGCGGCAAATTCGCCACCGAGGTCAGAAACTCAGACGACAACGCGACTTTAATTTGTTCCGACATTCCCTAACCTTTCCACTCTTCGCCGCGCCTTAAAGGGTCGCGTTTTCAAATTCCGTTAATTCCGTAACTACGCGCCATCCCAACGCTTCAGCTTGTGAGCGCGCCTCTGTCTGCTCGCGCGTCATGTAGCCTAACCGCGCGTCAGACCATGCGAGTTCAAGGGTCGCAACAACGCGACCGTTCGCCGTAAGCTCGAGTCCAATCTCAGGCGCGGCTCGTCCTAACTCACGACATTTCGCGATGATCTCGCGCGCCGTCGCGTCGTCGACGAGCTCGTCGATCTCGCGCCATACGCTCTCCTCGCCGCATAGGTCGGAGTCGACCGCGGAGTCAGTCCAACTCTTGAGCGCCCAATAGATTCCGCTTTGCACGCCAGTTGTGGTAACGGCGACGAACCGATCGTTGTACTGCATGAGATTGAAGTACCGCCAGAATCCGTTCCAAGCGCGCTGATAATCCTCCGAACGTAGCTTAGGATCGTCCTCGAGTACGGCGCAAACTGTTAATCTCAAATCGCTTTGAGCGGGATCCGATTTGCATAAGCCGGCGTGCGCTGTAAAATCGCCGTCAGTCTGCGGACGCCAGCTTCCAAAAACAGTCTTCCCTACCTCAAACGTCAGTTCCCCCACTCGCGTCTGGTCAACGATTTTCGCGACGTCGTTATGCCAAGCGTCGAACGCATTGCTGTCGCCGACCTTACTCTTATCGCAAGGTAGGAACGAGTAAGCGCGCGCGTACCCTGTAAAGAGTTCTTCCGCGTTCGGGTCGGCAAGGTAGCGTATAAAGAGTTCGAGAGTCGAAAGCTTGGCAGGCTCGAACGTCTTGTCGAGGGTTGCGTCAAGGTTGTTCTGATAGAACGCAACCCCCGGCGCCGTACTGCGTTCAAGCGTTTCAATCTGATAGGAGTCTTGAGCTTTGAACGCCGTTTGAACGTCCTTCCACGTAAAGGACCAGACGCGGTATTTACCCGAGCGGCGGATTCCTTCCCGTTTGAGCGCGTCTTCGCCAACAGAGTCGCTATGGAACTGGAACCCGTCGAGAAAGACGGCGATCGATCGTCGCGAGTCTTTGGAACCGAGCGGGCGTATCACGAAGTCTGGACGCGAATTAGGCGCGACGCCGTCGGACAATCCGAGCGTAACTTGCGGCTCGATCTCCCATTGCGCGTCGCCAAGTTGGAGCGTAAAGCCTTCTTTGCCGTTTACGACAGCTTTTGTTACCACGATCGTGCGTTCGGCGCGCGACATTCGCGCGAGCGCCTCAATGAACTGCGCTTCCAGCTCGCTTTCAAAAAGCCTTATAACCGGTATGTCGACGATCGTCTTAATCTTGCGACGATTCTCCTTGCCCGAGAGAATAGCGCGCAGCATACGAATAGCGGCGGCGCGCGAAATTGAGCCGATTCGATCGCTCTGCCGATATGCGTAGAGACAGCGATAGCATCCGTCCTTCTGCGGATCCTCTTTACATGAGCAAGATTCCAATTTCGCGAGCGCCTTTTCAAGAACGTCGACGAGCGAAAGTTCCTCCTGGGCAAGTTGCTTGAGAAACCCCGTGCCGCCGGGTACGGAATCGTAGATCGTGAGATACCGCTTACGGAAGTCGGCGTTCGTTACGGGCGCCTCTGAAATCGTTGCGCGAAGATGGTCGACGTTCCCGAAAAATTCCGTAAGTCCCAACATAATAGCGGCGACGAACGATTCCGTGCGGACGCGCGTCGCGTCCATTGAGGTTGCCGGAATCAGCATTCTCAAGGCTTCCGACGAGAACTCGCGATACAGAAAGAGGCATTCTTCGAATTTATTATCACTCTTGCTCTTAAAGAAGCTCGAATTCCGATACTTACAGAATAGCGCGTGCTGTTCCTTATTTCCGTCGGGCTGTATCTTACCGCATCCACGACACACTTTAAAGCCTTTGCGCGGCGCCTCTATTCCCGAAACGGCGAACTTGTCGCCGGCAACGTCGCTTTCACCGAAATTAACCTCGCGCAGGACGGCTTTCCGGACAAATTCATATCCGAAGTTGAACTCGGCATTTGGCATTTCAAACGCGCTCGTAACATCCTTCGCTTCGTCGACGTCGACTAGCAACTGCTTGAAGTAGAAGACGTGCGCGCGATCGTCTGCGTCGTCGGTAATCTGACTGTCAGACTCTTTCATATTCGAATAGACCATACTCGGCTTCAGAAGATTGCGAACCTGCCCGGAGTCGGACCATAGCGGACTGCCGCACTTCGGACAACTACCCTTCGCGCTCAACGGCGACTCCAATTCCGCGTGCGAACAGTTAGGGCATAATCGCCATTTCTCCGTCTGCGCGCTCGTTAGATCGAGCTGATCGATCGACAATTTACGCCCGTCGACATAGAACGTATTATTGGGCGCAAATTCGCTAATAGCCGCCGAGGCGCTACGCATATACTCGTACGTCGTATAATCGTACTGACTTTCGCCGACCGGAGGTTGCGTCTCCTTCTTGCGATAGAGAACGGCGCGAAGCGCGACTCCCGGTTCGGGGAAAGTGTAATTCGGAATGAGTCCCTCGTCGGATAGGAAGTTAAAGATATTTTTCGCGAGAGCGCCGTCGCGCGCTTTGCGCAGCGCCGCGCGTTCATTACATAGTTCGTTGATTTCAGCGTCGAAGGACGCGTCCTTCGGCTTCTCCTTTAATTCCTTAATCATGACGTCGAGCGTCTGAATATGTTCCGCGAGCGCGTCTCGTTCGCGCCGCAATTCGTCGAACGCGTGGAAAATGCGCGTCGCCATAGGGCTCGTTACAAGTCCGTCCCCACGCGCGAACCGTTCAAGAGTCGCGCGCGACGTTTCGTTCCAGTCGGTCTGAAACTGTTCGCAGAAGTAATCGAGCAAGGTCGTAAGATTGTTCTGCGCATACGAAAGGAAATTATACGGAAAGACGCTCGGATCGTAAGGTTCAAGTTTGCTCACGACCTCGCCCGTCGTCTTGGGAATGAAAATATCAGTCGCGGCGTCCTTGACCCAGCTGTCGAAACAGAAGGCGACGAACTGACGTTCCAGTACGGCGGGCGCGTTGAGAAAGACGCGCGGCGGACGAACTTCGCCTTCGAGCATTTCGCGAGGTTCTGAATAGAAATAATGGTCGTGCGGACGCGCCGACGCAACGGTGAGCGCCAGCGCGTTGCCGTCTCGACGACCGGCGCGCCCGACTCGCTGCTGGAACTGCGCTTGACCCGGCGGCACGCTGCACAACGCGACCGACGAGAGATCGCCCACGTCGACCCCCATTTCAAGGGTCGGCGTGCACGAAAGAACGTTCGGATCCCATACGCGCGTCTCGTCCCGCGGCGCTTTAAAGCGCTTCTCCAATTCCTCGCGCGCCGTACGTTGCAGTAAGCCCGTGTGCTCTCGCGCGTTAATACGCTCGAGCGCGCCGCGCTGAAAGAGCCGTCCGTAATAGTTCGCTTCGCTCGGCGCGTCTGAGCGTAGTCGTCTCTTGGCGCCGCAATGCGGACACGGAGCTCCGTCCCAGAAGTCGAGGTTCGCTTCGCCGCAGAACCGCTCGGTACCGCACTCATGACACTTGAGACGCGCGACGTTCGTTGTTACGGCAATTCGAGCAGGGTCGAGCGCGTAAAGAATTCCATAGCCGTATTCGAGCTTAACGACGAGTCCGCTGTGAACAAGTTCGTCAACGAGAATATCGGCGAGCGCGTTGCGATCTTCAAAGAGCGCGCCGGAACACGCGTCGAGCCAGAACCCGTACTTACCGGTCGTAACGCGATCGAACGCCGGTTTGCGCGCCGAGTTGCGAGCTTGTAGAAAGCGCGGCAAGCTATGTCGCGAGACGCCGGGCGTCCAGCGCAAATGACTCTGCGTCAATAGAAACTTATCGCCCGCATGGTCTAGGAACGCCTTATAAAATTCCGGGAACCAAATAGCGCCGTTGCGCCGCATGAGATCGAGCGCGCCGATTACAAGCGCGCCGTAACCGATACGCTCGGTCTCGTCGTTCTCCGAAGATTTAATCGCCAGTTCGTTGAGCGCGCGCTCCTGGACCCGACCCGCTATCTCGGCGACCGCGTCCCGAGGAAACGCAAGGCACGAACTAAGCGTCTTTTCCAGCGTGCGGCCTATTTGACTCGTCAGACCGTATTCGAGCGCTATCTCGTACCGCAAGCGCGTCTCGACGTCCTTCATGAGATTCTGCGCTTCCACGTTGTGTTCGAGCGACAGTTTACGCTCGGTTATCATTCTTTGGAACGCGGGAAGCCACGTTAGGTTCGGCGCCGTAAAGAGTCCGAGAAAATCTTCTGGAGAACGTTCCGCGCGCTGCGTCGCTACGAACTGACGCGCGAATTCGTCGAAAGAGCCGAGCGATTCGCTATGACTGAGCGCAAAATGCTCCACCGCAGCGCGCAGACCGAAACGCCACGTGCGCGCGTTAAAGAAGCCCGCGCGATGCGCGGCGTCCTGAACCGAATCCGAGAAAGTCAGCGCCTTCTTATCGTCGTTGAAGTTCGAAGCAAAGAGTTGCGAAAGCGTTACGCTAATCGCCGTCGCGCTACGCAAACCTATGAGACCAAGCCCGCGCTTGGAGCCGCAGAACGGACACGCGTACTGACCGCGCTCGTTCGTATCCTTCACCGCGTTGCCGTCTTTTGAAAAGAATACCTTAATCGTTTCCGAGCCGCACTCTTCGCACAACGCGCTCGCGCAGCGCGCGTCTTCGAGCGTCATGCATTTCGGGCAAATGCGCGCGACCGCCATACCGTCGGGCGGGTTCTCTTGCGCGCTCGGAAAGAGCATACGGATCTTATCGTCGCATTTGAAGTATAGATTATAAAACGGCTCGAGCGCGCCGAGCGCGATCCCGCCTTTCTCGTCAACGATCGTCGCCCAGCCGGTCGCGCCGCAATCGCGACAGTTTACGATCGGAAGGTATTCGCGCGCTTGAACCTCGTTGAGATCGCCCGAGAGACAGTATTCGATCTTCCCGCCGTCAACTTTGCCAACGAGACGTCGCAGTTCGCGCAACCAGAATTGCACCTGCACGTTCAGGAAGGGTCGCAACTTCCCGGGCGCGCCGTTGCGCGCGTGCGAGACGAGCGCGAGCAAAGCGTCGAGCGCAACCGTCGCGTCGGGCAGCGCGTTAAGTTCAGGGCGCGCGTCGGCGAGTCGCTCGACGAGTTCTCCGCGCTGCAGATAGCCGTGCGCAAGCGCTTCGACGAGCGTGCGAAAGCTCTGATTACTCATGAGTTTATTCGCGAGTTCGAGTCGGAATTCGTCGGTCATAACGGCGGTTTCGTCGACCGTATCGTCGCCGCCGTCGAGCCAAGCGCGCGCGGCGGTCGCTAGGTAGCGTTCGGGCTCATTTTCGAGCACAGCGGCTTTAAGGGCGGCTGTCGCGTCGGCGTTCGGGATCGTCAAATCGTTCGCCGTCGTATTGGCAAAGAACTCTTGCGGATTGAGTCGATCTTCGGTAACAATGCAATCATCGTCGAAGGTAGCGCCGAAGATTGCGTTCGCGTACTCTCGAATCTTATCGCTCTCGTCCTTATCGCCGAGCGTCGCCGAGGTTCCAATACAGCACAGAAAGCTTTTAGGGGTCCACAATCTCGCTTTTAATCGTCGCAGTAGGCACGCGAGATCGGACCCCTGAGCGCCGTCGAACGTGTGCAGTTCGTCGACCGTGACGTAACGTAGCGTATTCGGTCGATTATCGCGCCAGAGTTGCGCGTCGTCCGGGCGCATGAGCAGGTAGTCGAGCATTTTGAAGTTCGTGAGGAGTATGTCGGGAGGCGCGTTGCGCAAGGTCGCGCGGTCGGTAATCACGCCGTTCTCGGTCATACAGGCGCTCGCCTTACTGTCGAAGCCTCCGACGTACATGCCAACGGAAATTTTGCCGCGCAGGTTCGGATTGCGATAGATCAATCCGGCAATACGCCGCGCTTGGTCGTTCGCGAGCGCGTTCATTGGGTAGATAATCAGCGCCTTAATACCAGGCTCGCCGCTTCGACGATAGCAGTAGTCTAAAATCGGGTACAGAAAGCATTCGGTCTTACCGGAGCCGGTGCCGGTCGCGATAATCGTCGAACGCATCTTATCGCCCGCAAGTCTTTCAAACGCGCGACGCTGGTGCGCGTACGGCGGAAATTCCGTGCGCGCGCCGCGAAACAAATCGGAGCAGTCGCGCTCGCACGACGCCGTGCGAAATGGCAAACGCAGCGCGAAATACGGGTCGCGGTAGAATGCGCCGGACGCGTCGGCGAGCGAGTCGAGCGAGTCGCGAAACGGCGCGTTCGTCATGGGGAACGTCGTTTTAACATATTCGCTCAGACCGACGGCGAGTTGATCCGCTAAGACTGTTGGCAGCATATTCTTTTCTCCCTGTTAGGCGTTGATTATAAAGACTAGCGACATTGGGCGGCGGCGCTACGATTCTTCTTCAGACGAGCTCGAGCTTTTCGTGCATATTTCCTTGTGCAAGTACGAAAGAGCTCGACCGCGCCCGCAACTCGCGCCAGTAGCGTAAATCTCCATGTCATACCAGCAAAACGACAAGAGAAAAGAACGGAGATCTTCCGAATGCTCGCGACAACTATTTAACTTGGCGATCTTTTCGTCAATCGCGTCGATAGCGGGAATAGTAAGGAGTCCTTCTTCGTTCGGCAAGTATATTTCCGCAAGCGCGTTGGCAAGGTAGGGATCCGCTGACGCGCGCTCGAATAATTCCATTTTCCCTTCGGGCTCCAGGCGTTTTCTCAACTCGTGCAATAAATCCATGATCCGACCTAGCTCTTGATCGCGCGCCAAGAGATACATTTCCATTTCCCCCACATGCAAGCCAGTGGGATTCAAATCGTCTCCTCGTTCTCGCATTCCAGGTGAATCGCGATCGGCGAGCGCTAATTCAGACGCAAGCGTTTCCGGAATTTCCTCGGACAAGTAGATTTCCGCAAGCTTAAGGGCAAATTGGGGATCGGCTAGCGCGGGATAAAACAGTTCCGATTTGTTGTCGGCGAAGAATCGCTCTTTAAGCGCCGTTAGCATTTTGGAAAGGCTCGCGCGCTCATTCTGCACGCCGTGCTCGAATCCAATCGCTTCCGCCTCGGACTTGCCCTGGGAATAGCCATCGTAATAGCCTTCCTCATAAAGTTCTAATTCATCACTATTGAGTGTGTCTAGCATATCTCGTCTCCTTTCCGCAAATCGTCGCGCGGATTATGCCGCTACGATTTGCCTACGCTTAGAATCGCTCGGACGAACGCGACGATTTCTCGCCCGGGATTCCGTCGGGGAAATAATCCTTAGCGAGCGAGTACGCAAGATCAGGATCGGCAATCGCCTTGAATAAAAGCTCCTCGTTCCCCTCGGGGACGAGACGCTCTTTGAGCGCCGTCAGCAGCGCCGTGAAGCGGCGACGCTCCTTCATAACGCCGTTGGAATAACTGATCCCATAACCGTACGCGTACCCGACCCCGTAACCGGCGTCATAAGCGTCCCTGTAAAGTTTCTGCTCCTCTTCGGTGAGCTTGGATAGGTCGTCTTGTTTCATCACTGGCTCCTTGATTATCAGTTCTTATCATACCCGCGCTCCGCAAAAACGCGCCACGCTATCTCGTAATCCTGCTCGCGGTCGCAACGGTCAAAGGGCGCTACGTATTCGATGGTGCGCTCAACGGGTCCGCCGGGGAGCGTGTCGTCCATTATCGTGCGCGTGAAACGCTCGCCCGCTTGAGCGTCTTTGATTTTTTCCCATTCGGGACGTTTGTAGCCGACGTCCGTCAGCGAACGATTGTTGGTGAAAACAATGCGTCCGTTCGCGTCATACCAGGTGTCTGCTTCGTAATCCTGAAGAACGCGGAATTGAATTCGGTAGATCGTCTTTAATTGTTCCAACGTCATGCCCAGAGTCATGCTCGTTAAGACGTCTATCTCGACTAGCGCTTGGCGGCGTTCGTAATCGGTGCGCAATGGAGTATTCCAAGTCCATTCTTTTGACAAACTTGCGAACCGTTCCTGCTTTAATCTTGGATCGTCTTTTGACCAAGAGTCTGCCTTATAGACGTCGCGCCAGCAGTCGTGCCAGAGATCGCGATAGTAGACTGTTAGACAGTTCATTAATAGCGTTCGAGACACTATCGGTAAGTTGTTTTCTCCTTCAAATATCGGAAACAACTGGTAGGTGCCTTTGTTGATGTGTCGTTTTCCCAAACATCGAACGAAGAAGTCGTACGGTAGACTTGCCTCGCAACCGGCGAGGCACACCATGTCCATGCAGTTTTTTATGCATGCAGAAAAAACTGCATTGACATGCGCAATAGCCCGGGGGGCTATTGCGCATGTCAATGTGCGTTCAGAGTCACATCCGACGAATTCGCGACTCATTATGCGATAGTAATCAATAATCTTTCCTCCCCAGGGCACGTTAGGAAATTCCTTCAGATAATCATCATTAGATAAACCTGGATAATATCTGCAGCGAACGATGTAGTCGTCAGGCATTTCTGTCAGATCGATACGATCATAATCACTGTTTATGCGATATAGTCTTCGCGGAGTTGTTGCATAAGCGTTTAATGTACCAATATTTGGTGCAGAATAAACAGATGCATTGATACGATCGGGGAAATTAGCAACTATTGAATTACCTTGTTTATCTGCAGCAATAATACCACGATTCTGATCGTTCGTTTCATCCCAACAGACTGACATAAAAATCTCTTCTTTCAGTTGAGACAACTTCCTCTTTTGAGTAGCAAACTTTTCTAATACTTCTATTACCTCAGATGTGTATAGTACTGGAAGTCTGGCTTGTTTCCAAAAACACTCGTCATCAAGAAATCTCGAAAAAATACTCAAATCCTTTTCCGTGATATGAATGATCCTATGCGGATGCCCTTTCAAATTCCAATCACCATTTTCATTTTTAAAACCTGGTACGGGGAGCGAAGCGTCCCCGTCATAGCATTGCTGTATCGTTACGGGATCATATAAATTACTAACGCTGTCGAAAGACGGCGTTTGTGGACCACCATAGACGTTCAAACTGAACGTCGTATGGTGGTGCACTTCGCGAAACAATTTTCGCTCGTTCGCAAACATGAAATGTTTGCGAACTCGCTCAAATAATATTTCTCGAAGTGCACCACCTTTAGCGTCGTCATAGACCCCATCAGGATGGATAAAAGCGCTTACGCCATCTTTTCCACTGAAGTTCCATGCTTGCGGCAAAAAACACTTGTATAAGTTAGTTTGTTGTCCCTTCAATTCTTGGTAGTTTTCGTCGGCATTGAGAAAACTCTGCTCGCCAGAAAGAGTCTCGTACTCAGTAAAGTAATTATTTCTCAGAAATCCGTCATGTAAAGCTTGTTTCCTACGCTCAACAGTTTCTGTAGCAGAAAGGTTGTGAATCACGAAGAAAGGATAACGTTCGGAAAGTACTCCTTGTTCATTCCACTCAATCTTAACCCAAGGCGGATTCCCAATAATAAGATCGAACCCTCCCCGAGCCTGAAAGACGTCGGCGAATTCAAGCTCCCAATGCATGAATTTATTGCGTTCCGCGATTTTCGCTGCGAGATCAAGTCGTTCAAATTTTCTACGTAAGTCCGGAAGACAGACCTCGCCAAGGTCTTTGAACTGTTTCTCAATTTCATACGCCATCTCCTGTTTTACAGTCAGTCCAAATAACAGAGGTTGACTCGCTTTCTTATTGACAGCGTCTGTAGAAGCGGTACCTTCGAGAATGAGGGACATATCAAAGATGAACTCATTCCTCGTCGGTAGTAGCTCAGCGTATTCAATCGGCCAGAACCATAGCGCACACCAGTAGTCCATAGCGAATTTTAGTCGCGCGTATGGTCCGGCGTTGAGCATATCCTCGCTTTTATAGAGCTTCGCTAGGATTTCGTCCTTCTGTCGAATAGTAGTCTGGAACTCCCGCTCGTGGTCAGATCGTCCGAAGACGGAGAGCCGATCGCGTGTCTTCTCTTCGATTTCGCGTCGCAGTTCGATCTGTTTACGCCATAGCTCGTCGATCACGGCGGAGAGCCGTTCGAGAGAAACGAGATCGTCCTCGTCGTAGCGTTCGGTAAACTTCTTATTCCACGCCGCCATCGCCTTGATCTTCTCCGGCTCGAGCGCTTTAATCGCCTTATCGGAATAGGCGCACATACCGGGATCGCCGAGTAAGAAGTGGTAAATCTGCTTTTTCGTTCGCTTCTTATCGAAGGGGAGCCGGTCGGGCGCCTTTGTATACCATCTCGCGTCTTTTTTACTCGTCGTTAGCGCGTCGGTTTTATAGACCTGTCGTCGCGCGCCAATGAGGGAGTTGCCGTTCACCAGTTGCGTGCCGAACCATGGGACAAAGCCGCCCTCGTAGATCGTATTGAGCCATAGCGAGACCTCCGCTAATTCGACTGCGACCGGGTTCAAGTCGATTCCGTAGACGTTGCGATCGGCTATGTACATCTTGACCTTCTGCAACTCGCGCCGCCGATCTTTCGCGTCGATCGACTCCCCCGTCTCGCGCTGCTTGCGTTCCAGATACGCTTCCGCGAGCTGATTAACCGCTTCGTTCAAGAAGGCGGCGCTACCCATCGCCGGCTCGCAGATCGTGAGATCGAGGATCTCGTCCGCCGTCTTGTCCTTGAGAAGCTCCTCCAACGCGTAATGCACTAAGCATTTCGTTAGGACTTCGGGCGTGTAATAGGACGCCGACTTCTCGCGTTCCCTGCCCGCCATGCGATAGATGAAAGTTCCCGGCTCGTAACATCGCAACTCGCCCGCGCGATAGCCGCCCTGAGGGTCGTCCTTCTCGTATCGCGCGCGCTCCTCCTCGCTATACTGCTCTAACTCGCGCTCCGGCACAAAGTAACCGACGTCGAGCTCGTTGAACTTGTCCCCCGCTCGCTTGACTTCGTACAGCTTCTCCTGCGCGATAAAACCGCGATACGACAACAGCGCTTCGTAAACCGAACCCAATTGGTTAATACCGAGATTAGCGTACGAAATGCGCCCGCGCCGCTCGTTCTTCTTACCAGACTCGCGCGTTACGCTCATAAGTTCGATTATGCGCAACATGACCTTATTACGCAATCTTGCCCGACTAATCGTCGGCGTGCGCTCAGGGTCAAAGACGTGCGCCTTTAGCGGCGCTATCACGAACATATCGCGCAAACTATCGTCTTTAGAGTACGTGAGAACGTCCTCTTCCCGACTCGGATAGCCATTGTAGATCAGATCGAAGAGTTTAGTAAGCGACTCCTGGATAAAGTACCCGTTCGCAACCGCCTCCACATTCTCGCGCGCGCCGCTCGCAACGTCCCGCAACGCGTCGAGAGAATATCCACGTGCGTACGCAGGATTCAAAATCGGCGCGTAACCCAGCTCCGGGCGCGCTTCGATAAACAAGACGAACAACATTCGGTACATATAGCGCAAGCATTCGAGCGTCAGTTCGCCCGCGTCGACCTCGGCGTAACTCTTGCCCTGGCGCGCGAGATCGTAGAGAACCTCGTTGCCCAGCAGTTCGACCGACCGGCGCAACGCGTACTTGAGATCCTCCGAGACTCCCGCCGCGTGCTTCTGTGAATTCGCGTCCAACTCGTCGAGTAGCGGCGTTCCCTCTTTCGGCGCAAGACTCTCGTAATGCAGTAAAACCGCGACCGCCTGGAACGTCGACTCCTCGTTGCGACCGAAAATCTCGTCCAGTTCAAATTGTAAGTACCGTTTCTCATTCCACTTGCGACGATCCAAAAGCGCCAGCTGGCTCGCGCCTAAAAGGAGAAGAAAACGCGGTGGATTCGGCTGTTCGAAGAAGATTCGAGTCGCTAGCTGTTCCGCGTCGAGCGCGGGCGAGTCGCAGCCGCCGTCCTCGTGCGCGCGCGCGTCGATTACCCGACTCTCGAGAAGATCGACCTCCTCGCCGTCGTCGTTGACGAGCGCAAGCCAAATGTGCGGCGCTCCAGGCGCGCGCTCGTACTCGCGCAGAATCGGCACGCGCGTCTTATCGGCGTCCTGCAATTCAACGACGCGCGGCGCGCGCGGCTCGTAATCGAGCGCCGATAGAATCGCGTCGGCAAACTCGCGCCGCTCTTCCAGCGAGCGCGCGCGACCTGAACGCAACGCCGTAAAGAGCCGCGCGCACCCGCGCAACCGCGCATAGGGCGTCCGAGCGCCGCTCTCCTGCGCCGACGCTCGCCACCGTTTAAGAACCTCCGACGCGTTCTCCTCAAAGATCGCGTTCAAATAATGGTTCGTGTAATACTCGTTGCGATTCGTTACGCCCGTTAAATCCATACTCATAGCTCAACCCCCGTGAGAACCGCGACGACCTTAATCTGCGGCGCGTCTTGTATCGTATGCGTTTCCTTAGCCCAATCAACAAACTTTTCAAATAGCTGATCGACCATGCGCTCGTGTTCCTCTTTCTTCTTAGGATCTTTGTCAAAGAGCTCGCGCTGATACGCCTTGTGTCTCTTTTCAAGCTCCGCCAACTTGCCTAATTCCTCGTCCCGCTGATCCGATAAAACCGCGTTAAACTCGCGATACCGCTCGCTCATAAAAGCTCGCGCGCGCTCGACGGCGTCCGGCACAAGCGCTTGAGCGCGCGGTACGAGCCCGGTCGGAATCTTGTTGGGATTCGCCTGCTTCTCGCGCAACTTCGCTCGTTGAACGACCTCGTTCATATCGAGTTTCTCCTGGAATACGCCGGAACGATATTCAAGTCCAAACCATTCGTCGACCAACGGGGTCGAGCGCAAATTCGGAATCACGGCGGAAAAGAGAAAGATCGTCTCGTCCGGCGCTAAGCTGTTCGGCAGCGCTAGAATCGGCGCCTCTCCGCGATTGAAAAGCAACGCGCATTTCTCGTTGAGCCAGTCAAAGATCGGATGCAACGCCCAAAGATAATGGATAGTCGGCCAAGCCGCGTCTTCCGCCGCTTTGCGCAGACTGCGCCTAATCTCCTTCATAATGTGATTCTTATCGTCCGTGAGCTTCAGTTTGCCGCCGCTCGGCTTCGCCTCGTCTGGCAGAATGGCGTCGAATCGCGCGCGCATACTCGCGTTCACGCTAAGCTCGACCCCGCTGATCGCCATGAGCGGCTCTGCGGTAAAGGCGTCGTCTTTCATCTCCTTGGGCGCGTCGTCGCCGTTAAGATAATCTGCGGCGCGCCTAATATACGCGGACTCGGAAAAGAGCGTCTTGCGCTCTTTAATTTCGCAAGGCGCCGCGCTTGTCGACTCCGCCGTCGCGTCCGCAAACATACTCTCAAACGGATCGAGCTCCTTCTGCCGCGTGTCGAGCGAGTCGCTGAACGCGTCCGAGTCCGCGCCATTCTCCAACGTTTCCGCAACGACCAGTTCCTCGTCGACTATATTGAACTTGCCCATGAGCAAAGCCGGATCGCCAATATTTTTGAGCGCCTCTTGCTCCTTCCTAACGAGAATCTCAAAGATGCGCATATCGCCGTGAATCCGCTTATTCTCGCTCTCGACGAGCATATACCGAATATCCGGCTGTTGCGTCTGACCGTAACGATCGACGCGTCCGTTGCGCTGCTGAAAGACCATGAGCGACCACGGAACGTCGAAGTGTATCAGACGATGGCACAAATAATGAAGGTTCAAGCCTTCAGACGCAACGTCCGACGCGACGAGTATCCGCACAGGAGATTCGTCCCGTCCGAAATCGTCAACGATCTTCTGCTGGTCGACGTCCTTGTCCTCGCCTGAAATCGTGCAAACTTGCTCCTCCGACATTTTGAGATCCTTACGGAGATTCTCCGCAAGGAATTTCATCGTTTCAATCCGTTCCGTAAAGACGACGACTCGATCGTTCTTAGCGCTAGGATTCCAGCCGTATTCCGCGTTCCTCAAGAGTTGCAATAGAAGCTGATAGCGCGAAAAGACTTGCGGCGTTATCTCGGTAAGAGCGTCGCGAAACTCCGAGAGAACCTTAAGGTCCTGTTCCGCATTCTCGTCCGTTTCGCCGCGCTTAACCTTATCCGCCTTGCGCGCCTCCAATTTCTTAACGCGCTCGTCGATACTCTTAACGCACGCCGCAGGACTCGAAAAAAGCGCCTTCTCCAACGACGTCTTAAAGAGCATGCCTACGCCGTCCGCGCTCGTGCGCTGCGCGTCCATACGCAGTTCCATGCCCGTAAAAACGTCGAACGCGCGCTCCTCCTCTACCGACGCGCGACTGCGTTCCAATTCGACGCGACGCTCCAGAAACGCGCCCGACGTCTGATATTTAACGTCCTTCTTAAAGCGCCGTACGCACAGTCCGCGAATTTCGTCTTTCGTGTAGTTCGTCGGATCCGCGATCGCGGTCGGATCGAGCATATTCATGAGAGACGCAAAACTTTTCGCGCGACCGTCGTGAGGCGTGGCGGAGAGCATGATCATAGCGTCTGAACGATCGGCGAGCAATTTGGCGAGTCGCGCGCGTTGCGCCTCGCGCCCGCCGCGCTCGGCGACGTTGTGCGCCTCGTCGATTACGATGACGTCCCAGTACGAGTTTTCAAGATGGACGCGATATTCCAAGTCGCGCTTGAGCGTGTCGATCGAGACGATCGTCTTGTCGTAGTATGAGAACGGATTGTAATTGGACGGTAATTGCGCGCGAATATCGCGAATCCGCTTGGAATCGAGGCGCACAAGCGGAATCGTAAAGCGCGTCCACATCTCCTTCTGGAACTGCGCGGTCATACTCTTCGTCGTCACAACGAGAATGCGCCGCCCCTTACCGCGCGCGATTAACTCGCTTAGCGCCACGCCCGCCTCTAGCGTCTTACCGAGTCCGACCGCGTCCGCAATGAGTATCCGCTGACGCGGGGAATTGAGCGCGATCTGCGCCGGTTCAAGCTGGTACGGAAGATAATCCATCGCGGCGTTCGAACCGGCAACCAGCGCGAGTTCGGTTGGTATCTGACGGCGCCATAGACTCTCTATATAAAGTAACGACCGCGCGAACATAGGCGAGGCGTCGACCGCAAGTCGGGTCTCGCTCGGATCGACGACCGCGATCGACTCCAAGTCCGTCAGAAAGATTGCGTCTCGATTGCGTACGAGCGGCGAGACGCCGTAGCAGTAGAGCGCCTCGTTGCCCAATTTATTGCGCTCAACCTTCTTGATCGTCCATTCTTCGTCGCGCACAATAATACGCGTTCCAGGCGCATAGTTCGTCATATTAGGTTCCGTTTACTCATGGTGTGTGGCGATCGGGCGCGTCGCAGCTCATCTCGTCGCGCCGCATACGCGCAACTTAGTAGCGCGCTATCTCAGTATAATCAGGGCGCACGCGCTTGTCAAAAAAAATCGTTGACTATATGAGCGCCGACCTCCCAAGAGGTTTACTTTCACCCCAAATCTTGGTATAATACGCCTGACGTAGTTCACGCTCCCTGGCGTAGCTTATATTTTGGAGATGATGCATGGCAAAAAGATCGAAGCCGCCGCTCGGCGCCAACGAAGTTCCGTGCGACAATCAGTCGAACAACGGCGCAGGCGGCGAACCGTTACAAACGCCGAGCGACGAAATGTTCCACGCGGCGTTCTCGCGCAAGCGGCTCGCAATCGCGCTCGTTCGCGAGCTCTTTCCGGACAAGGTCAAGCGGCTTGATCTGAAGCGATTGCAAATTGAGCAGTGCGAATTCTACAGCGAAACGCTCAGGAAACGCGTCGCCGACCTAATCTATACGATCCCCACGCGAGAAGGCGACGATTGCGTTAAAGTCGCGCTCATACTAGAGCATAAAGCTCAAGCCTTGCCCAGCGACAATAAATCGACGACCGCGCAACTCGTAACGTACGTCGGCGAATTCTGTCGACGCGAGGCGGAACGCTCGACCAGCAAAGACGGACGCCCCAGCCCACAGCCAATTCCCGTCGTGATTTACACCGGTTCCGACGACTCGTTTGTGAACTTAATTTGGCACGACTACTTCAAGCTAGCGGACGGGTTTGAAGAGTATAAAATGGTCTTTCCGATCAAAGTCGTCAATATGACGCGTTTGAGACTCCTTGGTCAATTACCTAAGAAGCCGGAACTAGAGACGGTGTTCGGGATCATGACGCTGCGTAAGGGAACCGAGATAATCGAATATGCGCCGAAAGCGTTCGAACCGCTCGGTCGTCTCGAACGCAAGTGGACAAACGACGATCGAGCCCTCGTTCGTCAGCTACTGCATTTTTACAAGGAACACGCGCGCAGTCTGCGCACGCCCCTGTCAAAGGAGGACGTGCGCGCGCTCATTCATTCGGGAAATCTGGAGGAAAAGATGGAAGACTACTACCCATTTTATGAATATATCGCCGAAATGTACGCCCCAGAACTATTGGCGGAGGTGCAGGCTAAGGCCATGAAAAATGTGACCGAAATTTTCAACGACGAAATGCGCGAAAAATTACGCGAAAAGATTAACAACGAAGAGATCGAAGACATACGCAACGAAGTAAGAAACAAGGTTATAGACGAAGTAAGGGACGAGGTAAGAGACGAGGTAAGGGACGAGGTAAGGGACGAGGTAAGGGACGAGGTAAGGGACGAGGTAAGAGACGAGGTAAGGGACGAAGTAAGGGACGAGGTAAGAGACGAGGTAAGGGACGAGGTAAGGGACGAGGTAAGGGACGAGGTAAGAAACGAAGTAAGGGACGAGATAAAGGACGAGGTAAGGGACGAGGTAAAGGACGAGGTAAGGGACGAGGTAAGGGACGAAATAAGGGACGAGGTAAGAGACGAAGTAAGGGACGAGGTAAAGGACGAGGTAAGGGACGAAATAAGGGACGAAATAAGGGACGAGGTAAGAGACGAGGTAAGGGACGAG
>ONJR01000036.1 GCA_900318195.1 uncultured Planctomycetota bacterium
AAGTCGCGCGCGCTATAGTCGACGAACTTCACGTACGGTCGATAGTCGTTCTTCGCGCGGTCCATAAAGAGGACCTCGTCCTCCGCGCCCGTCGCCGCGTTCGCGACCGTGTACGTTAGGTTGTCGTTCTCGAACTTGCCCTCGACCGTAGTCGGCGTGAGCGAGCTCGCGTTCGTCATGGTGTACGTAATTGCAGCGACCTCGCCGTCGATATCCTTCTCGTTAAAGACAACGAGCGAGTTCTTAATCGTGAGCTCCGCGTGCGCTTCCACCGTGTCCGGATCGCCCTCGCCCTGCGAACCTGGCACAACGGTGCGCGAACGCAGACCCGTCTTATTGTCAGCGATCGTCGACTGAATGACCGTGAGGGACGTCGCCGGTTTTGCCGACGCCGCCGTGTCGTTCTCGTGCATGAGGACCTGAATAATAATCGCGCGACCGCTCTCGACCGAAATAAAGGACGTGCCCGTCCCGGCGCCCGTTAAAATGAGATTCCTAAAGACCGCTTCCGAGTCCGAAAGCTCGTCGGTTACAAAGACGTCCGTACCCAGCCCCGACGCGTCGACCGTAACGCCGCCGCCGTCGACGATTACGTCGTAGAGAATATCGATATTACCCAAGTACTCGTTTTTGAGCGTAATCGTGTCGACGCCCTCGGGTAGATCGAAGGTAACGGTCGGGGTCTTATACTCCTCGTTGTCATAAATCTGTGCATACTTCGCGTCTGCCCAGACGACCGGGAGGTTGTTTTCTAGCGCTTCGCGTAGCGTCGTCTTTCCGTCCGTTGGCTTGACGTCGTCGGATGGATCCGTCACAACAAGGGTCGCCAACTCCGTTCCATTCGACTCATAGGCGCCTAGATCGATGCGTTTGCCCTGGATTCGCGTCCCCCCTTTGAGATCCGGTTCAAGAGCGTTTTTGAGTCCGCTTGGCTCCGCTTTGAATTCCTCAGTATACCCTTCTCCCTCTTTACCGGCGTTAATTGCGATTGCGTACGGACTAAGCTCGTACGGCTTCTCTCCCTTCTCTGGATCTGCATTTTCACCAAGGAAGAGAACTCGCGCCTGATCCGCCGTATAACGATATATAATCGAACCGTCTTCCCATTGATTCGCAGTCGCTAGAGTATAAATACCCGTCGCTTTGCCGTTGCGTTCCGTCGCCACGTCGATCCCACCGTCATTGTTGCGTACGGCGATCGTGTTCTTCATAGTTACGGTCGAACCGTTCGCAAAGACGCCGTAACCGGCATTATCGGCGATCGTCGTGCTATAAATGTCGAAGGTTCCCGACGCCGGCGCATTAATTCCATGCCCGGCGTTGCCGGTAACCAAATTCTGCGTAACATAAGCGCTGTAAGGTCGCGGTCCAGAAACACTGATTCCGTCGCCCGCGTTATCCTGGATTACGTTGTTCACAGAGTAAAGCGCCGCGCCGTTGTTTCTCGCTATCAACGCAAGTCCATCGTCGCTGTTATTATGAATATACGTGTCGGAAACCCACGCCTCGTACTCTGCGGCGACGCCATAGGCCGCGCTGGTTTGCTCGCCAGTAAGGTAGTTATATCCGTTCCTCGATATTTCAGGAGAACTGCCGTCCCCCTTCATAACTCGCGCATATTGTTTCGAATAAACGCCGTGCTTCTCATTAGCGTCAATCTTAGCGCCTGCGCTAATATCCGCACGAATCGTCGCATAAACGCCGTATCCAGCATTTCTCGAAACTTCGGCGTTGGTTGTAACGATAGCGCTTACCGCCTGCACACCGGTTCCGCCGTTTTCGTAGACTTTCGCGCCCTCTGAAACCGACGCGTCTTTGACAGAATAGATACCGCCTAAACTGTTATTATGGATTTGCGCGCCCGAAGTAGCCTCTAGACTCATGCCGTAAAGACCATAGCGTTCGTTATTGTTGACATGAGAGGTTTCACCGCTCACAAGCGCATAGCCCGACTCGTATTCACGACCTTCATACGTCGCCGTCAGCATCTCATAGCCGTCCTCTTCCGTCGGACTTAGTATCACGTTTTGCGCCACGCCATCGTCGGCAGGCACAACGATAGGCTCGCCGTCTCCATTTGTAGCGACATAAATCGGCATGGCGTACAAACCGTCGTGCTTATTATATGAGACCTGAGTATTCTCGCCGGCTAATATAATGTGCGCGTGAACGCCGTGATCCCCGTTCCCTGAAATTTCGGCGTTCTTGATATCCGCAATACCGGGACCGTAATTCTTGCCCTCGCGGATATCCTGCTGAGCCTCCACGTTAACGCCTGTCAGGTCGTTGCCGTTGATTTTAACGCCTTTAACGCCGCCGTCGATCGTTACGATTCCCTTCGCCGATATGCCGTAGCCTCTGTTATCGCTAATACCCTTGTATTCACTACTTTCAACCCTATCGCTACCGTCAATCACCACTCTATCGAACGCGCGAATACCAGCGCTTTGCTCGTTAAAGAGAGGAGTACCGTCCACGTCGTCGTACATTCGATCAATGTTTTCGTCGTATTTATACGCGCCGTTATTTACGATATTGACGTTGCCGTTCACGACGACTTTTTCCGCATGAATACCGTAGATACCGCGGTTGTTCTCTACCTTCGAGTCGCTTATCGTAATCGAGGATCCGTCTCTGTCCGCCTCGATCGCAATTCCACCATTATTGCTGATCGTTGCGCCCGTAACGTTAATCGAATGCCCGCGAACAATGTAGTTCCAAACCTCTTTGCCTTTAGTAACCGAACGGTTTACAGAAAGTTCGTCCTGTCCGGTTTCCTTGTCATACAGAACTTTACCGCCGTTCCTCGTCATCGTGGTTCTACCCAAGATGTTGACGACGCCATTTTCCAGCGGCGTTGAGATGACGTGCGCTAAATTCAGGTCGAACTCCGTTTGATACACGGTAACACTTTGTGCTTTGACGGCGGTTACCGTATCAGTTATTTTTCCTTTGTTGCTATACCAAGTCGACGTTACCGTCACATCCTGTCCAATAACGCCAAACCAGGAGCTCTTAATCTCCAAGTAGTCCGCCGTCATTTTTTTCGCTCTGGACGCGTCGATCGCCGCCGAGCCGTACTCATCAACCGTAGGCTGTCGATCTTCTTGGCTATAGTCTGGGTAATCGTCCGCTAGACTCCAATCGGAATTAAGCGCGTTTCGCCAACTGTCGTTGGTGAATTTCAACCCTCTAACGGTAAGATTGTCGATATCCGTTAATACCGCAATTTTAGCAGGGCGCTCCGAGCCGCTTCTTTTCAGTTCTTCGAGCGTCTGAACTAGACTCAAGTCAATCGTCGGTCGCGTTACCGCCGTCATCCCGTCGATCGTCATCGACGCTAGGACACGAAGTTCATAGTAGGGATTAAAAATATACGCCCATCGTTCGTCGTCGTCTGCTAGCCCTAGCTTGTCGTAATCTATCCAGTAGCCGTGTTGCTCCCGGAGTTGAATCTTTTTGCCCTTCATACTAATGTCGAAGGTAACAGTCTTTCCGTCGGTTCCCTCCGCATAAATACGGGAAGCAATTTGCTCCGCCGCGCTTTCTTCTGTAGCGAAATCGCTTTCGACGCCGAAGTACACCTCGATCGCCTCGCGCAATGAAATGAGCCCGTCATAGGGGTCAACAATGTCATGTTCCGTGGTAACGATAATCGACGGCCACTCTTCATGAATCTTCCCCTCGTACGCGCCAATATCAATTCGACCGGAATAATAATTGTAATGACGATAAATTCTATCGTTTCCGGCAAGATCCTTTAGCTGGCTCGTGTTCAGATTGGTAAAGTTAGTCGCAACGAGCGACCATTCGCCCATGTCGACCGCGATCGATTGGACTTCTGACGTATAGTACGGCGTATAGTCGCCGCCTTTCGCGTTTCGGAACAGGATATCCCCGTCTTGATAAGGGATGTTTTCGAGGATTTCGTCCTCTTCGCCTTCCTCACTGGCTGGAATGACGACATTTTCCAACGTCGCGTCGCCAATATTACCTTCGACGTAGACCGATCTCCGCAGAGTCGCCGTCCCGCCGTTCGTCGCGACGTCCTGCTCGTTCGTCGCAACGATCGTATTCAAAATTTGCGCGTCGCCCTGGCGTACGTCGACCCCGATCGTATTGCCAGCAGCCGTAACGTTCGAGAGAATAACCTGCGCGCCCGCGCCGTCGATCGTAATACCGACGTTTCCGTCCGCGAGCAAGGTGTTCGCAACGCGCACTTCGCCGCCGGTAACGTGAATAGCGGAGCCGGTCGCGCCGCGCATATCGAAATTGCGCAACTGGACGTTCCCGCCCTGAACCTCGACGAAATTCGAGACGCTGTCGTTCGCAGCGCTCAGCTTAACGCCGTAACCCTCGATAATGAGATTCTGCGGCACCTTAATAACAAGCGGGCGCTCCAGTTTGATTTCGGCGCCGCTGAAGGGTAGACCGTTGGAGAAGGTAATGTTCGTAATATTGGTATGAGTCGTCGCGTATTCGATCGCTTTACGCAACGACCCGTCGCCAGAATCATGAGCGTTCTGAACAAAGACTGTATTGCCCTCGACCTCGTTCCCGTCGATCAGGGCGTTCGAGACTTCCGCCTCAACGTCGGCGAGCGTAAAAGAATAATCGCTCAAGCCGTTGTTGGCGTCGACTGCGTACGCGGTATTGAACGCGTCGTGCGGGGTCTCTTCGAGATATGCGCTCGAGAACGAGTACGGGTAGGGATTGGTCGCGGCGAGAAACTGCGAGAGATCGACG
>ONJR01000093.1 GCA_900318195.1 uncultured Planctomycetota bacterium
CCGCGCCGTCCGCGCGTACGGCGATTACGATCCGCGCTGTCCGCTATATGCTGCAACTCGACGATCGCAAACCGCGGCATGAGCAACGGACTGTCGACCAGCTTCGTCTCCATAACGTCCGCGATTCGACCGTCGATGACGACGCTCGTGTCCAAAATGAGAGGCTTGACCCCCTTCACATTGCGTTGAAATTCGACGTAAGGGATAATGAAACGGAAGTCGTTGCGCGTCTGGAGCAGGAAACTCACGCCGCAATAACTGAAGATCAGTAAGAGCGTCGCCGTTACGCACTGGCGGATCTTATCAGGAGACGACGAAGCGTCCCCGACCTGATCCGCAAAAAATGGCTCCAGCGCCAAACCCATAAGGTACGTCGTCACCAAACCAATGAGCAACCCGAAATAGACCGCTGAAATCCACTCGATCTTCTTCTTCGGAAAAGCCATGTCCAGCGCGATCACGCCAAGCGAGCTGAGAACGAGCAGAAAGAAGGTCGTTAAACCCGCCGCGCTCGAGCCCGTCGCGCCGGCGCGAACTATCGACACGCCGACTCCGCTCGTCGCAAGAATGAATATACAGCGCAAAATTAACAAAGGCATACGACGTCCCCTAACCTTACTATTCTTCTAACGCGACGAAACGACCCGAAGAACCGTCTCGCTCGCGATTATTATCCGTTGACTTTTTCGCTTATTATAATACCGCGCCAAAAAACAACCAGGGGAAACGCGCTAAAAGCGACCTTTTTTAAACGATATTCTCTACGATCAAAGCGTCGAAAGATCCGACAAAATCGTTTTTATCGTCAAATCAATTCCTCCGCGCGAGCCAGGAGGAAAATCTCGTTAAAAATGACAAAGTCCGTTTTTTTGAGCGCAACTTTGTCCATTATGCGACGTTTAACGTAAATGGCGTTTTGTCGACGCTCACGGATTCATGGAAAGCGCTAACCTTCGCTTGGCGCAAACTGGAATCTGGGTATAATATAGACGGCGGGAGACGTTCGGTCGACCGCGACTGGCAGAACGTGCGAACTGGTCGCACGCGCGCCGCGCTGAGTAAAGTCGGTCGCCACAGCCGCAAATATGTTAGGAGCGCCTTCAATGGTCAAACAATTTTTCACGAGCGAATCGGTTGGTATGGGTCATCCGGACAAGGTCGCAGATCGCATTTCCGACTCCATTCTCGACGCCTGCCTCGCGCAGGATCCCGAAAGTCGCGTCGCCTGCGAAACGCTGGTCTCAACTGGAATGGCGGTCTTAGCCGGTGAAATCCGGACGAACGCTACGATCGATTACCAACAGATAGCGCGCGAGGCTATTCGCAGAATAGGATACGTCGACGACGAATTCGGAATTAACGCCGATACCTGCGCCGTGCTCAACGCGCTGGGCAAGCAGAGCGCCGATATCGCGCAAGGAGTCGACGCGACTGACGAAAAGGACGTCGGCGCCGGAGATCAAGGGCTAATGTTCGGATACGCGTGCAACGCGACCCCGGAGTATATGCCGTTGCCAATTGCGCTGGCGCATCGCATTATCAATCGTCTATCCGATCTACGATTCCAAAAGGCGGTTGATTGGCTGCGACCCGACGCGAAATCGCAAGTTACCGTTCA
Source organism: uncultured Planctomycetota bacterium (assembly GCA_900318195.1). GTDB lineage: Bacteria > Planctomycetota > Planctomycetia > Pirellulales > Thermoguttaceae > RUG369. The sequence goes on from ONJR01000093.1 coordinate 1,619, forward strand.
GTTCGAAGACGGTAGCCCGAAACGCGTCGACGCCGTCGTGCTGTCAACCCAGCACAATCCCGACGTTACCCAAGAGGAAATACACGACTGGGTCAAACGCGAGGTCATACTGCCGTCTCTACCGCAGGAACTCGTCGACGACGACCTGAAGTACTATATTAACCCGACGGGTAAGTTCGTTACGGGCGGTCCTCACGGAGACGCCGGTCTCACGGGTCGTAAGATCATCGTGGACACTTACGGCGGCTGGGCGCGTCACGGCGGCGGCGCGTTCTCCGGTAAGGACGCGACTAAAGTCGATCGTAGCGCGGCGTATATGGCGCGTTATATCGCGAAGAACGTCGTTGCCGCAGGTCTTTCCGACTCGTGCGAAGTTCAGCTCTCCTACGCGATCGGCGTCTCGGAACCGGTAAGCGTCCTAATCGACCTTGGCGCGACCGGGCGCGTCGACGCAGAGCGCGTCTCGAACGCAGTGCGCGAACTCTTTGCGCTCACGCCGAGCGGTATAATTAAGAGTCTGCGTCTCAATCGTCCGATCTTCGAGCGCACGTCCTTCGGCGGGCACTTCGGACGCAGCGTGGAAGGCGCGTACGCTTGGGAGCAGAACCTGGGAGTCGCCGCTGACGACTACTTCACGTGGGAAAGAACCGACAAAGCGTCAGAACTTGCGCAACTCCTAAAATAGCGCAAGCAGTAACGCGCCCTGACTTGCGCGTTTTGCATTTAACGCTATATTAGTATACTTAGCGCGACGCCATGCGCATTTGGGAGCGCTATTACGCGCGTCGACGCTGTACACCCATAATCAGGAAAGCGGTAATCTAATGAAAATTACTCGACATGAATTCCTCAAAACCGTCGCGCTAGGCGGTCTGACTACCACGCTCGCAAGTCTGGGCGAAATCTCGATGCTCGCGCAAACCAAGGCGGCGGAGCAAGGAAAAGCGGTCGATTTCGTCGCGCTGCTAGGCGGCGAACCAGCCCCGATGTTTGAAAAGGGAATCGGCGCGCTAGGCGGAATCGAACGCTTCGTCAAGAAGGGCGATCGCGTTACCATTAAGCCAAATATCGGGTGGGATAAGACCCCCGAGCTGGCTGGCAATACGAATCCCGACCTCATCGTCTCGCTCATTAACGCGTGCAAAGACGCGGGCGCGAAAGAAATCGTCGTTTTCGACAATACGTGCGACAACTGGCGTATGTGCTACGAGCACAGCGGAATTGAAGAGGCCGCGAAGAAAGCGGGAGCCGTCGTCATGCCGGCTAACGAAGAACGATACTATCGCGAAGTCAAACTGCCGAAGGGAATCGCGCTCAAGTCCGCTATGATTCACCAGGCGATTCTCGACTGCGACGTGTGGTTCAACGTGCCGGTGCTCAAGAATCACGGCGGCGCCAAAATGACGATCGCCATGAAGAACCTCATGGGCATTGTCTGGGATCGCCGCGCGTTCCACCAGAAGGGTCTCGATCAGAGCATCGCCGATATCGGAACGATCGAAAAGCCCGCCGCGCTCAATATCGTCGACGCATATCGTATCATGAAGACGAACGGTCCGCGCGGTCGCAACGCGTCCGACGTCGAGCTCACCAAGGCGCTCTTCATGTCGACCGACCCCGTCGCCGTCGACACTGCCGCGACGAAGTTCTTCGGACAATTCGTCAATATGCCGCTCGACAACGTGAAGTATCTCCCGATGGGCGAAACTCACAAACTCGGCACGATGAACGTCGGCGACCTCAGCCAAGAGCGGTTCAAGTTCTAATTGGAACGCTCGCTCGCTAGACTAGGAACGGCGCGGATTCCTTCGCGATTTCATCCGCGCTCGCTCCTTTTAGCGCCGGTCAGAATAGTCGGACGTCTCGCGCGTTCCGACTATTTTTGTCGTTATATTAGTCGCGTCCTAGGGCGCGCGTTTTTTAATCAGCGCAAGTTTTCGTTAAACGGTACGTCGTTCTATGCAATATAAACTTCTCAAACTTCTACGCGTCGTCGTCGCGATTTGCGTGCTGCTCGCGTTCTTCGCGTATTTTCTAGGGCTCGAACAGCTCCCGGATCGTATCTCGCCTATTATGTCAAAGATTTCGGCGAAGACCGACCTGGTGGAGCGCGGAACCGACTGGTTCGCTACGCACGCGCATTGGCTCGCGAAAATTCAGTTCGTACCGTCCTTACTCGCGGGCGCCTTTATTGTCTTCGGAACCTTGGTCGCGCTAACGATTCTTTTCGGACGCGTATACTGCTCCGTCGTCTGTCCGCTCGGGATTTTCCAGGACGTCGTCGCATGGTTCGGACGACTCGTCGCGCGATTCACACCGCGAGGAAAGGACGCGCAGGGTAATAAAATCAAGCGTCCGAAGACGTGGAAAAACTACTCATATCGCAAAAATCCTATCGTATGGCGCGTCGCGTTCCTTATTATCGCGCTCGCGACGATTCCGCTAGGACTCTTCTTCCTGGGACTACTTGAACCGTACGGAGTCTTTGGGCGCATTGTCGTGAATATCTTTAAACCGGGCTACCTCGCGATCAATAACGAGCTCTATTCCCACCTCAACGAACACGATCCGACCTCGGGCTATTCTTTCTTCTATATTTCAATTCGTCCTGAAAGTTGCGGCGCGCTCGTCGTCGGTATCCTTTCCTTTATCGCTTTAATAGTCTTTGCGGGACGCTGGGGGCGACTATACTGCAATTCCGTATGCCCGGTCGGCACGGTTCTCGGCGCGCTCTCGCGCTTCTCAATCTTCCGCGTGCGTATTAATCAAGAGCGCTGCATTAAGTGCGGTATGTGCGCGAAAGCGTGTAAGAGCTCGTGCATTGACGTCGCTAATAAGAAGATCGACGCGAGTCGTTGCGTCGTATGCTTCGACTGCTTCAGTCGCTGTAAGAAGGGCGCGCTCTCCTACGCCCCCTGCGCTGGCAAGACGAATCAGATCGAAGAAGGCGCCAACGAGTCCGGAACCGCGCGCAACGCGTTAGACGACGCGACCCGACGCGAAAAGGAAAAAATCCAGAAAGAAGTTCAAACCTTCGACCGTAGCAAACGTCAGTTCATTACGCTGTCGCTACTCGCAACGACCTCCGCGCTCGCCGCCGCAGCAATTGGCGACGACGATCAGGACGAAAAGAAACCGCTCGAACTAACGCCAAAAGACGGCGAGGAAACAAAGCCGGAAGATTACGGACTAACACCCTTCAAGCGCGAATACATGATCTCGCCCCCAGGCTCGATTTCGCACAAGCGCTTTACGCAACGCTGCGTCGGATGTCATCTGTGCGTGTCGAAATGCCCTCAGAGGATTCTGAAACCGTCCGGGTTCGAGTTCAACGCACAATATTTCATGCAGCCTCGAGTCGACTTTGAACACGGCTTCTGCAATTTCGACTGCACGGTTTGCGGCGAGGTATGCCCGGCGGGCGCGATTCTACCTCTCACAATGGATGAAAAGCACCTTGTGCAGATGGGACACGTCGTCTTTATTAAAGAGAACTGCATCGTCTACGCGCAGGACACAAGTTGCGGCGCTTGCTCGGAACACTGCCCGACCCAGGCGATTCACATGGTTCCCTACAAAGACAACCTCACGATTCCCGAGACGACCGAAGAGCTGTGCGTCGGATGCGGAGGATGCGAATACATCTGTCCCGCGCGACCCTTCCGCGCCGTCTACATCGAGGGGAATCCCCAACACAAAGAAGCGACGCCCGTCGAGGTTGGCGAAACGAAGGAAGTTGAGAACGTCGACTTCGGATTCTAACGAGCGTTTCCGCTAATAACACGCTAGCGCGCGCGAAACGTCCTGGACGTCTCGCGCGCGCTGTTTTTTTGTCCGTACGATCGCCGACCAGCTATTCCGTCTGGTCGTTCGCGTCCCCTTTGCGGCGGCGCCGATGCCGCGCGCGCTTGCGGCGCGGTTTCGCGTCGTTACCTTGCACGCCGTCCCGCTGTTCGATTGGGAAATCGCCGTAATCTGGAAACGCCGTAATGCACTTCAGGCGGTCGTCGACGAGATCGGCGACGATGCGTATCGGCACGCCGTAGCGCTTCTCGACGCACACGAAACGCTCGGGCGCGTCCTCGTCTGGCATAAAGGTCGGCGACGCGTCTTGACGGAACCAGCGCGTGTTATTATCGGCGAGCACGTCGGAGACCTCGAACATGAAGCGTTCGCCGGTCCAGAAGTCGGGTATCTGCGTCTTACCGTACTTCGCCGCGTCCGGATTGCCGTGCCCGCCGGACCAGCCGGTTATCGTCGTCGCGACCTCGTCCTCGCAACCGTCCTCGTGCCGCTCGACTCGAATTATAGGCGTTCCTTCCAAAATATGACGCGTCGTCTCGGGATCGACGAGATTATAGCCCGAACGCTCAGCATTGAGCGCGAGCTGCTCGTGCACGTAGCGATAGCGCTCGTAACGCTCGATAAATTCGTTCGTCGTCGAGATTGCGGGATGGTACAAGTCATCGTAAAGTCGTATCTTTTCGCGCGAGACGTACCAGGGCGAGTCGGGAACAATGCGCAGACCGACCGTCTCGCCGCGCTCGTTGAGCGTTCGTATCGTCGTCGACATGAGTCTCTCCTTACCATATGAGTATCTTATGAGTCGTTTCCACACGAGACGTCTCGATACTTCGCA
>ONJR01000186.1 GCA_900318195.1 uncultured Planctomycetota bacterium
TCACATCGTCGTGCATTTAGCGGCGCAGGCTGGCGTGCGCTATAGCGTCGAGCGCCCCGATAAGTACGTAGAATCGAATTTAGTCGGATTCTGCAATCTAATCGAGGAGTGTCGCAAACGCGTCGAGCGTTCGCAATCGTTGGAACGTTTGATTTACGCGTCGAGTTCTTCGGTCTACGGCAATTCCGAGTCGACTCCGTTTTCGACGAGCGCGCGCGCGGACGAGCCGGTTTCATTTTATGCGGCGACGAAGCGCGCGAACGAGCTTATTGCGTATTCATACGGTTCTCTTTATGGTCTAACGAGCATTGGACTTCGATTCTTTACGGTCTACGGACCGTTTGGACGTCCGGACATGTTCTATTATTCGGCGACGGAAAATTTCGTTGCGGGTCGTCCGGTCTCGTTATATCGCGGCGGCGCGTGTCGTCGCGACTTTACGTACATAGACGACGCGGTGGAGGGAATCGTTCGCGTCATGTCGCGCGAGCGTTATTCTCGCGCGAGTTCGATCTTTAATTTAGGTTCAGGTCGTTCGGTAACGGTGAAGGACTTTGTCTCGACGTTGCGCGACGCGTTAGTCGAGTCGGGCGTATTAGCGCGCGATTTCGACTTGACGGCGTATGTGCGTAGCGCGCCGGACGTGTCGGGGGACGTTGTAACGACGCTTGCGGACGTAGAACCTTTTGAGCGCGAGTTTGGCTTTCGTCCGGGCGTTGAGGTCGGGGACGGGCTTCTTCGTTTTGCGCGGTGGTATCGCGAGTACAAGCTCGACTCGTCGGCGCGATAGGAGTTAGACGTATGCGATGTGAAGAAGTCTTTCGCAGTATTTACCGTAGGGATCCGGACGACGTTTCGTTCTGTCCGTATCGCGTATGTCCGATCGGCGCGCATTCGGACCATAATTTCGGTAAGGTAACGGGCTTTGCGATCGACCGCGGGCTGCGGATAGCGTACAGCGCGAAGAAGAACGGGGTCGTCGAGACGTCGTCGTTACAATTCGAGAAGCGCGCGCAGTGGCACATTGACATGACGCCGGCGGTCAAGGACGGGGACTGGGCGGACTATTTAAGGGGCGCGACGTTAGCGCTGAAACGGCGATTTAATTTTGGCTACGGGGTCTGCGGGGTCATCGAGGGCGAGTTGCCGATCGGCGGTCTTTCGTCGTCTGCGGCGGTAACGATCAGTTTCATATTAGCGTTGTGTCGCGCGAACGGGCTGACGCTTAGCGCGCGCGAGTTGATCGAGGTCGCCTTGGAGGCGGAGCGCGGTTACGTAGGGGTGTCCGTTGGCAAGTTGGATCAATCGTGCGAGATCTTCAGTCGCAAGGGGCGATTGCTTTATTTGGACACGTTGACGGACGAATACGAGCTTATCTCGCTTCCGTCGTCGTCGCCGGACTATCGAATCGCGGTCTTCTTTTCGGGGCTTGAACATAGTTTAGTGGGTTCGAAGTTTAATAAGCGAGTCGACGAGTTGCGCGCGGGCGCGTACGCGTTGCAGGCGTATATGGGCGCGGAGTATGGCAAGTTTGAGGACGCGGCGGCGCGCTACGTTCCGCGCGACGTCTTTGACCGTTACAAGTCGCGACTTCCAGACGCGTGGCGTCGACGTTGCGAACACTGGTACGGCGAGTACGAGCGAGTTGAGCGGGGCGCGGACGCATGGCGGCGCGGCGATTTGGAGGAGTTTGGACGATTATCCTTTGAATCGGGCTGGAGCAGTATCCACAACTGGGAGTCTGGCGCGCCGGAGCAGATCCGGTTATACGAGATCATGAGGGAGACGCCTGGCGTGTACGGCGGTCGATTTGCGGGCGCAGGGTTCAAGGGCTGTTGCGTTGCGTTGGTTGACCCTGGGCGTTGGGGAGAGATCGAGTCGAGGGTTAAGAGCGCGTACCTTCGAGATTTTCCGCAATTGAGCGAGAAGTATTCGTCGTGCCTATGCGAGTCGGCGGACGGGGCGGTAATTTGATCGTAACGAGTATACTGAGGGACGAAGAATGTCGAGAGACGAGGACGAGCGATCATTCGATCGAAAATTTAGCGAGGAGCGTCGGCGCATGCTGGCGCGCGAGCGCAAACTTTTACCGCGAAAGGTCAAGGACAATGTCTTTTCCGACCTATTCCGCAGCAAGCGGCGGTTGCTGGCGCTCTATCGCGCGTTGCATCCGGAGGACGTTAGCGCAACGACCAAGGATTTGCGGAACGTAACGTGTAGAAACGTCCTTGCGAACGGGCTCTATAACGATCTTGGTTTTTACGTTCGCGATTCTTTGATTATACTGGTTGAAGCGCAATCGACGTGGAGTAGCGCGATTGTTGTGAGAATGTTCATGTATTTAGCGGCGACGTTCCGTCAGGCGCCGATATATAAGGAGAAGATCGTACCTTGTATCTACGGCAACGACGTATCGGGGTTCCCAGACGCGGAGTTGTACGTGATCTATACCGGCAAGCGTCAAGAGTGGATGACGGACACGATTTCGTGGCGCAAAGACGTGGCGCCGGGGCGCAATACCACATGGGATTTTTCCGTAAAAGTCCTTTATGACGGTAAGCCGGGCGATATAATCAGCGATTATGTATTTTTTTGCAAGGCGATAGACGCGCAGCGGAAATTGACAGGCTACACGCTTGAGACGGTAACTAAGGTCATTGACCAGTGTCTTGAACGCGGCGTATTAGTGGACTACCTCAAAAAGAAGGAGCCAGAAGTTATGCTAGAATTATTAACGGCTGAGAACGAACAGAAATTGATTTTCACTGGGCTCTTGGAATATCGAGAGAAACGAGGCGAGGAGCGAGGCAAAAGAGAAGAAAAAA
>ONJR01000004.1 GCA_900318195.1 uncultured Planctomycetota bacterium
AGTCGTAACAAGGTAGCCGTAGGGGAACCTGCGGCTGGATCACCTCCTTTCTAAGGAAATTAGAAACTCGGGTCGTAAGACTCGTTTCACTAGGGTCGATCTAATGCGGTTCACACTGTGTTGATTCTGCTTTACTTTGATATATTAGCCGCAGTCGAAAGATTGCGGCTTTTTTTTTCTCGTGGCGCCTTAATTGCAAGCCGACGCCGGTAGCCCAACCAATTCGCGTTCAGTTAATCATCTGCGTTCCCCCTCCGCGCCGCGCATCTTTGCGTACGTTTCCCCCGCCATGAAATGGCGCGCTTCTATGGAGGCGCCCCTGGACTGAACCGGGATTACTGCCCCTCATACGGGTCGACCACGCGGAGGCGTCGTTCCGCTTTTGCCGCCCGCTTTCCGATTTTCTTTCAAAAAAATCAATCTTTTCCCGTTGCATATTGACTTTTTAGTCGACAACTAATATACTTATTAGAGTAACTGTGGTCAAGCGGAGGTCATGATCGGCTTTGTTGGCGTTCTGGGTTTAGCCGTTTGGTCCTTTGAGGCGCGTATTTACGCACTGTTTTGTATGACGGTGCAACGCGCTTCTATACTTCAGGTCATCTTAATTTTTTACGGAGGCGCCAATGGAAATGCGTTTCTCATCCTCTCGCGAGACTCGTCGGGGCTTTACCCTGGTCGAACTTCTCGTTGTAATCGCTATTATCGGTATTCTTATCGGTCTCCTTCTCCCTGCCGTTCAAGCGGCGCGCGAGGCGGCTCGCCGAATGCAGTGCACGAACAACCTCAAACAACTAGGGCTCGCGCTGCATAATTATCACGACTCCCACAACGCTCTGCCAGGGTTCGCCATGGGCGGCGATCGTACCTACGACTACACCCCGTTCATTGGTATGCTGCCGCACTTCGAGCAACAAGCGCGGTATGCCGAGATCGCGGCAGGCGATCCCGCAAATGGTATCGCGCCTTTCGATATCGAGCCTTTTGAGCATTATAACGCATTTGTCGGTAAACTTGAAACGCTCATCTGCCCCTCTGACGGTATGGCCGCTACCGGCTACACAACCAACGAATATCCTGGCAATACCACCGGTCCTTACACTACCACGAGCTATCGATTCTGCGAAGGCGACGCTATTAACGGACGCGGATGGTGGAACGACTGCCGATCCTCCAAATCGGACTGCCCCCAGAGTAAACGTAGCGCTTTCACCATGCGGTACGACGGTATTCGCGCGCGAGGATGGTGCCCGCCTCTCGCCGCTATTACCGACGGTACGAGCAATACCATGGCTATGTCCGAACGCTGCACGAGTCCGCGCGGACGGTGCAATAACACCAGTCAAGACGAAGACGTCAAAATTAAGACCGGTTGGGCTATCGGCGATATGTGGGGTAGCAACCCGAAAGCGGCGTGCATGACGCTCGTCGGCAACAATGGCAACTACGTTTCCGGCGCTAAAACGCAGGCGGGGTCTGGTTCGCTCTACGGTATGTATTATCCGATTCACGCGAGATTCCACTCGGTTATCCCGCCGAATGGTCCTTCCTGCGGTTGCGACTGGGGCGACTCGCTCATTCTCGCGGCGACGAGCTATCATAGCGGCGGCGTCAATACGCTTCGCTTCGACGGTTCCGTCGCGTTCGTCAGCGACACCGTTGACACGGGCGATCTGTCGATTTCAATGGCGTTGCCGGCAACCGGCACGGGCAATCGTGCTTCCTACGGCGCGGACGGCAAGAGCCCGTACGGCGTATGGGGCGCGCTTGGCTCGATCGGCGGCGGCGAAACGATCGCGTTGTAATTGTCTTTTTCACTCTGTTTTCAAAGCGTAGATAGGGACGCGCGCTTGCCGTTGGCGTACGCGCGTCTCGTTTAGAAACTTGTGCGGCGCGACTCATTTCGCGTCGCCGACTTCTATATTAAGAGAATACAATGAAGTTGAATAAATTGGCAATAACGCTTCTTGCGTTTTGCGCGGTGGCTGTTGTAGCTGTCGGTTGTAAAAAGGGACCGGCTTCTCGTCCTGGGCTTGTCAAAGCAGAAGGCGTTGTTATGTACAACGGCGCGCCTGTCGACGGCGCGACGATCGAAATGAGACCCGTCGTTGAGGGCACGGAAAATTGCGTTGCGGTTGCGCGTACGGACGAGCAAGGTAAGTTCGCTATGATGACCGATTATCCCGGCGACGGCGCCATGCCCGGCAAATATAAGACGGTCGTTAAGAAGCAAGTCGAAATGATCGACGGCATGACTCGTGAAGAGTACGTTAAGGCGAACAGTAAAGACGGCGGCGGCGACGTTATCTTCGATAAAAGTAAAATTAAGAAGGAAGATCTCGTTCCCGCGAAATACGCCGATCCTTTGAATACGCCGCTTGAGATCGAAATTCCCGAAAAGGGCGATAAGAACATTACGATTACCTTGGAAGACTAGCGTTTCGTTTGTCTTTGAACGGGCGTCGCGTTTTAAGGACGCGGCGTCTTGTTTGTTATATTAAGGTCTCGACGCGAACGCTCAGATATTACGCGCGTCTGCGTCGCCTCTGCATTTTTTCTGCGATTTGACTTTCAACATGAGTTAAGAGACGGAGAACTTTTCATGAAGACTCTTCTGAAGTGCTGCCTAGCGCTTTCGCTCGTTGCGTTCGGGTTGTCGAGCGCGTGCGATTGCGCAAACGCGGCTGATAGCGCAACCGGAATTAAACGCGTCGTACTCATTGGCGTCGACGGCGGCGGCGCGTTCTTTAAGGACGCCGATACGCCGAACCTTGATCGCATTTTTAAAGACGGCGCCGTTACCTACGACTGCCTGACCTCCAAGCCGACTATTAGCGCGGAATGCTGGGGGGCGATGCTGCACGGCGTTACGCCCGAATATCACGGTCTCACCAACGGAATCGCCGCGGCGCGTCCGTATCCAGTCGACAGTCCGTTCCCGTCGGTCTTTCGCGTAATTCGCGAGAATATGCCGAACGCGAAGCTCGCTTCGATCGTGCATTGGAATCAGATCAATCATGGTATCATCGAAAATAATCTCGACGTATACAAAGCGCGCGACGAGAAAGACTCCGTTGTCTGCGATATGGTCTGCGATTATCTCGAAAAGAACGATCCGACAATGCTGTTCGTTCATTTCGACGAATGCGACGGGGTAGGGCATCGTTCCGGGTATGGGCAGAAACAACATCTTGAACAGCTACATATAACCGACGGTTATATCCAGCGCATTCACGAAGTCATTGAAAAACGCGGCTGGGTCGATTCGACGCTCTTTATCGTAACCGCAGATCACGGCGGTAAACCTGAGGGCGGCGCTGGCACGACCGGACACGGCGGCTGGTCCGACGCTGAAAAGTACATTATGTTCGCAGCTGCCGGACCGAACGTCGAACACGGCGCGATCGGCGAAATGGGCGTGCGCGACACGGCTTCGATCGTTCTGTACGCGCTTGGACTCGCGGACAAACAGCCGAAATCCTGGACTTCGCGCGTGCCGTCCGGCGTCTTTAAGGGCGTCGAGGCGAAAGAGCGCCCTGTGTACGTCAACGAGAATATTGCCGCGATTAAACGCGTTGTGCTCGTCGGCGTCGACGGCGGTGGAATCTTCTTTAAAGACGCCGATACCCCGAATATTGACAGAATCTTTAAAACCGGCTCCGTTAGCTACGACGTTATAACTTCTAAGCCGACGATTAGCGCGCAGTCCTGGGGATCAATGCTTCACGGCGTTACGCCGGAGTTCCACGGACTCACCAACGGTATTGCTAGCTCGCGCCCCTATCCGGAAGACAGTCCGTTCCCTTCGGTTTTCCGCGTGATTCGCGAGAATATGCCGAACGCGACACTCGCGTCAATATGTCACTGGAACCCCATCAATATCGGTATCATTGAAAATAATCTTGGCGTCGTTAAAGAGCATGGCAATAGCGACGCGAAAGTAACCGATATGGTTTGCGATTATATCGCTAAGAACGATCCCACGTTCTTATTCGTTCACTTCGACGACTGCGACGGCGCTGGGCACGGGCACGGGTACGGGTCTAAAGAGCATCTGGCGCAACTTCACACGACCGACGGATACGTTCAGAGGATTTACGAAGCGATTGAAAAGCGTGGCTGGCTCGATTCGACTCTCTTCATACTCAGCGCCGACCACGGCGG
>ONJR01000255.1 GCA_900318195.1 uncultured Planctomycetota bacterium
ATCTTTATCGCCGCTATGCACGGAGGTAAGAAGCAGTTCCCGCTAACCGTCTCTGCGTCCGGCTCGCGCTCGCTCTTCAACTCGCTCGACCGCGACGTCGACGACCACGTCGCCGCGCTTTACGAGTACCCTGCGCCGAATTACGACCCGAGCGACGAACTCGGTAAGCAGCGCAAGATAACCGTCGCGTACGCCACGATCAACGGCAACGGGTTTGGCGGCTACGGCGAAGTCGTCTTCGGCACGAAGGGAACGATTCAAATCGATCTTGAAAAGGAAGCGTATCTGTATCGCACGTCGGCGGTCAACGATAAGACGAAGGTCGCGGGCTCCAAAGGCAACCTCGACGTCGTTATTTCGGACGACGGCGATCCTCTCTCTTCCGCGATCGGCTACCAGGCGGTCTACGGCTCCGAGGTCAGCCGCGGGTACTGCGAGGAATTGGAACATTGGGCGTACTGTATTCGCAAGAACCCGACCGCCGATCCCAACGCAGTCGACGAAGAGATCATGCCGCTACTGTGCGCGGCGTACGGCGCTAAAGCGTTCGGCGATTCAGCGGGCGCTAAGCCGTCGCTGCTAACGCGTTGCCGAGGCGAGGTCGCTATCTGGGACGCGATCATCGCGCTCGTTACCAATATTTCCGCGAATCTCAATCAGACGGTAGAATTCAAGCCGTCCTGGTTCGACTTCGAATCCGACGAAACGCCGGAAGAAGAGTACGCCGAAGCGCTCGTGCGCAACAACGCCGAGCCGGGAACCTCCGAGGAAACGTTGCAGAAGCTCGTCGACGAAGCGAAACAAGACGCTAAGCCGAGTCTGGAACGTCCCGAGTATGCGCTATAAACGATAACGATTCACGACGTCGCAATAACCGCGACGTCGCGCTCCTAACAAAGGGAACGCGGCGTCGCGGTTTCATTTTCTTTTTCTCAAGCCTTTTTCTTCCAATTGAAAACCGAAATGGTATAATACTCTCAAACCAAGCGCGCGAGACGCGCGAAGATAAGAAAATATCGACGCTACGCTCGACGCAAGATTATTCATAGTTACGTCAGAAGGAATACCATGAAGAAGATTCTGTCCCTAATACTCGCCGTCGCTTTCGCCGCTACCGCGACTACGACGCGCGCGGCGGAATATCCCGAACCAGCTAAAATGTCCGAGCCCGTCGTACAACCTCAAGAGCTCAATATGGACGCCGACGCGCTTAATCGCATCGACGCGCTCGTGGAGCAGGGAATCGCCGACGGAGATTTCCCGGGCGCCGTCGTCGCTGTCGGACGCGGCAATAAGATCGCGTTCCTGCGCGCGTACGGCGATCGTCAGACCGAGCCGACTGTGGAAAAATGCACGACCGACACAATCTACGACCTCGCGTCCGTAACAAAGGTTACCGCGACCGCGATCTCCGTCGCGATCCTCGTCGAAAGAGGACTCGTCGACTACGACGATCCGATTACGAAATACTTCCCAGACTTCGGGCAGAACGGCAAAGAAACGATCACCGTGCGCGACTGCCTAACGCACATTTCTGGTCTAACGCCTGATAACCACATTCGCGACTACATCGACTGTAATCGTGAGGAAATCCTTGCGAACATCTGCAAACTCGGACTGCGCACGCCGCCACGAGAAGCCTTTGCCTACAGCGACGTCGGGTTCATTCTGATGGGATACGTCATCGAAAAGGTTACCGGTATGTCGGAAGACGAGTTTGTCCGTCAGAATATTTATCTGCCGCTAGGAATGGTCGACACGGGATACAACCCGAACGACGAGCAGAAGAAGCGCGCCGCGCCCGCTGAGAAGCGTAATCCCGACGACAAGGATTGGATCAAGGGCGAAGTACACGACCCGCGTGCGTACGAAATGGACGGCGTCGCAGGACACGCCGGCAACTTCTCGACCGCTCCCGATCTCGCTATTCTCGCATCGATGCTCATAGGACATGGAACCTATACTCCTGCGTCCGGCGCCGCGCCCGTACAGATCATGAAGCCGGAAACCTTCAAGCTCATGACAGAGCCGCTCGACGTGCCGCGCGGAATTCGATCAAGGGGCTGGGACAAGCGCTCGCCCTACTCCGGCAATCGCGCCGTGCTAATGTCGCCAGAAGCGATCGGACACAGCGGATTCACTGGAACCTCGTTCTGGATCGACCCTGGCATGGATCTCTTCGTC
>ONJR01000115.1 GCA_900318195.1 uncultured Planctomycetota bacterium
CCGATTTCAATCCCTCTCTTTTCACCGATTGCAATCCCATTCTTTTCGCCGATCACAATCCCATTCTTTATCCCGCGAGCTTCAGCGCGCGCTTCAAAGTAGTTGTAAAACGAACTAGCCGCCGACATATCGCCCTCCTCTTCCAATGATCTCACTATCGCGCCGTACTCCGCGTCCCCAACCCGAACGCCCCTACGATTCGAGCGCGACGCATAATATACTACTAGCTTGCGCACACGATCAACGGTCTCTTCCGACCAATTGCCCTGCAGACGCCGTAACGGCTTGAACGCCGTCTTCTCTAAGCCGAGAAACTCCTCGCGTCTACTGCGCGTCATGAGATCGTACATTATCTCAAGTAGCGGATCGCGCGGCAACCGTCCTTCCAGTCGTAAACTCGTCATGTTAAAAAACGGTATCTCGAATTCCGGCCAAATACCCCTCGTTCCAGGCGCCGGCGGAAAAAAGTCGCGCCATCTGGGCGGCTGTAAATTCGCTTTCGAACCGGTATATACGAGGATCGGTATCGGTTCCGGAATGATCTTGCGCGCGCTCGTGCGACGCGCTTGGTCGAGACAATGTAGCCCCGTATACGCAACCGTCTGCGCAAGCGCAATGCGCAGGTCCTTCCGAGCGCTCTGACCTTTATGCTCAAGAATAAAAACCAAATTCGCATAGTTCGCCATATTGCGAAAAGGCACGGAATAAATCACGTCCGCAAACCGAGGTCGCAAGAGCTGATCGTGAAACTCGCTGTTCTCAAGTTTGAGTTTGCTGAGATTCAATTCTGCGCACACTTCCGGCATATAGTCTTCCAGCCATGTCGCGGCAAACTTGGGCTCGTTCATAAATTCCTTAAAAAGCGCGTCGTCGGTCGGCTTCCACTTCTTTTCGGTCTCAGCCGCACGTTCCGCGTCGCTGTTCTGCGCGTCCTCTGCCGGCTCTCGCTTTTTGCTCATATTCGACTCCTAATAGCGCGTCTAGCGTTCCTCCGACTTGAGCAACGCGCGCAATTGCGCCTCGCGATCGCTCATGCGCTCTTCCTCCTGCGTCTCGCTACGCAGTACGTAAGAGGTAAAGGACGCCGCGAGCGCCGAACGGATCGCTCGATACTCCTCGCGCGATATCTCGCCCTCGTCGTACATTCGTCCGTACTCTTCCAAAGTCTCCTGCAAAGTCGGCGACGCCGACGCGCCCTTCCGACTGCGAAGCTGCGACAAAATATACCACGCGACGGCGATAAAGATCGCCAGACCCGTCATTCCGACGATCAACCCTATTATGTGATCCATGTCCCCAACGACGCCTCGTTCAACGCGCGTCATTTCACTCGCGCTCGCGCGCTAAGGAAAAACGCCGTTTTAATCTTGTCCAACTTTTCTATTTTATCTAACAGGAATCTTCCAAATTCCCCTAAAAAACAGCGCTATCGTTAGCCGATCTAACGATCAACCTGGCGATCGGCTCGGTATGCCGTCGCGGTCATTGGTGTTAATACGGCAGGAGGTCTGTTATGGGCTATCGGTTACCTAATCTACGGCGCGCGCGCGCAAACGGCGCAATTCTGCTCGCTACCTTTGCGGCGGCGTGCCTGGCAGGCTACGCGGCGCCGACCAACGCACAATCTATTATACAAGGCGACGCCAAGACAAGCAACTCGTCTTTCCAAAGTTTTTCGACCGAAGAACCGACGAAAATTGCTATGTTCAGCGACGAAGAACCCGACGTCGTTACCGGCGCGTTCGACGTCTCTAAGAAGACGTCCGCCAACCTGCCGGCTCCAAACGCCCCGGCGAAAAAAGTCGCGGAACCAAACTACAGGATTCCATTCTCCTTCCCGCGACCGATCGACTCAAATGAAGCGACCGCAGTTGAACTACTATGCTCGCACGACCAAGGCGCGACATGGTACTCCTACGCGATCGCAAGTCCGGAACAAGGACGCTCCGTCTTCAGATTCGACGCTCCTGAATCGGGAGAATACTGGTTCGCGCTAAAAACATACTTCAAAAACGGCGTAAGCTCGTATAGCTCGACCCGCGCGTACCTCTTCGATCTCCCGGAAGAATCCTTCGCGCTAAGAAACGACGAGCTAGACCCTGCGGATTCCTTCGATTCTACTCTCGCAGCGCCCCAATTACTATCGCAACCCGACGAAGCCAACGAACCTGACGAATCCGCCGAACCGCTCATGATAAATAACGCCGCGTTCGAAGAGGACGAACTCGCCGCGCCAAACGCGCCCCAAAACGACTCCGCAAACGCGCTAGACGAGCAGGAACAGAAGAAGCCGGTAAAAGTCGTGCCACACCCGGGTAAGCTCAAAGTCATTACCTTCGGAAAGGATCAGGACGAACGTCTCATGGTTACCATACGATGGTTCCGACCTGATGAAATCGACGAACAGTACCGGTTCGTCGTCAAGTCCTTCAACGTAGAACGCGCTCCTGCGCAGTCCGGACCATGGACGATTATCGGCGAAGAGCTCGACGTCAACGAAAAAGGATACGCCTGGCTCGCGACCGCCGACGAAATGAAGCCTTTCTACATCAGAACCGTCGTCGTCGACGACAAAGGCGCTATCTGGCGCGACGTCGCTAACGGCGCTGTCGACGTCTCCAACCCCGAA
Organism: uncultured Planctomycetota bacterium; assembly: GCA_900318195.1. Taxonomy (GTDB): domain Bacteria; phylum Planctomycetota; class Planctomycetia; order Pirellulales; family Thermoguttaceae; genus RUG369. The sequence goes on from ONJR01000115.1 coordinate 2,630, forward strand.
GTGCGCGCGCAACTCGGCGCCGTTAAGACCCCTGCACCGTTCCCAAAAGCCCAAACCGACGACAAGGAAGAATCAAACGACGACAAAGAAAGTTCGACCTTCATTAAAAACACCGCGTCGGAAGTCGACGACGACAACGACTCCGAACGCCAAGAACGAGGGCAGGAACAAGGTAAACTCGTTACCGGTCTAAACCCGACCGCCGCGACTGCCGCGCGACCAAAACGTCCCAAGATTCCGCCGCCAACGAATCCGAACGAGTTCCAAATCAATCCGCTCTTCACGCGCGGATTCTCCGTGCTATACGACGCCGCGCAGACTCGCGTCGACGTCGAGCCGACCGCCGCTAAACGCTCGATCTTCACACCGCCGGATCGCGCGCAACGCGTCGCTCAGATTCGACCTGCGGAAAGAAGACGCTCCGCAGCGCAAATTGCCGCCGCGCGTGCGAGAGAAGAACGTGCAAAATTAGAAGAACAGGCAAAGTACGCAAAAGAACATGAGATGGAAGCGTTCGAAAAGAAGCCGGAACTCATGGAAGGAAGAATGTTCTATATCGACTCGAACGGCAATATGACGACGACCCCGCCGCCGGAAATGCAACAGGCGCTGGGCGTCAACGCCGAGATGCTCGCGCAAGGGTGGGTTCCCTCCAATCAGGCGAACGCCAATTCCCAAACCGGCAATAATGCGGAGGAACCGCTGTATATGCCGCGCGATCCAGAAGCGTACGACGCAAGCGCGCGCTCCGGTATCGCGAATATGTCGAACAATCAGTATCCGTCGGCGTCGACGCCGGGCGCGTCCCCGATTAACAGTCGCTACTCATCCGGCTCCGGTCAGGGTTCGACTCCCGGCTCGCCTTCGCCCGGTCAGTCTGACGGCGGCTACCGCGCGATTCCACAGACGTCGTACGCTCCGAGCGGTTTCGGTAGCGCGCCTAGCGCGTTCCCTCCGCGTCCTACGGTCGTCCAGTAGTATAGCGCTAATAGGTCGCGGAACTCGTCCCTTGCGGCGAGACCGCGACCGGCGCGTCGGCTGGCAACGGACGGATCGCAATCATGTAGCCTAGCGAAAGTACGAAGCGCTTGACGTCGTTTAGGTAGCGGTACGAATCGGGATAGAGAAAGAAGGTAATCGTCGTGTCGTCGCGCGAGTATTTGAGTAGACGATTGCGAAAGACGGAATTCGGATCCGTGAGCGCGACGTCGACCTCCTCGCCGAGCGGCTCGCGCGTCGGCTGGCACTCGCCGTACTTGAACTCGAAATAGTAGTTCATACCGGCTCCGTCCCGAACCGCGCTAAGATCGACGTAATACTGGAAATTGTAGTCGTCGACCGGTCCGATCTTGTTCTCGATACGACCCGGCTTGAGCTCGCCCTTGTAATTCTTAAAGTTCAACTGCACGCGCTCCTGGAACGCGTTGAGCGGAATGTGTGAAATGCGACCGTTCTTCAGACGAAAGAACCCCTCGCGACCGTCCGCGACGCGTTGCGAAATTGGGGTCGGAATATTCTCCATCTTGATCGCGCTCGGACGCGCGGCGACGAGCGCCGCTCTTTCGCGCGTCAGGTCGTCGCGCCTATGTTCGCGCTCGATTAGCGTCGATTTAAGCGCGTACGTCTCTTGCTCGCTCGCGCCTTGACGTTGCGCCTCGCGTTCAAGCATTGCTTCCAGCTCCGCCGACTTGTTAAAGATCGCGCGATATTCCGCCTCCGCGCCGTCCGCCTGCTGCTCGACGAGCGCCGCGCGCTCGTTGAACTGGCGCGTCTCGTCCTGCGTGCGACGCGCGCGCTCCGAAAGCGTCTCCAACGCCGCGACCGCGCGAACGTACTCCACGCGCGCACGCGCCGCAGAAGAGTCGCTCGACGACGTCTCGATCGCCGACGAACGCGGAGACGATTCCGACGCGCTCGTCGCGTTACGAACGCGAACGCCCGCTACCATAATGAGAATGATAAGAACGCCGACCAAATTCGAGACCACGTCCAGAAAAGAATCCTGACCGTCGCCAAGATTATCGCGTGATCGCGCGCGAACGCGACCTTCGTAGACGCTCTTTTTCTTCTTCATAATATCAACTCGACTTCCTGTCAAAAATTTCTATCTCGTCCGCCTCCTGCGAACGAACCGCGCGCAACTATACGCTATTTCGCTAACTCGCGCAAGAGTCAATTTCGTCCTACTCGCAACCTTTGACGTCGAACGCTACGCGCGTATAATGGTCGATAAAGGGCGAACGCGCCCTAGAACTCGACAACTAGGAGAAAGACAATGATGAAGATTGCCAGTTATGTTAAATCGTGTCTCGCGCTCGCGCTCGTCGCAACGCTCGCGCTCGCCGTCAATTTAGCGCGCGCCGACGAGCCGCAAACGCTCAAATCCGCAGCGCAACTCGTCGACGATCTCAAGGCGAAAATCGGAAAACAATACGATATTCCACAATCGATTCCCTACGACGTGCTCGCATGCGAACAGCGCGATCATAAGATTGTAATCTATAAAACTGGGGAAGATTGGAACGATCCGAAGGCGACCAAATGGGAATGGATACCCATAGAATCGCTCGGTCCCGAACGCGGCAAGACCTTCGGACACGTCGACGAATGCAAGCCGGCGCTCAACGGATCCGTCGTTTTAGTCTCGTCCTCGGGAGGCGGCGTCGCCGTCGTGCGCGTTGCGGACAAGAAGGTTTTATTCTTCGGACGACCCGGCGGCAATACGCATTCGATCGCCATGCTGCCGGACGGCAATATCGTCACGGCGTCGAGCACGGGCGCGTTCGTCGCGCTATTCGTCGCGCCCGACCCGGAGACCGTAGGCGACTCGCCCGAGACCTCGCCGATCGTGCAGAAGATCGAGCTCAACGGCGGGCACGGCGTCGTGTGGGACGCCAAACGTAAGATACTCTGGGCGCTCGGCTATGAATTCATACTGGGACTCGAGTACAACTTCAATAAAACGGCGCCGGAACTCAAAGAGGTCTATCGCGTCCCCGTTACCGACACGCTCGCCGCAGGAGGACACGACTTCTACCCCGCGCCGGGCTACGACGCCATTATGGCGACCGGACGCGGCGTCGCCGTCTTCGATCCGGAAACGCGTACGGTTACCGACGTCGCTAAAATGAAAGCGGTCAAAAGCATTTCGCTAACGCCCGACGGCACGCTCATGCTGCAACGCGCCGTCGAAGAATGGTGGAACGAGTCGCTACTCTTCGGCGACGCCGACGATAGCAAAGTCGGAACCAATTCCGGCGCGAGATTCTATAAGGGAAGATGGTTCGTTAATAACGAATTCAGCGAGCCGGCTAAGTAATAGACGCGCGCCTTACGTTCCGCTACGCGTGGGAAAAATGAACGCCCCCATGACGCAACGCGCTCGCTAAAGATAAAGCCCCGGACGAAACGCTAGGGATTCCTCCTTCGACGCCTCGTCCGGGGTTAAGTTCTCCGTCCAGTGAAACGCAAACTCTCTCCCTGTTTCTAAAACTCCAATTCAATCTCAATCTCGTCGCGATAAAGTTCGGCGACGGCAAGATCGAGAATCTCGTTCGTCGTTTCTTTAAGAGCGCGACATTCTTTAATCGCCTTACTGAATCGAAGCGTGGTCGCGGTAGTAGAATCGCTTTCCTCCAGAAGAACGTTTTCGCACGCGCGCGCTTGGAACGTAGCGTCCGCTAGCTGTAGCGTGTCATGCGTCGGTACAAAGAGGGAGGCGACCGGCTCGCAATACCGCGCGCCGCCAGCTTCGTTGAGAGCCGCGCTTATCTCGGGTTCTTCGCCCGGTCGTCGGGTATATAGCAGAAACGTCTCCGGCTCCTCTGATCCCGGCTTGTATAGGTTAAGAGTAACGTCGTATTCGCGGGTAGCGTCCCATTCCTGGTAGTAATGCGCGACAGTTGCGTTTGAAGTTACGCCGTGTATTTCCGTTTGAACGCCGTCGCCCCAATCAATCGTCTGACGAAATCGAGTGAACCCTCCGAATTCAAAGCGATTGAGCGCAATCCGCAGGGCGCGTCCGCCCATGAACTCGTTTACGTCGACGGCGATCGACGGCGCAATCGGGCGTACGCGTAGCGTCGCGACGTCGGGATCGCTCTGTACGCCGTTGTATTCGGCGCGCACGGTCAACGCGTAGTCGCCGACCGCAATATTGCCAGTTCCCGACATAATCCATATCTCAGAATTCGTCTCCGCCATCCTTTCAGAATCAAACGACCATGCAAATTTCGCGTCCTCGGCGCCGCTCGCTTCAGCTTTTACGAAAACGTCGACGCCGGCTGAAACGTCGTAGACCTCAGCGGTCAGCGCGACGCCGGGCTTGATCTTCGCGGAATACGTTTGCGGCGACAACGTTTTATAGTTCAGAACGTCCGCGCCCGACAGCTTGAAGGTTACGGGCACGCGGTACTGATTCGGCGCGGAGTCCGGAAACGCGCACGTCGCGACGACTTGAAGGTCGTCCCCCGCAATCGCGTTGACAACGGCGCCCTCGACAAAGGTCGCGTCTACGCCGCCGTCCCACGTCTTGTCGTTCACTTTACCGCCAGAGTATAGCAACGTCCGCGCGGTAATCACGCCGCCCTGGACCGTTTGCGTCGACGAGGAAAGCGCGTAGTTCGCGTTGTTCAGAACACAGTTGGAGATCGTTACGCTTTTATTAGCGCCAACGTTTTTATTGTCAAAAACGCAGTTCGCGCTAGCGAGCGCCACCTCGTCGTCGCCCAGAACGCCGGTAAAACTACACGCGTACGTCGCGTTCCGCGTACCGTCGTAGGTCTTCGCGTTAGGAGTAAAGGTCATCGCAATCGTAGCGGGCGAAATCGTCAGGTTCTTAGTCAGATGATTCGTAAGTTCATAATTAATAGAGTCATAGCTCGCGGTTGCAGTATATTCGCCCGCATTCAAGAACTCGGTCCCACGCCCGGTAAAAGCGACGTCGACGTTCTGCCAGCGATTTTGAACGTTCATAAATCCTGCGACGACCGACGAATCCTGCGCCGCGCCGGTATAAACGTATTCGTCCTCTACACGCCATTCGACGTCGACTCGACGCGGCGTAACGACGCCCTGCGACCACGTCGCAGAACTATTGCTCGCTTGGTAATTTCGCGAGCCTTCGAGCGTATAATTCTTAAAGCTAACCGTCTTATTCTCGCCGGCGTTCGCGTTCGCAAATTCAAACGCGCCGCCGGAAAGCGTTACCGTGTCGCCGCTAAGAACGCCCTCTAACTTATACGAGCCCGTCGCGCTTCTCGTACCGTCGAACTCCTTCGCGTCAACGTTTACAATCGAGACCTTGACTCCGCGTGGAGTTATATTGACTACCGCTGAACCCGACCAAGGATCGAACGTCGCGCGCTCTACTTGCGCGTAAACAGTATACGAACCTGCGTCGATAAATTCCGGCGCGCTCGCGCTCCAGTTCGCGCCGTCGACGCTAAAGCGAACGGCGTCCCCTGATTTCACCCCCGTTACCGTTACGCCGTGCGACGACTTATCGTAAACGCCGGAATAGCCCGAGAAAGTTATCTCGATTGGCTCGGCGACGTCCAACGTCGTAATCTCGAAAAGTTTCTCAACGACGCCGTTCTCGCCGAAGTCGGCGCGCACACACACTCGACTATAAGGCTGCGATTCATAATCCAGCGCCTTAACAAGTTTTAGTTGATTCCCTTCGATCGTAAAGTATTCCTGATTGACGCTCTCCGTGGACGCGACGAGCGAATAGGTCGGCTCGCCGTCGAGCGCGGCGTCGTTCGGTTCAAAGGTTCCAACGAACGTTCCGGACGCCTTATTTTCCGCAACGCTTGCGCTCGAAAGGTCAAACTCGAGATCGTACGTCTTATTCAGTCGTATCTTGCCGTAACCTCCAGCGTTAAATACGTAGTTGTTGTCGACGTACAGCGCTAGTCCCATAACCTTTCTGTTATACGGATTGAATCCCGTAATCTCGTTTTTCCACGGAATCGCGATCTCGCATTCGTGAATATCGAACGCCCTATTATACGTGTGCGTATAGACGATATCCTCCTTGGTATAAATCGCGTTCTGCAAATCCTTGATATACGTGCCGTCGTTAATCCATGCGCCGACGCCGCTGAGCTTCTCGCAAATATCGTTCACGTCGAAATTATAGAGACCGCCCGAGACGGAGGATAGCGTCGACGAACCGGAATGGAAGTTCAACGTTACCGTGTCCTGACCGATCATGATATTGTCGCAGCCGCCGTCGACGCGAACGTTAAGCCAATGCGCGCCGTCCGTCTTGAATCCGAGATAGAGGTATTCCTCGTCCCAGGACGAATATAGCTCAAAGACGTCCGTCTCGCCGTTCGAGCGAAGATAATATTCGCTTGGATACGCATAATGATCAATAACTTGCGACCACTCTTCCTCGTTAATCTTACCGTCGAGCGTCGGCGTAAAATGCTGAACCTCGCCGTTCATAACGTATACGGGGTTTAGATCGTCGCCGTCTCGAACGCCGTTCCTATTGCAGTCTGCTTTAGTCGGGTCGCTACCGCCGTAGATAAATAGCGTCGCCTCTTGGAAATCGGAGAGTCCGTCGCCGTCCGTATCTTTTTTACTTGGAGACGAGCCGAGCGTCTTTTCGGTAATCGGCAACGGATTGACGAGTCCTTGATCGGTCGGCGAGTCGTCCGGTACGCCGTCGTCGTCCGCATCGGGCGCAACGACCAATTTCGTAAAGCTACCAAAATGAGCGGCGTAGCTCGCGTCGAGCAAACTGCCGTAGATCGCCGCGTTATGAACGCCGTCTTCAACGCCTTCCGAGTCGACGATCTGCCACGTGCTATGACAGTCGCGATACTTAGCGAAATCGCCGTAGAGCGCGAAATCGAACGCGTGATCGAGCTCGTGAACGTTGAACCCGTCCCCCCACGTCGTCCAAATTCCGCCGATCCACCGGTCGAGAAAGACTCCGCTACCGCCGACGCCACCGCCCCCGCCGAGGCGATAGCAGCAGAGAATATCGAAATCGTCCTCGACTGTATAACCCTTTTCGCGCGCAAATTCATCCCACTTAGGAATATCGTCGCCAGCTAAGTCAAGATCGTAATACAGAACGTCGGTTACGTCCATCCATACGTTAAAGCGCGTCGCCTGATAGATATACTGACACGTCTTCTGCAACGACTCAAGCGCCGCTTCCATCTCCGACTCGGGCGCCCTTTCGTAGCCCTCGCTACTGAAGTTCTTATCCGTGTACACGATAACCATTGTTTTAAGACGAAGTATTTGCTTCTGACCGACTTCGACGCCCGTATTGAACCGTTCCGCTTCCGACCATCGAATCTCGCCGGTAAAGGAGTCGGGATAACCAACTTGATAGTACATCGTCGTTTGCGGCGTTAAATCGGAGACGGTGATCGAATGACTCTTGGTCTTCGTCGTATTCGCGCCAACGAGCTCGAGCGAGGACGCCGAACTGCCGATTTTAACGTACGTTGGCGCCGCGACGCGCGTTGTCCAAGTAAAGGTCGCGCTCGTACCGTTCGCGTCGATATCGAGGTTGTCGAGCGGGACGGAAAAGGCGTCGAAGGAGGACGGACCGGTTGTCTTTGTCAAGCTCGGGGTAGTCTTAACGACGCGACGATTCAATGGGTCGGAGAAAATCACGTCGCCGTTAGCGCGTGTCGCGACGCCTTGCGTAACGCGTCCGAGATCGTCTAGACCGCCGAAAAAGTAGGGACCGCCGTAGGTCTGTCCGTCACGTAGCACGCCGATTCGACCTTCATAGTACAGCTTGCCGCCTATTGGATTAGCGTTCGTCGCGTAAAAGAGATTCCCTTGCGCGTCGAACGCGATCGAAGTCGGTTTTGAAATCGCGTCTTTGGAGCCGACGTACTGACCTTGCGCGTTATAGATCTCGATGCGATCGTTATTATAATCGGCGATCCATACCTCGCCTGTCTGCGGATGAATCGCGACGCTCGTCGGGTAATCGAAGCCGGTATGGTCGCTCTTCGCGGCGCCGCCGCCGACGCTCCACAATCGTTCCCCTGTGGGCGATACGCATAACACGCGATTATTACCTGAATCGGCAACGTATAGACGTTTCGTCGCGAGGTCAAAGCATAGCCCTTGAGGATCGACAAATCCGGCGTTCTCCAAAAGCGACTTTTGGTACGCGCCGGTCGCGTCGAATACCTGCACAACGCCCTCCGAGGAAAGGACATAAAGCGCGTCGTTCTCGCCGATCGCCACGCCGCGCGGCGAGACGAGCCGACCGGCGCCCTCGCCCCATTCGCCGACAATACGCGTCTCGCGCCCCGACCCGTCGAATACGCGAACGACCCCAAATTCCATGTCCGTAGCGTACGCGTTATTATGCGAATCGACCGCTAATGAATGATACTTGCCGCCGTTACGCTGCGTATAGTCCACGACGCCCTCGGGATTGGCGCCGGTATACTCGTAGGCGCCGACGTCGACATATTTTGGCGTTCCCGACCCGGCGTTCGGCTGCGACGCGTCGTAACGCGCATGACCCAACGCGTCGACAGTCGGAATCTCGCTCGAGGAAAGACCGGCGTCGACCGCAGGACTAAAGGACGCGAGCGGTACGAAATAGCGTCCTTCTGCGTCTTGCGTTATCGGTCCGAGATACGCGTCGAGCGGCGCCGCGCTCGTACCGAGCTGATTGCCGTCGGCGCCGTTCGTCAAGCCGCCGAAGTTATCGCCCGCGCCAATAACGTTATAGCGCGAGCCGGTCGCGTTGGTCGCGCGCACGTCGGCGTAATTGCGCGCATGATTCGACGCGACGATCGTATTCACCGCCGTTAACACGTTCGACTCCTGCCAGATTCCGCCCCCTTCGCCGGCGAGATTGTGAGCGATCGTCGTATTGACAAGTTTGAATTCGTTGTTAAACCAAATTGCGCCGCCGCGTTGCGTTACTTGATTACCGGCGAGCGTCGAGTTGACGATCTCAAGGGGCGCGTACGCTTCAATAGCGCCGCCGGAACCTGACGCCGCGACGAGAACCGTGTTATTGACAATAGACGAGTCGACGACTTTGAGAGAATGATTACAATGATAAATACCGCCGCCGTTGTCGATTGCAGCGTTATTTGCGAGGACGCTCGACCTTATTGTCAACTCGCCGTCGTTCCGGATCGCGCCGCCGTTGAAACCGCTATTCGAGATAAATTGCGAGTCGACAATTGTATTCGTCCCGTTCAAAGTAAACGCGCCGCCGTCGTTGCCGCGCGCAACGTTGCTCGTCGCCGTTACGCGCGTCATATCCGTTACCCCGCCGGAAGTATAGACCGCGCCCCCGTACCAAGACGCTTCATTACTTACGAACTCAACGTCCTGTAAGCTCGCTTGACCTGAATTATTCAGAAAGAACGCGCCGCCGTTCGCGCCTGACTTATTACCCAACGCTTGAACTTCGGTAAACCTCGCCGTCTCATTCTCGCCGACCGTTACGTACAACGCGCCGCCATGGCTCGAGCTCGTATTCTCCGTAAAGTCAACGTCCTCAATAACAACCGCACCCGAACGCCAGATCATAACGGCGCCCCCGACGTTCAACGCGCTATTGCCGGAAAATACGCTCGATTTGATTGTCGCCGTCGGGCATTCGTCCGTCTTAAGCGCGCCCCCTTCGCTATTGCCGCTATTATCCGAGAAAGTCGCGTCCGTTATCGCAAACGGCGTTCTATACAAACGAACGGCGCCCCCGAAACCCTGAGACGTATTGCCGGTAAAGCTCGAATCAGTTATCTCAATTTCGCTTTCGTGCGTCTGAAGCGCGCCCCCTTCGTTACCTGACGTATTGCCCGTAAAAACAACGTTCTCAACTGTTATCGAGCCGCGTACCTGACGTATCCCGCCGCCCCAATCTCGGCAGGAATTACCGACGAACTCGCCGCCTTGCACCGTCGTCGTCATTGAGTCGACATGCACCGCGCCGCCTGCTCCGTTTAACGACTGATTACCTTCGTAATAGCAATCAATCGACTTAAAGAAGAGCTCGTCTTCATGTCCGGCGCGCTCAACCAAAACGGCGCCGCCGTACCCTTGTGACGTATTTTGCTTAAAAGTATTACCCTCTAGCGTGAGCGAACCGTAGCGCGACAAAATCGCGCCTCCTGCGCTGGAACTCTTCTCGCCGGTCGTATTATTCTTGAATGTACTGCCTTTAACGGTAAGCGTTCCGTCGTAATTATCGATCGCGCCTCCGTACGCGTGCTGACCAATAAGACTATTGCCGGTAAATTCGCAGCCCTCGATCGTCGTAATGCCGCGACTACAGATCGCGCCCCCGCGAACGTTCCAGCTCTCGACCGTATGCTCCGACACGTTCGACGTAAAGACGCTGTCGGAAATAGTCGCTTCCGACTCATCGTAAATAAAGAGTCCGCCGCCCCACACGGAATACTGACCGAGCGTCTTGTTGCCTGTAAACTTGCAGTCGGTCGCGACAAACGAACCGCGCGCGTAGACCCCGCCGCCCTGAGCGTCGTTAATACCTTCGGCGCGATTATTGGATAGCTCGACCCCGGAAAGCGTCGCGTAACCGACGCTATACACGCCGCCTCCGCCAGTATTCCACGTGTCAGGTCGAACTTCGTTGTCGGCGATCGAGCCGCCCACGATTGTGATCGTCCCGCTATTGTACACGCCGCCGCCGTAGGACGAAGACGCGTTCCCGACGACAACGCAATCGGTCAGCGTGAGAATCTCGCCCTGATTATAGACCCCGCCGCCGACCTCGGAGCCCGACGTTGACCCCCCGGTTATCGTGAGACCCTTAAGCTCGACCGTCGACTTACCGACCGCGCTGTGCACCGTAAAGACGCGACTCTTACCATCCGCGTCGATCGTTAGACCGTTCGCCAACGACGACGCGTCGATCGTAACGCTCTTACCGACAACGAGCGGTCCGGAGGCTAGCGTGATCCGTTGACCGTTCAGAGAATCCGCGAAACGAACGACGTCCCCGTCTGACGCGCGCGCGAGCGCGTAACGTAGCGAGCCAGAAACGCTCGCGGAATCCTCCGTCGTCGTTACAAGCCAGACCCTTTCAGAAGGCGTCGTATCGTTGCGCTCGCTAATCGCTTGAATTTCCGCCGCCGTGCGCGCGCGGGACGAAATCCGAAACTCGTCAAGAGCTCCGCTCGCCGTGTTTTCGCGACCGCCGAGAGCAATTATGGAATCCTGACCGAAATAACTTGGCGTCGAAGCGTTCGCGCGCGACGACGCCTTAACTCCGTCGACGTACAACGCGACCTCGTCTCCTTGCTTCCACGTTATCGCTATGTAATGAAACTGCCCGTCCTTTAAGAAGGCGCCGCTTGTGTAGGGTATCGATTCAGAAGTGAGTTCAAGCTCGCTCGTACTAGGGTTGTCGCCATAGAAGAGCGCGGCAATATTACCGCCTGCTTCAACGCGAAATCGAATAAAATTCCGGTTGTCGTTCTCTTGGAAGCCGATGCGAATTACGTCGCCGAAATAGGGCGCAAACGATCCGGACCCGTCAAGTTCCGAACGCCATAGGAATTCGATCGTTCCCTCCTCAGCATTGATCGCGCCAGGCTGGTCGTACGCAAGGAAAGAATTGTGCGTAAGCGCAAGCGCGGAGCCGGCATAACCGTAATCATAATCGACGTCGACCCCGTAGCGCGCGCTCTGACCCGTTGCGGCGACCGTAGAATTATTAGCGCGCAACATAAAGGTCGTATCCGCGTCGATCGGCAAAACGCCGGAGGGATCGCTCGACGGCGCGTCGGCGGCGTAAACGTTGACATAGGGCGTCGGAGGAAAGATCGGAGGTGCCGACGCTAGCGACGTTGCCCCGCGTCCGACTTCATAATCGCGCGCAATTTCACCCGCTGTGCGCGCTACTGTCGAAATCCGAAATTCGTCGATGATACCCTTAGGGACGTTCCCTTGTCTACCGATCGTAAATTGCGCATTGGAAGCAAAATCGGAGAGAACAGAGCCGGCGCTATTAGAGGCGACCAGCTGACCGTTGAGGTAAAGAGATTGATTACCCAATGCGTCCCAGGTCGTCGCGAAATGGAGCCATTCGCCCGCGCGCCATGAATTTGCGCTAACTCCGACTCCCGACTCTACGCTACGTTCAACCGTTGCCGTCGTCTGATTGTCGCCCCAGAAGATTGCGCGATAATTATTCGCCCCGTCAACCTGTACCAGAATTCCACTATTAAACCGCAGTCCCAATTCTGCGAAGACCCAGGTCTCGCGCGCGACGTCGCCGACGCGGGCAACGTCCGGCTTGAACCAAAATTCAATCGTTCCCTCAGACGCGTTCGCGACCTCGTTGACAGGATACGTCAGCGCGTCCGCGCCAAGCCTCAGTCCTTGACCAATGAGTCCGGATTCGTAGGTTACAGGCGCGCCGGAAGTTGTGGATACGCCGGTTTCGTCCGTTGTGGCGCCGTCGGCGCGCAATAGAAAACTTGTATGGTCGTCCAGTTCGAGTTCGCTCGGATCGAGACTAGAACGAACGTCGAAGACGCCAACCGTTTGACCGGAAAGCGTGGCGCCGGAACAGTCAGCTACGACGTCCCCTGCCAAGTTAATCCGATAGACGCCGAGATCGTCGGCGTCCCAAACGCCGCCGGGAGGCGTAATCGTATACGTCGCGACGACAAGTGGATCGTCCTGCGCGTCGCTCAATTTGACAAGCGCAGCGTTCGCGCGCCACTCGCCGTGCGACACGGTTACGCTAGGTAGCGCAAGACTCGAAATATCGACGTAATTCGGACTCGAGTACGTTACAGTGAACGTATAGGAATCGGCGCCGAGCTCATAAATGGAATCGGCGTGAGTCGCAAGAACGCGGAAGTCCTTCGGAGCGCCCGAACCGCTTTCGTAATTATTGAAGTCGTAGAGATATTTCCACCAGTTCGCCTGACGACCGTCGGGTCCGGTTCCCGACGCGCGTGGAAAATGCTCAAACCACCATTGATGATGATGCGTCTCGTTCCAATTCTCCGCGTTCATAATAGCGGTCGCGCCCGTCATATTCGGATAATTGAGCCAGTCGTCTGCGGTCGTTTCGACGTACGTCGGGTTATACCAGTCGTAGTCCCCTTCGCTATTAGGGGCGTAGTGGCAACTGCCAACGCCGGGAGTCGCTGTCGACTGCGTGATATTAGCGCCGAAATAATCCCAGGACGACGAAGGATTCGCGAGGTTCCAGCGATGATTATACGAGCGTCCAATATGATTTTCCGAGCGGTGCGACATATCCTCCATTTCGCAATATAGTTCGCGTTCGTAGCTCATACCGACAACGGCGATCGGGCGATCGACGTCAAGGTCGGGAAAAGTTGCGCCGTTAATAAAGAACGCGCCGGGCCCGACCATAAAAGCTTCGCCGCCGCCAGGAACATAATGTTCACCGACCCACCATACTTCGTCGACTTCGCCCGCGTCGACGAGCGCTGGAACGCCCGCATCGGTCATAGCGCGACAGACGTCGCCGGCGCCCTCGTGCCAACCCGACCCGCTACGGCGATTCGCGACGTACTCCTCGGGCGTATATTGGTACCCGTCGAGGAAGTACGGAAATTCATTAAAATCGGTCCAATGCGTTATTTCAAAGGTAACAAACCCTCCCGAGACGCGTTCCATAGCCTCTTTGTAAGCCATGACGTTGTAGACGGGATTACGCCATTGAAAGACTTCGTGTAGCCGCTTGCCACCCTCGGATTCCACAACGGGATCGAACGCCATGACCATAACTTTAACGACGATCGGCTTATTCGTATCGGATTCTTCGAATGGGTTGGTATAGGAGATTGCGGTTCCGACGTCGAATGAGTCGCGCTTGTGAACGTTCGCGCCTTCGCCGCCGTCGACGAAATTCCAGCGCCCGTTGCGCGTGTCGAAGTAGTCGTTCCCGAGTTCGCCGTACAATTGCGCGCCGCCGCGTAGGTCGACGAAGGAATCGTCGCCGGCGCCGCCGCGAACGAGAATCGATTGAACCGACGTCGACGCGTCCTCGACTCCGATCGCGACGTCTAGCGTAATCGAATCGTCCCCGCCCTGAAGATCGCAGACGATTGAAGCGACCTTGGATAACTGAAAGCTCTGAGACGTCGCGGCGTCGGAACTGGTCGCGTCCTTAACGACAACGGTTATTGTCGTTTCACTTTGTCGAATCTCGACGACGTCGTTACCCTCGCTACCGACTACTTGAAGACGCCCGTCGGTTAAAACGACGTCAAACTTCGCGTCCGAGTTCGCATAGGAAACGTCGGTCGAATCGGCGCCGCCAAACGCGGAATTAAGCGCGTACGGTCCTGCGCTGGAATGATCGGAGGTCTCGACTGACCTGGAAACGAGCCGCGTATCAGTCGGGGCGTCGTCCTCGCAAAAGGCGTCGCACAGGGTTCCGACGCTATCGCTCTGTAACTGCGAGAGATCGACCGACTCGCTATTGCGGATAAATTCGGCAATCTGCGCCGACGGATTAAAATCGCCAAGAGACGCGCTAACGAGAGGATTGGCGGCAAGTAGCTCGCGGGCTTCCAGACGCTCTACTCTGAGCGTCGTTCTTCTGGGCGCGCGGCTAATCTGCGGCTTAACTCGAAAGAGCGCGCGAAAAATGGGCGCCGAAAGCGCGGAAATGCGATTCGCTAATACCTGATTCAATTGATTCCGTGTCATGGTTATCGTCCTCGTTGCGGTTCAGCGTCGACCGCTGTCCCAGAACTATTGCGTAATTTTCTCAGCCCGTGTGGCGGTTACACGAGACTACGACATAGTTATAGAGCGGCTAACGAGGGTTTATGGAAAGAAAAAAAGAAAAAAGGCTACTTTTCTGGCTACGCGATCTCTAAACCAACGCCGAAATGATTACCGAACACACCGTGCACGACGCAACGTACGCGCCGCGTCCAATCGACGGCGCGTACGAATTCACGGTTCTGTTGAAAAGCGCTCGGAACGGACAAATGAAGCGCTCAGATAGCGTTCTTTAAAGAAAGCAGGGGGTTCCTAGGTCGAAGAGCGCGTGCGTTCGACGTTGGTCGACGCAAAGTTTTCTGGGCGAGCGCTCTCGCAACCGAGCTTTTCTTACTTCGCGCGTCCTTCGTCTTTTCCAACATTTTCCATCTTCACATCCTTCGTCGACCGGTCGTCAGACCTCAAAATCGGCGCGCTTGGAGTCTATTCGATTACGCCCGGAGCCCCTTTTATCACCGCCCAAAAGGGATATAATAAAGCGAATGTGCGCTGGGCGCGTCGCGGGACGCGTCGTTTGCCAGGTTGCGCGAGCGCGCGTGGGTTTAATTTTAGCGATACGAGTTGTGTATTATGTCGGACGATCATTCTTTTAACGCGGACGCGGGTTCCACAAGCGCCTCCTCGCTCGGCGCAAATTTCCCCGAACAAGAGGAACGAATTATTCAACGCTGGCGCGAGCTAAACGTGTACCAAGAGTCCCTCAAGAGACGACGCGACTCCAATCGCGGCTCCTTTGTCTTCTACGAAGGTCCGCCGACCGCGAACGGCGTCCCGCACCCCGGGCACTGCCTGACGCGCGCAATTAAAGACCTCTATCCTCGCTACAAGACGATGAAAGGCTATTTCTGCGAGCGCAAAGCGGGCTGGGACACCCACGGGTTGCCGGTCGAGGTCGAGGTCGGTAAGGAACTTGTCGCCGCCGGACTCATTTCGGAGAACTCCAAGGAGGAGATCGAGAAATTCGGAATCGAACCCTTTGTTCACCGTTGCATCGAGAACGTTTTCCGGTATACTTCCCAATGGGAGGAGCTGACGGAACGCATTGGGTTCTGGGTCGATCTGAAGCACGCGTACGTAACTTACCACAAATCGTTCGTTGAAAGCGTGTGGTTCGCGCTCAAAAACTTCTTTGATCGCGGACTCCTCTATCAGGGGCATAAAATCGTATGGTGGTGGGCGCAGGGCGGCACCGCGCTCTCGTCCGGCGAAGTCGGACAGGGCTATCGCGAAGTCGGCGATCCGAGCGTCTTCGTAAGGTGCCCGCTCGTCAACGACGGCGACGACCCGAAATTCGCCGACGTCGACCTGCTCGTCTGGACGACCACGCCATGGACGCTCGCTAGCAATCAGTTCGTCGCGGTCAATCCGAATCTCGACTACTCGATCATTCGCCTAACCGGCAAAGACGGCGAGGTCGATCCCCGCGCGCTCGTCGTCTCCTCCGCGCTCGTCGAGACCGTCGCAGGTAAAACGAAATGCACCGCGCAAGTACTCGCGACCCTCAAAGGAACCGAACTGCTAGACCAACGCTACGTCCCGCCCTTCGACTGCTACTACAAGACTCTAGGCAACGCGAAAGGCGCGCTTAAAGCCGGCGGAGAAGCATACTGCGCATGGCGCGTCGTACCCGCTGAATACGTTACTACCGACTCCGGCACCGGACTCGTCCACCAAGCGGGCGCGTTCGGCGAGGACGACTTCGCGTCCCTGCGCGAGCAGCAGGAGCGGTTCGTCGACGGTCAAGGACCCGACGTCCTATGCGCCGTCGCGCCGAACGGAAAGTTCACCTCCAATTTCCCCGAATTCGAAGGACGCTGGGTCAAGGAAGCGGACAAGGACATTATTAAGCTCCTCAAAGAGCGCAAACTCCTCTACTTCCAAGAGCAGTATCTCCACGAATACCCGTTCTGCTGGCGCGCGCCGAACGATCCGCTCATTCAGTATCCGCGCAAAAGCTGGTTCATTAAGACGTCGCAGTTCGTCGACAAACTACTCGCGAACAATGCGGAAATCAACTGGCGACCTGAACACATTAAAGACGGGCGGTTCGGTAATTTCCTAGCCGGCAACGTCGACTGGGCGCTCTCGCGCGAACGATACTGGGGCACGCCGCTACCGATCTGGATTTGCGAAGAAACCGGATACCAAGAGGCGATCGGCTCCTACGACGAACTACTCGCGAAACCGGGAGCGACTGGGGTCGAAGTGTGGCAGAGCGCGCGCGACGCCGCTAAGGCGGAAAAGGGTGAAAAATGGTCTGAAAAGGACGACGAGCTCTGGGAGCACCTCAAAGTGCACAAGCCCTATATCGACGCGATTACCTACGACTCCCCGAAAGCGCCGGGCGCTAAAATGCGTCGCGCGCCCGAAGTCATCGACTGCTGGTTCGACTCCGGCTCCATGCCCTTCGCGCAATTCGGCTACCCTCACCTACCCGGCTCCAAAGAAGCCTTCGAAGCGAACTTCCCCGCCGACTTCATTAGCGAAGCGATCGACCAAACGCGCGGATGGTTCTACTCGCAGGTCGCTATTTCAACGCTCCTCTTCGGAGACGCCAAAGACGCGTTTGAATCGAAGTCGTACCCTCACCCGTTCAAAAACTGCATTGTTCTCGGGCTCATGCTCGCAGAATGGTACGAGAATAACGCGAATAAGACGGATATCCGCCTCACGGAAAAGGAAGCGCTCGAAGATTTCGGCAAGGGCAAGTTCAGTAAGCGCGTCGGTAAAATGTCGAAATCTCTTAAGAACTACCGCAAGCCGAAGGAGATTTTCGACAAGTACGGCGCCGACGCGCTACGTTGGTACTTCTTCGCGAATCAAGCGCCGTGGAACTCGATCGTCTACAGCGAGAACGCGATCAAAGACAGTATGCCAGACTTCATGATTCGGCTATGGAACGTCGTTTCATTCTTTAAAGTGTATCAGGGCATCGACGGGTTCGCGCCGGAAAAGGAACTCGATCTCGACGCCGTACGCGCTGCGGGAGGCATGCTCGATCACGCGACCCTTGCGACCGGCAAGACGTTCCGCCCCTACGCGGAGCGCGCGGAACTCGACCGCTGGATTCTAGGCGAGCTGAACGCGACCGCGCAGTTCGTCGACGAGCGACTCGCCGCGTACGATCATTTCGCCGCGTGCGGTAAATTGCGCGAGTTCGTCGACTCGCTCTCGAACTGGTACGTGCGCCGCAGTCGCGATCGATTCTGGTCGAGCGAAGCGAACAGCGCGAAATTCGACGCGTATTGGACGCTCTACGAGTCGCTCATTACGCTCGCCAAGCTCATCGCGCCCTTTACGCCCTTTATCGCCGAACGCATTTGGTTGCAACTCACCGAGCCCTTTGGGAACGCGACGCTCGCAAGCGTACACTGGTGCGATTATCCTAGCGCGAACTTGGACTACTTCGACGCCGCGCTCTCGCGACGCATGGCGGACGTGCGCGAAATCGTCTCGCTCGGACGCAACGCGCGTATGGGCGCGAAGCTCAAGGTGCGCCAGCCTCTCGCCGGTATCGAAGTCGTCTTTAACGACAAGAGCTCCGCCGACGCAATCGCCGACTACGTCGATCTCATTAAAGACGAACTCAACGTCAAAGCGATCAACTTCATTGAACGCGCGGATCAGTACGTCTCCTACGCAGTAACGCCCGACTTTAAGAAGCTCGGACCGAAACTCGGTCGCGATCTTCCGCTCGTTAAGAAGGCGCTCGGCACGCTCGACGGCGCCGCCGCGAACGCCGAAATGCTCGCGAACGGCAAATTAACGATTACCGTCGACGACGGCAAAACGTTCGAGCTGACCTCCGACGAAGTACTCGTCCGGCTGCTCGCAAAGGACGGTTTCGCCGCCGCGCAGGGCGCCAACTGCGTCGTTGTACTCGCGACCGAGCTAACGCCGGAACTCGTCGCGGAAGGACTCGCGCGCGAACTCGTGCGCGTCGTACAGGATCGCCGTAAGGAAATGAACTGCAATTACACCGATCGCATTCTTGTCGGAATTGCGACCGATTCCGAACAGATCAACGCCGCCGCAACTGCGTTCGCGGACTACGTCAAGAGCGAAACGCTCGCGCTAGAACTCAAGCTCGGCGCGCTCGAGAACGTCGAGCCGACTAACGTTAAAATCGACGGCGCCGACGTCGCGGTCTACGTCAAAGTTCAAGATTAACCGTCGCGCACGCGACACAATTAGACGCTACGCTATAGGAGAAGCGCCATGAGTTTACCGATCGTCGTACTGATTTCAGGCACCGGTCGAACGTTGAAGAACCTCATCGATCTCAAAGAGAGGGGCGAATTGGACGTCGACATTAGGCTCGTCATTTCCAGTTCACAGACCGCGTCCGGAATGCAATACGCGGAACAGGCGAATATTCCGGTCGAAGTCGTGCAGAGCGCCGATTATCAAGATCGCGCCGCGTTCAGCAAGCAGGTCTTCATGCTATGCAATCAGCGACTGCGCGGCTCGGGATACGTCGTCATGGCGGGATACCTCAGCCTGCTCGACATTCCGGAAAATTACACCAATCGCGTGCTCAATATCCACCCGTCCCTGATTCCTTCCTTCTGCGGAAAGAACTTCTACGGTCTGCGCGTCCATGAGGAAGCGTTGCGACGCGGCGTTAAGATTTCAGGATGCACCGTACACTTCGCTAACAACGAATACGACGCCGGTCCTATCATTCTCCAGAAGGCGGTTCCCGTACTCGAAGACGACGATAGTAAGTCGCTGCAAAAGCGCGTCCTGGAAGCGGAATTCGAAGCCTATCCGGAAGCGTTGAGACTACTCGCCGCTAATCGCGTCGAAGTCGTCAACACGCCGTACCTCGCCGAGAACCAAGAAGGAACGAACCCAAATGAACCGCGCGTTATTCAGATCGCGCGAATCAAGAAATGTTAGTTTGAAACGTCAGCCCGTATGCGTGCGTTACGCTCGCGTGCGGGTTTTCTTTGCGCCAGCCCATAACGCCGCTTAACCGAATAGAATTACGGCTCGACGCAAAATTAGCGTTGCGCGCCGCGCTCGCTAGCTCCTTTTTTTAGTTACTCCACTGGTGTTGTTATGAACCCTGAACTACCTGCCGACGCCATAACGGACGTGGCGCCAAATCTGTTTCCGCTAATCGCCACCGGCATATTCTTTGTCGCGCTCCTCGCCATAGCGGCGTGGGGAATGACGAAGACGTCGAATACGAACGACTTCTTCTTGGGCGGGCGCACGCTCGGACCTTGGGTGCTCGCGCTCTCGTACGGCGCGGCGTACTTTAGCGCCGTCGTCTTTATTGGCTTCGCCGGCACGTACGGCTGGCTCGTCTCGTTCAAATCGATATGGGTCGGCATTATGAACGGACTTGTCGGCAGCTTGCTCGCCTGGCTCGTTCTCGGTCGCGCGACACGCCGGATGACGCGGCGCTTGAACGCGTCCACGATACCGGAATTCTTCTCCGCGCGCTATGGCTCGTCCGGTATGAAGATCGTCGCCGCCATCATGATCTTCTTCTTTCTACTGCCGTACTCCGCGAGCGTCTTCGCCGGACTAACGTACCTCTTTAAGGAAGTCTTTGGCATTTCCATGACGATGGCGCTGACGATCATAACGGCGACGACAGGTATTTACCTCATAGTCGGCGGTTACAAAGCGGCGGCGCGTATCGACTTTCTGCAGGGAACGATTATGTTCTTCGGCACGCTGTGCATGGTCGCGTTTGTCCTCACCTACTTCGGCGATTTGTTCGGCGGGGTCGACAAGGCGCTCTCGAAGGCGGTCGAAAATTACAATCTACGGCTCACGGGCGAGCTTAGCGCGGTTCAAACGAACGAATTCAAGCCGATGCCGTCGTGGCTCTTCTGGTCCGTCGTCTTTATGACGTCGATCGCGCCGTGGGGACTGCCGCAGATGGCGCACAAGTATTACGCGATTAAGAGCGAAGATCAGATCGTTAAGGGCGCGGTCGTCTGCTGCGTCTTCGCGACCCTCGTCGGTTGCGCGGCGTACTTCATCGGCGGGTTCGCGCACCTCTTGCCAGAAGACACGCTCGCAAAGACGCTAACCACTGACAAGACGACGATCGACGTCAATATGCTCGTGCCCGTCATGCTCGTGGAAGCGTTGCCGCAATGGTTCCTCGCTATCGTGCTATTGCTCGTTCTTTCGGCGTCAATGTCGACGCTTTGCGCGCTCGCGCTAACGTCCTCCGCCGCGCTCAGTATCGACCTCATTAAGGGCTTTGTCGCGCCCAATCGGTCGGAAAAGCAGCATCTTGCCATCTTCAGAATATGCTGCGGGATTTTCATCGTCTTTTCGTTCCTTATTGCGCTCTTTAGCCCGTCCTGGATCGTCGCGCTCACCGCGCTTAGTTGGGGCGCCATCTGCGGCGGTTTCCTCGCGCCCTATATCTACGGACTCTTCTGGCGCGGCGTAACGAAAGCCGGCGCGATCGCAGGACTCGCGACCGGACTGCTCGTCTCCAACGGAATCTACTGGTCGCTCTTCTTCGGTAAGAGCCCTGCGATCGCGAAGAGCTACTCGCCCGCTGTCGCCTCGATCGCCATGGTCGTTCCCTTCCTGGTCGTGCCGATCGTTAGCGCGGTAACGCGCAAGCTCGAACCGGAACGGATCGCGCTCGCTTTCGGGGACGCAGACGAGGGCGCGCCGTCAACGTCGGACGCAGACGCGGAGTCGTCGAAAGCGTAAATTCGACCGCGTAATTTTGCGCCGTCTTGCAATAGACCAAGCGTCTCTGGCGGGACGCTTGGTCTTTTTTCGCGGCGTAATGATAAAAAAATCCGATTTTACCCAAAAGAGCGGTGTTTTCCTCTTGCATTTCTAGCGCAGTTTGCAGTATACTTGACGGACTCCAGCTTCGCATGACGACGCGTAGCGCGTCGTTATTCACAGGACGTGGCGAAAAGGAGTCGAAAAGAGCGTAACAAAACGCAGCGCTGAGACACTATATAAATTACGTGGTCGCGCGCCGCGCGGCGCTCGCTAGATTTGAATTGGTATGAACGTAAAGGACGTCGAATGACAACGAATATCCGCGGACACAAACAGCGATTTGGCGCGCTGCTTATCACTTGCTTCCTTCTGCTCTCCGCCTCGGGCCTGGCGTGCAACGCGGCCGC
This sequence comes from uncultured Planctomycetota bacterium, assembly GCA_900318195.1. GTDB lineage: Bacteria > Planctomycetota > Planctomycetia > Pirellulales > Thermoguttaceae > RUG369. The sequence goes on from ONJR01000115.1 coordinate 24,511, forward strand.
GCCGGTCGATTCTTCTACAAGCGAGCCGCTCGCGCAGACACAGCGCGATAAGCAGATTGCGAACTATTTCACGCGCCTACTCGAAATACGGCACATCTCGCGCCACAAGATCGACGAGACGACTTCAAAGCGCTCTTTCGAGCTCTTCCTCAAAGCGATCGATCCCGCCAAGCTGTACTTTAACCAGCAGGACGTCGACGAATTCACCGCCGCGTACGGCGACACGATGGCGGCGCAAGCGAAGAGCGGCAATCTGTCCCCCGCGTTCGTTATGTACAATCGTTACCTGCAACGCGTCGACGAACGATGCGCGATCGCGCAGAAGTTGCTCGAGGAGAACAACTTCGATTTCACCGTCGACGAGGAGTTCCTACGCGATAAAGACGCCGCCGTGTACCCGCGCTCGCAAGAGGAAGTACTCGATAGAATGCGCAAGCGCGTTAAGTTTGAAATACTCTCACTCGAAGCGGAAAATCGCGATAAGAAGAAGGACGCCGACGCTAACGCTAACGCCGAGAACAAGAGCGAAACCGAGACCGAGCCAAACGCCGAAGCTACCGACCCGCTCGCTCGACCAGAAGATCCGATCTCGAAGCTCAAGAGACGATATTCGACCCTGCAGAAGCGTCTGCATCAGACGGAAAACGACGACCTACTCGAAATATACCTCACCGCGATTGGAAACGCGTTCGATCCACACACGACCTATATGTCCCCGAAGTCGTACGAAAACTTCATGATTCAAATCGGACTCAATCTCGAAGGGATCGGCGCGACGTTGCAATGGGACGACGGGTATACGATCGTTAAGCGCATTGTTAAAGGCAGTCCCGCCGAAAAGCAGGGCGAGCTTAAGGTCGAAGACAAGATCGTCGGAGTCGGTCAGGGCGAAGAAGGTCCGATCGAAGACGTCGTCGATATGAAGCTCACGGACGTCGTTGAGAAGATTCGCGGCAAGGGCGGCACGATCGTGCGACTAGAAGTCGTCTCGCAAGACGGTAAAAAGAAGATCATCAAGATTCGTCGTGAGAAAGTCGACCTAGAAGACAGCGCGGCGCAAGAGGCGATCTTCGCCATAACCACGAAAGACGACGGAAGCTACGAAATCGTCGACGCGACCGAAACGGAAGCGCCCGCCGGATCCTTCAAAGTCGGCGTAATCGATCTGCCGAGCTTCTACCTCGATATGAAATCGTCCTTGGGCGGCGAAGGACGGAGCGTGAGCGCAGACGTGCGAAGAATCCTACTCGACTTCAATCGCAAGGAAGTCGACGCGTGCGTCGTCGACCTGCGATACAACGGCGGAGGATCGCTGCCCGAAGCGGTTAAACTCACAGGATTGTTCATCGAAAAGGGCGCCGTTGTCCAGACCTTGCAGCCCGACGTCGGCGATCATGCGCGCTCGCTAGACGATCCCGACCCGCGCATTATTTGGTCCAAGCCGCTCGTCGTCATGACAAGTCGACTGAGCGCGAGCGCGAGCGAAATCTTCGCCGGCGCTATTAAGGACTATCGCCGAGGACTAATCGTCGGGGACGAAACGACGCACGGCAAAGGGTCCGTGCAGAGCATGATGGAACTCGCCGACGTTATTTTTAACGCGATTCCTATGTTGCGCCGCAATACGTCGAACCTCGGCGCCGCTAAGCTCACGATCCAGGGCTTCTACCTACCGAGCGGTAATTCTCCGCAACTACAGGGCGTGCGTTCCGACGTCGTTCTACCGCAGTTCACGAGCGCGCTGGAAGATATTGCGGAATCGGATCTCGATTATCCGCTAAGTTTTGCGAAGATTTCGCCGTCCGTATACCCGGTCTTCGATTACGTAACCGCGCCGATCGTCGACGCTGTGAACGCGAAGTCGCAAGCTCGGGTCGCGAACTCGAAAGAGTTCCAAGAGGAACTCGATAAAATTAACGTCTATAAGGAGATGCGCGCGCGTAAGGCGACCCCGCTGAAGCGCGAAAAGTACTTCGAAGAACTCGATAAACTCAATGCGAATAAGGAAGAAACCGATCGCATGGAAGAAATCGTCAACGGCGACGCCGGCGTTAAGCGCGACTACTACCTCGACGAAGTCATCTATCTATCGAAAGATTACGTCGACGCAATTAAGACAAGCCAAGCGCTCTAACGCGCGTTGCGTTTAGAGTTGAACTAGGAGCCGCGCGTCTCGTGCGCACGGCTCCTTGCGTTATTTCAAGAGAACAAACTGGAATTATACTTACATGACTTTTGCTATTGAACTTAAGGAACCGACGTTACGGTTTAACGCTATGCATTTCGTCGGGTTTCAAACTCGCGCGGAAAACGGCGAACTCATGCATTGCGGAGAATCGTTGCACGGGCATGATTTTCGGGTCGAAGCGCGGGTCGACGCGTCGCTCGACGAGGACGGGTACGTTGTTGACTTCATAGCGGCGCGCGCGGCGCTGGAACGCGCGCTGTCGCACTGGAACGGACGCGTCTTGCTCGCGCGGGACGCGAAGTGCGCGACCTATTTCGAATGCGCGGACCAAGTTGAAATAGCAATCTCGACGGTCGGCGGCACACCTGAATGCTGGCGCGTTCCGCAACGCGCCGTTCGATTTCTCAACGCGGTCAACGCGACCGCCGAAATCATCGCGTCCGAAATTCTCAACGAATGGCTTTCCGAACTACCGCTCGAACGAATCTCAAACGTAGAACTACGCTTAGAAGAAGCGCCGTACGACTACGCCGTCGCGAATTATAACGTCGCGCGCGATTCACGCGAAACGAAATAAGTTCTAAGAAAGCGTTAAACAATCCGTTATAAAATAATCGCCGACATGACAAAACAACAAACCATTCCGCAGCAGATAATCGTTCGCGGCGCGCGCGTGCACAACTTAAAGAATATCGACGTAGAAATTCCGCTCAATCGCATCGTTGGAATCGCCGGCGTCTCCGGCTCCGGCAAGTCCTCGCTCGCGCTTGGCGTGCTATACGCGGAAGGGTCGCGTCGATATTTGGAGTCGCTGTCGACCTATACGCGACGCAGAATGACGCAGGCGGCGAAGGCGGACGTCGACGAAGTTCTCTACGTGCCCGCCGCGCTCGCGTTGCACCAGCGACCTGGCGCGGGCGGAATTCGATCAACGTTCGGCACGGGCTCGGAACTACTTAATATTCTGCGTCTTATGTTCTCGCGCCTCGCAAGCCATCGCTGTCCTAACGGACACTATTGCCCGCCGAGTTTAGACGTCGCGGCGGAACGCGAAATTACCTGTCCGGAATGCGGCGTAAAGTTCTATGGTCCCGGCGCGGAAGAGCTTGCGTTCAATAGTCAGGGCGCGTGCCCGAAATGCGGCGGGACAGGCGTCGCGCTCACCGTCGATCGCGCGACGCTTGTCCCGGACGAGAGCAAAACGATCGACGAAGGCGCCGTCGCGCCCTGGAACTCGCTCATGTGGTCTCTCATGACCGACGTATGCCGCGAAATGGGCGTGCGCACCGACGTGCCCTTTAAGAACTTAACGAAGAAAGAGAAAGAGATCGTCTACGACGGTCCAATGGAGAAAAAGCACATCTTCTACAAGGCTAAGGGTAAAGACTCCGTAACCGCCGGCGAAATGGACTTTACCTACTACAGCGCGACCGCGACCGTACTCAACGCGCTCAGTAAAGTTAAGGACGAAAAGGGAATGAAGCGAGTCGAGAAGTTCCTGAAAGAGGAGGTCTGTCCCGAATGCGACGGAACACGCTTATCCGCCGCCGCGCGCGCGCCCAGAATTATGGGGCAGTCCCTCGCCGACGTCTGTAAAATGACGCTCAAGGAGCTCGAAGTATGGCGTGCGGACGTACCGGGTTCGCTACCGAAAGAAATGCGACCCATGGCGAAGAGTATTACCGCGTCCTTCCAATCGTGCGCGAAAAGACTCGTCGATCTCGGTCTATCCTATCTGTCCCTCGATCGCGCTGCGACAACCCTATCGACCGGCGAGCGACAACGTATGCAGCTCGCGCGCGCCGTCCGCAATCGCACGACCGGCGTTCTATACGTGCTCGACGAGCCCTCGATCGGACTGCATCCGTCGAATATCGTTGGACTTAACGCCGTTATGCGCGATCTCGTCGACGACGGAAATTCCGTGCTGCTCGTCGATCACGACGTACAAATTCTCAAGGAAGCCGACTGGCTCGTCGAACTAGGACCCGACGCGGGCGCGGACGGCGGTCGAATCGTCGCAACCGGCTCAATCGACCAGATAGCGCGCAATCCACAATCGAAGATAGGTCCGTTCCTCTCCGGCAAAGTAGCGATCAAGTCGACGCCGCGCGCCAAGTCGAAGCTCTTTGCCGACGGAACGATCCGTCTCAGAACAGGCGCGATACATACCGTTAAACCGCTGAAAGTCGAGTTGCCGAAAGGGCGACTTACCGTTGTAACCGGCGTCTCCGGCTCGGGCAAAACGACGATGGTACTCGAGAGTCTCGTCCCGGGCGTCGAGGCGCTCACGCTCGGCAAACCGCGCCCAGCGCACGTCGACGCGATCGAAGCGCCGGGAATAAAACACATTAAACTGATCGACGCGACCCCGATCGGCGTCAATATTCGCTCGACCGTCGCAACGTACGCCAATGTGCACGACGAATTGCGCAAAATCTACGCGCGCACGTCGGACGCGAAAGCGGCGGGGTTCAAGTCGGGCGATTTCTCGTACAATACGGGCGATTTGCGCTGCCCGGTCTGCGACGGTACGGGCTCGATTAGCCTCGACGTGCAGTTCCTGCCCGACGTGGACGTACCATGCCCAGAATGCAGGGGGTCGCGTTACGCTAAGCTCGCTTATGGGGTCAAGTACAAGAATAAAACACGCGTCGAGCGTTCGTTGCCGGAACTTATGGCGCTCGACGTGAATCACGCGCTGGAGTTCGTTAAGGATCTCAAAACGGTCGCGCCGAGACTGCAGACGCTCAAGGAGCTTGGGCTCGGGTATCTAACGCTGGGCGAGGGCACGCCGAACCTTTCGGGCGGCGAAGCGCAACGTCTTAAGCTTGCGAGCGAGATGGGTCGTTCGCAATCTGATTCGATTTTCGTCTTCGACGAACCGACGATAGGTCTTCATCCGCTCGACGTCCAAACGCTGCTTGGGGTCTTTGCGAGCTTGGTCGCGAACGGCGCGACCGTCGTCGTGATTGAGCATGACCTCGACGTCATCCGGAACGCGGATTATATAATCGACATGGGACCAGGGGGCGGCGAGGACGGCGGCGAGCTCGTCGTCTGCGGAACGCCGGAAGACGTTAAAGCGTGCCAAGCGAGCGCGACTGGTAAGTTTATTTAGGGCGCGCGGACGGGCGCGGGCATTGTCGACGTACGATCGCCGGTCGAATTGCGCAAGATAAGGTATGGAGTCGCTAACGGCGCTACCCCTAGTTGGGATAGCGCCGTCGGTTTAACGAGCTAGGAGATATTCGAGATTCCTTTCTACCCGCTATTTCGCGAGTCGAGTTCATTAAAACCAGTTCGCGCCCTCATGGAAATTGAGCGCGCTCATCATGCTCACGGTACGTTCTCAACCTCAACGCGTGGAATTGCACGGATCAAATTGAATCGCCAGCGCGAGAGATCAATCACGATGAACAGCTAGTCTCGTGTCAGCGAAATCCATACCCTTCGTTTGAACGCTTTTGACGATCGATCGGTACGACTCGCAGGAAAATTGCGCGTCTCTTCGCTTACCTAACCTTGGGAACTCAATTCCTCGAACGCCCGCGCATATTGCTTCGATACCGTTTCATAAGAGTAACGCGACGCGTATCTTTGAAGACTTACGGCGAGCGCACGTCGTCTGGGCTCGTCGTCCCACAAGTTCAGTATCGCGTCTCGCCAGATCAGAACTTCGGATCGCTTCTCAGCGTTTAGTTCCGAATGACGCCAGAACGAAGAGAGGGGTAGAATTAACTGAGACGCCTCGGGAATTTGCCCCATGACCTCGGGCAACGCGCCGCGAGCGGCGCACAGGGCAGGAATACCGTTCCAAGCCGCCTCGATCGCAACGCGTCCAAACGTCTCTTCGCATAAAGACGGCGCTAGTAGAAGTCGCGTTACGTCGTAGATAGCGCGCGGATCAGTTGCGCCGGGCGAAAAGGATATATTAGGGAGCGAGCGCAACGTCTGATTGCGCGAAAGAGAGTGGAAAGAAGAACGACCGGCGACGAATAGGATTGGTATTTCAGGTCGAACGCGTGATAGTTCACGCGCTAGCTCGATCGCAAAGAGCGCGCCTTTTTCAATAGAAGCGTTAATGAGCGTTATATATTTCGTTCTGTCAGGGCTACGTGAAGACGCAATAACCTGGCGTTCGTTGATCAGCGGGGGAACAACGGTCGTAGCGATTCCCAAACGAGTACGATAATAATCAGCGGCAAACTGAGACGGAACAATGATTGAATCAAAAAGGTCAAAAAGCTCTTTCCGATCATAACTTAAATTGTGGAGAAAGAAGATCGTTTTGACGCCCGACGAGCGCGCAAACTTCGCCGCGCGCGCCGCCGCCCAGTAGCCGCCGTACGTTGCGTAGACCGTCGGGTGAAAACGACGTATCTCGCCCATAAGGAGCGCAAGATACGCGTCGCCATGACTGCGCGGTAAGAAATGACGGGGCGTTTGCGCGTACGCGCCAGAGGGAAGGAATATCGTGGAAGAGACGCCTCCGTCGGAGAAGGAATACGTCTTAAAGGACGTCGAACGACCGTGAAACGATAAAGAGCCTGTGCGCATAACGTATCCGTCCGAAACGCTTCGCATTCTCTCTATTAAGACGTCCTCGTTAGACGTATGAGAATCGAATAACGGACCGCACAAAACATGAACTTCGTCTCCGCGGCGCGATAAGTAGCGCAGGATTTCGCGCGTTGTAATCGCGGCGCCGCTATAACTGTCTAAATAGTTATGATAGGAGGAAAAGAGGATTTTCATGATCTGGGAATTGCATGATTCTGCTACCGTGCCGTCGTTATGAAGTCAACAAGACGCCGACGCCGTACGACACAAGCACATAAAGTCAACGAAGTCGATGTTCGAACATTTAAGGAGTCCGCCGCATGGACGATACGCTATAACATTAGGGAATCTCTAAAAACCCCTCTAGCTAGAGGGGTTTTTAGAGATTCCCATATATACTGTGAAATAGTTGCTCGTTACCTTAGTAGCGTCCTAGTTAAGAATTAAGAAGACTTGATCGAGCCTTTCGCTTTCAGAGTCTTTTATATTTACGTACTTACAAGGTTCAGACGTAACTTCTGATAGAATAGTATTGTCATGACTTAACTTGATTTCGTGCATTAGGGCAAATTTTCCGCCAGCAAAGAAGGGCTGAACAAAACGCACAATCTCAGGTACGCGTTCACAAGTTGAATGTGGGTAACAAGGGGTCGCGTATTGCGTCTGATCGTCGGCTCTATGATACTTAGAGACGGTGCAGGTTCCATCCTTCTGGCGAAACACGAACGTATAGAATAAGGAAGGTTTATTCAATTGAATTGAAAAACCTCCAAGTTCATATTTGACCTCTTGATTAGATCCTTCACTTTGCTCATTGGCAATTTTTACATAGTATCGAAAAGTCTGTTCACCGTCGAACAACGTCAACATGACGTTGTTCGAGGAATAGCCGTCGTACCTAAGCGCGAGCGAGAGTTGTTCCTCGTTTGAATTGCCGTCTTCATTATTACCGGCGTAACCGTTAAATAAATATTCGGAGTTTTTCTCAAGCGCGGTCGATAGATTATAGATACTGTCAAGATTCGACAGAGCGCGTATAGTTGAATATGAAGCGTCGAGTAAATTCTTTTCATCAAGTGAAAGCCCTGATTCGATTTGTCTCGGGTCGATCATTCTAAATAACGCGCTCTTGGCATGAGACTTTGGTTGATGAATGGCGCTGAAGTATTTTTCTGGATTGTATGATTTCATGAGCGTTTCATATCCAGAACTACCAAATCGCTCAATGATCTTTCCATTTTCGTCCCAAACGATCCGGCGACAAATTTCAGGGTTAGTTGACGGCAACGCTTCCTGAAATTGACGGGCATAGAAGGGGAGCTCGTCATTATCTTTCATTCTTTGTAATGTCTCAGCGTCATTTTGACTGAATACGTCGTAAAAGTCATACGGCTTCTCGTAATAGAAGTAGACTAGGTCGCGAAGACGGCTGTTATTATCAAAGTAAAGCGTTGTTACGATATTAGACTCATAAGGAACGATCGACGCTTTTACGATTCTATTGAATCCATCAATTAACGCTTCAGCATCCTTGGATGGTTCAGGTCCTGAAAGTTCGAGTTCAAGGTATCCCTCTGTATTAACCAAGACTAACTTATCGCCGAAAAAACGTTGTTGCAGAAGTAATATGTCAATGAAAGCGCCGCCTTTCAGCAGATTTTCTCTCTTGTCGCCGAGTCCAAAAAGAAGTTTTCCGTACTCGTTCTGACCAAGATTAAATACTTCAATCTCAGCGCTGATTTCATGTTTAGTTAGCCCGAGTATCTTACCACGCTCGCGAATTTCACGCTCTTTTACTGAACGATACTCACGGTCGGTCGATTTAAGCGCCTCTTTCCCGTACATGAGTGCATCTAGAATACATTCTATTGTATTCTCTTGCCCGACGATTTCCACTACGTCTTTAAATGCGTTTAGTCTTTTTATCTCCTCGGGAGTAAGAAACTTGTCCGGGACGGCAACCGGCGCTATATTAAAAATACCTTGTTCGTTAATTTCCATATTCTCGTGGGCAACGCCAGGAAGCGATACAAGAATACTGAAAACTAGCAAAGGGATCACTAGCATACTTCTCGCGCGCATTTTTGAAACCTCCTTTAAACGCTCTCTTGGCGTTTTAGTGCGTTAATTGAATTTTACCATTTTCTGGCGTTCCCGATTGAATAAGTTCCATAGCTCCCACCATACTCGTTCACAAGCTGAACTCCAAATGGTCCAGGGGCGCGTCCTATGAAATTGTAACCATACGACGTCACATTAACCTCGTCAATATCAAGCGCTACGCCGCACGCACTTACGACGTCGATCGTTACGTCTACACAATTATGTCCAGGAATTGTTCCCGACCGTTTAATACGATATGTTCCTGGTTGAACAGCAACTGAATATGTTTCAATTAAACCATTTAAATAGTCGCCAACAGATGGAATCATGAACGTTGCGTATGCGTCGACGTCAGTGATTCTTTGAGAATCTGTTCGGAGAACTCCATCGTCAGTTAAAAATAACCTCCATAGATTTGAATGTTGTGGATAGTATCCCCAGGGAACGTTACAGTATGGAGCGAGAGCGCCGTACGAATATACGTTTTGAATAGAGCCTGCTGAACCATACTGGTTGGTACAATAATCCCTTAGACTCTGAGTAGCCTCTATTATCCAGAAAGCGTGTCCTGCATATTCTTCCGTATCAAAAAGATCGTCTTGACCTGGAACAGGTTGGATTACACACGCTGTTACAGCCGCCCACCCATATGTAAAGGATATAGTAAATTCGTCATACGAATTAAGATGAAATTTATCGTATGCGCGTACCACAACAGTAAAGTCGTAACTGTTATAATTTGAATCAGGCAAGGAGCTCCATACGAGACCGTTTTCACTCATCGTAAACCTATCGTCATTTATCACGGTCAGTTCGTATTCGTTTACACTAGAGACTAAAAGAGTCTCTATCAAATCGCCTTCTACAGGTTTACCATACTTGAAACCGAAATCGTGTCGGTCGTTGTCAACACCGCCTTGGTCGTTGTTGCGAGTGAACTCTGGCGCTTGATAAATCGTCACATTACCGACAGTCGAGCCTATTGCATATTGCGGTAGCGTGTTCGTTCCACCTTCGCCGGCGTTATTTGTAATATTGCTCAGCGTCAGCGTTACCGTCTCATTCGGTTCAAAAAGTCGATCTTCAACTGGTTCGACCTCAACGGCGACAGAGGCGCTCGAAGCGGGAATCGTTACTTGCGAACCAACGCCGTTATTCGTACCGCTAAGATAAAGTTGATAGTCAGTCGAACGCGTCGCCGAACCGCCAGTCTGGAGCGCGACCGTGATCGGGTACGTGTCGTCAAGAGTATAGTCGCTACACAGCGTGTTCAGCGACGTTGCCGTCGAATTCATACCCCTCGTTATATTGAAGCTACCGCGCGTAGGATTGCAATCAGCGACGTCGGGATTACCTTCCAATGCTTCGTCTTCCGCAACTTCTGCGCGCACCTGCCACTGGTCGTCGTCGACAATCGTTACCGTCGTCGTTTGGTTAATATACGTAAAATCGTACTGCGGGAGCCAGTCGTCATTGATTTCGGGCTCAACTTCGAGGTGAATCGTGATGATAACATTGTCTTCTGGTTTCGCATCGTTGATTGGCACAAGATAGAACGTCGTCGAGCCGCCAGAATAATCGATCATACGCGGGGATTCGGTAACAACGGGCATAAAGTAGCTGGGAGTCACCGCGTATGAGTCAAGATCGCCTGTGATCGTTACGCGACCAACGTAGTAATTGGGGAGTTCGGGAAGCGTTATCGCAACGTAATCAGCTCCGTTAAGAGCGTTGCTTCCACCGCTTGCAAAACCATTACGTTCAAGGAGCGGATTGACAAGACCATTGACATTATGCAGACTGGAGATAGCGCTAGAAAGAGTAGTCGTTACTATGAGCTGGTACTCCTCTGACTCGGAACTACCGCCTGCGCCGCCATTACCACTACCTCCACTACCTCCACTGCTACCACTACCGCCGCTACCGCCGCTCATGAGAAGATTGCCGTTTCCAAGCGCGCTCGCAATAAGCTCAAGAGATTCCCCGTCGACCTCGGCGTCCACTAGCAACTCGTCGGCTTGATAGATCGCAAGATCCTCATAACAAACACACGTTTCGTCGTTTGCTTCAATGGTCGCAAGTGGAAGCGCGAGACTTTCTAACTCAGAATCTGAAAGTTCCGATTCGTCGACGTTCTCAGCGCCGTCCCATTCAATCTCGGCGGCGGCTAGTTCCGATAGTTCCGCATCGTCAGAAGACGGCGCGACACTCGCATTGGAAGCTAGTTCGTAATGGATAACGTCTGACGCAGCGGGAGCAGGCGCTACTTCTGCAACTATCTCAGAAGAAGCGGAAGTCGACGTTGTAACCTCTGCGTCTTCTGGCACGATCGCGCCGTCGTCCACGAGACCGCTGGCGGAGAGAACATGACGGTTTTCCAGACGTTCCATTCGCAAGAGGCGTTTTTTCGGAGAAAAAAGGCGACGCGAGTGCGCTACGCTGTGAGAAAGCCCGAGAAATTCAACGATGATATCGACGACTTGGCGGATGATCTGTAACTTCTTCATACGATGTATCTCCTTGATCAAGACCAAAAATTATGTAACCGTCACGACGACGAAACTAGTTTCTTATATTATACCAAACATGACGCGCAGGTCAAGCGGGTCGCGTACATTTTCGTTAAATTTCTGCTCGATTCGCTATTTCACGACTCGAGTTCATTAAAACCAGTTCGCGCACTCATGGAAAATTGCGCGTGTTCATCATCGTCACGGTAGGTTCTCAACCTCAACGCGCGGAATTGCACGAATCAAATTGAATCGCCCAGCGCGAGAGATCAATCACGATGAAGAGCTAGTCTCGTATTAGCGAAATCCATACCCTTCGTTTGAACGCTTTTGACGATCGATCGGTACGGCTTGCAGGAAAATTGCGCGCCACTTCGCGCGCCTACCCTTGGGAACTCAATTCGTCGAACGCGCGCGCATACTGCTTCGAGACCGTTTCAAAAGAGTAACGCGACGCGTAACTTGGAAGACTTGTAGCTAGTTCGCGACGCTTAGACGCGTCGTACCACATTTACGCGCCTCGCTTTTCTACTGAAGCGTTCGGAACGTACAAACGAATTGCTCAGCTAGCCCAACCAATCCGCGTCGCGCCAATAATCCGCTTTCCTTTTCCGCGCCGCAGGCGCTCCATTGGAGCCCCGCCAGAATGGCGGGGGAAACGTTGTGCACTGCGCCGCATTGCGATCCTTTTTTGCGCTATTCGAGATCAATGAAATCGTATTGGCGCAATAAGGAGAATCAGCGCCTTCTGTAGAAAAGCGTACAATAACGCGCGAAGAAGAGTAGAATAAAAAATCGTTTCCCATCCTAATCGTTCAAGGACGGGAAACGACTATATGAAGAGCGTTGTTTCAGAGCCCGGCGGCGCATTGTCGTCGTCGACCAATCTTTGAACCGGGTTAAATCATGTACTCCACGAGTTCGTCCGGTTCGCGATGGAAGAGATCAAACACGGTGTTTTGAAACGCGATGAATTCCTTGGCAACGCGATCCCGGACGCCGCGTAGCGGAACCTCGACGATCGCCTTAATTCGACCGGGATTAGGGGTCAAAATAACAATCTTATCGGCGAGATAAACCGCTTCGGTAATATCGTGCGTAACGAACACGACCGTCTTACGCTCAACTTGCGATAGCGCGCGCACGTCGTCTTGCAACTTCGAGCGCGTAATCGCGTCGAGCGCGCCGAAGGGCTCGTCCATAAAGAGTATTTCCGGCTCGACCGCGAGCGCGCGCGCAATTGCGACCCGCTGCTGCATACCGCCGGAGAGTTGGCGCGGATACGACCGCTTAAACGCGCTAAGTCCGACCAGTTCAATGTATTTTTCCGCGCGTTCGCGCCGTTCCGCGCGCGTAAGACGGCGCGTCTTACTATGTTCCAGTCCCAGTTCGACGTTCTTCTGCACGTTGCGCCATGGTAAGAGTCCGTAATTCTGAAAGATCGTTACGTATTTCGACGAGGGCGCCGTAACCTCTTGTCCGGCGATGACAACGCGCCCTCGGGTTACGCGCAGAAATCCAGCCAACGCGTTGAGCAGCGTGCTTTTACCGCAGCCCGACGCGCCTAGGACGCATACGAATTCGCCGCGCTCGATCGTAAGCGAGATATTCTCAAACGCGGTAAAGCGCGCGTCGGCGCGACGAAATTCCATCGTTGCGTTTTCCACTTGAATTAAACTCATTGCTCGTCTCCTCCCCACGCCTTAACAATTTGACGATCGACGAACTTAATCGCCGCGTCGAGCGCCAGACCAATCGCGCCTATCGTTAAGATAGCCGCTAGCAGCACGTCCGTGCGAAGATTATTGCGCGCGTCGACCACCATATAGCCCAAACCTGACTGCACGCCGTTCATTTCGCCTGCGGCAAGAAAGACCCACGCCGTTCCTAACGCAAGGTGGATTCCATTGGCAATTTGAGGAAAAGCCGCTGGAAAAATGATCTTCCACAACGCGTACGGCTGGCTAACGCCAAAGTTGCGCGCGACCTTAAAATAAATCGGATCGATATTGGCGACGGCGGAAACGGTCGAGAGTAAAACGGGAAAGAACGCGGCAATAAAGACGACGATCGTCGCCGGCGCGTCTCCTATGCCGACCCATAGCACAATAAAAGGCGCCCACGCCATCGGGGAAATTGGACGAAGCAATTGAACGATCGGATTGACAAATTGAAAGACGCGAGGTAAAACGCCGAGCACAAGTCCAAGCGCGACGGCGACGACGACCGCAGACGCGTAACCGATCGCAAATCGTTTCAGACTAGCGGCGATATTCTCCAATAGCGAGCCGTCCTGAAGCGTCTCAACGAGCGCTTTAAACGCCGTCGTAGGCGCGGGAAAGAGCGCTTCGTTAAATTGCCCGACGATAAAGACGAGTTGCCATACCAGAATGAGCGCCGCAAAGGAGACAATCACGTTGCGGACTCCTAATAATGTCTTCTTCATACGCCGCTCCTTATAGATCGTTCTTAACGAATTCCTCGTAGCTCGGCGGCGTCTCGGAAAGTCCGTATTTCTTAACGCGTTCGACTAATCCTGCGTAGATTTCAGGCGTTATGTCGAGTTCGTCGTAGGAAATCCATTGAAGCGAAACGTCGAGCGTCTTATCGTCCTGTTTAAGGTATTTTTTGCCAATTTCTTTCGCTCGTTCCTTAGTTAAGTTCTTACCAGCCGCTTTATAACTCTTGACGAAATGCGCCGCGTCCTCGCCGCGTTCGGTTATGAACGCGTTATTCAAGACCAAACCGCAGCATAGCGAATCCTCCCAAAGCTCCTCGGACGTCAAGAGCGGCTTGCCGACCTCCAGTATAGCCGCCTTCGCGCCGAAAGGCTCCGCGACGCAGTATCCGTCGATCTGACCGCTCGCGAGCGCCGACGGCATTTCAGGAGGCGACAACTCGACAAGATTGACGTCGTCCGACGTTAGACCGCCTTGCGCAAGCGCCTCGTTTACCAGGATGTTATGCGACGATTGACGATGTGGGATCGCAAACGTCTTGCCTTTCATATCGGCTGCGCTCGAGATAGCGGCGGACGAAATCAGCACGTTGCCGTCTTTGTGCCCAAGCGCGACCGCCTTTAAATCGACGCCCGACTCCTTCGCGCGCATCGCAAGCTCAATCAATACGGAAGCGCCGTCGACGCGACCTGTGTTCAACGCGTCAAGCAATTCCGGCCAGGAGCCGTATTTCACTAATTCGACTTGCAAATCGTCCTGAGACGCTTCCAGTTCCTCTTTAACCTCAAATACGGGAAGCGCGTGCGTGATAGGAAGATAAGCTATCTTAACGACGCGTTTGCCGACTGGTTGGGAAGGTTGGCAACCGGTTGTCAACACAGTAAGGAATAACGCGATAAAAATCGTTAAAACACAATTTTGCGACTTATATTTCATGACTATCTCCTTTAGTTTCTTATTCCCGCTCTCAATTCCAGCCAAGCGCCGCGCGTTTCAACTTCATATCCGCGACGATACGCTCGCCTAGCTTAATTGGGTCGACCTCGACGTTCATCGTCGAACCGAGCAGTTCTCGCGTTCCGTCTTTAAGGAATTCGATCACATTCTTCGACCCGTGAATCGGCGCCTCGACGCAATGGTACGACGACACGCCCAGCAAACGAAAACCTAACGCCGCGTCGATTCCCTTCTCATTACCCCACTCGGGCGATGAAAACGCAAAGGGAGCTCGGTAGATCGGAACGCCCAGCGCGGACGCTACCCCCGCGAAAATACCGGAAGAACGCGTATTGTCTATGCACTCGCCCACGTGCCAAACCGGCGGAAGATCCGGCGCCAAAAATTCGCGCAACTTCTCGCCCGCAAACTCGCGTCCCGACTTCGCGCAGTAGCCCAGCTTCATCAGAGGAAAGGACGCGCAACCGTTCGACAGAATCAAGACGTTATTCTTGAGCAGAACGTCGGCGACGTCGACGATCGCGCGCTCGTAGATCGTCTTCGTGTTGTTGCAGCCGACCATGTTCACGACGCCGAGAACGTCGCCGCGCTTCACTGCGTCCGCAAGAGGCTGCATACCGCCGAAACGCTTGTGAACGTACTCGACCGAGAACCCAACCTCCGCCTCGACCTCCTGCGAAGGAATCGAAATCGGAACGTCCCGACGACCCTTATAGCTCTCGAGCGCGCGCAATACGATCTTTTCCGCAAGCGCGCGAGTCTCAGAGATATTGCTGTGACGATGGTCGTACTCATAACGTTCCGCGCCCGGCAAGCGCGCCGATTCGCTCGTCGTTACCACCGTCGTCTTAAAGCAACGCGCGACGTCCATAATCGAAGGGAAAACGTCCTGAACGTCCGCGACCCAGAGATCGAGCGCGCCCGTTCCTAAAACTAGCTCTGCAGAAACCGCGTTGCAAAGCGGAATCACGCCCCCATAACGGTACATCGCGGCAAGTCCGGAGCAACATACGCCGTAGAATTTAATACCAGAAGCGCCTAACTCGCGAGCAAGGGACTGAAACCGATCCTCGCGTCCGACCTTAACGATCTCGCTCACCAAAAGCGGGAGATGACCGTGAACCGCTATATTCACGCTACTCTTATCCAACGCCCCGATATTCGTCTTCGACGTTACGCGATCGCCGACCCCAAAGAGCGCGTCCGTCGCAATAGAAGCGCCGACCACCCCGGAAAAGGTAAACGCCAACCCGCAACGTAAAAACTGCTGCAAAATACTCTTCCAGTCCCCGTCCGTACCGCAACCCGATTTGTGATACGCCTCAAAGACCTCGTGATACGCGCTGATCGGGAGAATATCAAGCTCCTCCCACACCGCCTGACGCTCCGCAGGCGCGCACGCGCGCAACGTGCGATGCTCGCCGGGAATCGCGCGCGACAAGTCCTCCAAGAGCGCGTCCGCAAGCTCCGACGCGATCGCCGTAAGCTCGCGACCACTCGTCTCGATTCCGAAC
>ONJR01000144.1 GCA_900318195.1 uncultured Planctomycetota bacterium
ATGAGGTCATCGGTTCGAACCCGTTATCCTCCACTGCAAGACAGAGCGTCTTACTACTGCTTGAATCAAGCAATGGGGGATTAGCTCAGTTGGGAGAGCGCATGGCTGGCAGCCATGAGGTCATCGGTTCGAACCCGTTATCCTCCACTCTAACGCGCCTTCGTGCGCGTTTTTTTGTTTCTTGCTCGTCGCGCGCTAGCGTTCATCCAACGCGAGCGTAGTCATCTTTACATTCCAATATTTCCACCGCGTTCTGCGTCCTCTTTTACCTCTTTCATAATGCGGCGATACTCTGCTGTTGTTACAAATAACACGTCTCCGGAGGAATTCAACGCCGTTTCAAAGCTGTCTTGAACAACTCCAATAACAAATCCAACGCCCACAACCTGCATCGAGACGTCATTTGGAATATTGAAAAGTGAACAGGCCATTGGAATCAGGAGTAGAGAGCCGCCGGCAATACCAGACGCGCCGCACGCGGCCAAAGCCGATATAACGCACAGCCACACCGACGTCGTAAAGCTCACGTCCAGCCCTAACGAATGCGCCGCCGTCAGCGTCATAACAGAAATTGTAATTGCCGCTCCGTTCATATTAATTACGGCGCCAAGCGGAATCGCCACAGAATAAAAGTCACGATCGACGCCCAACTTCTCACAAACAGCCATGTTGACTGGAATATTAGCGGCGGAACTACGGGTAAAAAACGCCGTTACGCCGCTCATCCGTAGGCACTTCCAAACGAGAGGATAAGGATTGCGTCTCAAAGAAATCGCCACGATTATCGGATTCACAATTAGCGCAACAACAAGAACGCACGCAACGATTAGGAGCGCCAATTTACCGTATTCTTTAAAAATCGACACGCCTTCGCTAGCGACTGCCGAATACACCAGTCCCATGATACCAAAAGGAGCTAAAGCAATTATCCAACGCGTTACGTGCGACAGAGCGTTAGAACAGTCGAGAAGGAAGCTCTTGGTTTCTGAAGATCCAACCTTTTTGACTGCTATACCAAGTACAATTGCCCAAAACAGAATTGGAAGATACTGCGCGTCCGTGAGCGCCGACACCGGATTCGTCGTCACACTCTGGAGAATATTCGATACCACGGTGGAAACGCTTTGAACCGTTCCGGACGCGCCGGAAGAATTCCAATCAAGCGTGAGCATGATTGGAAAACGATCGCACGCCAGCGACGCAACGACCGCCGCTAGTAACGTCGACAAAAGGTAATAAAAAATAACCAGTCGAAAACGCGAGCCCAACCCACCCTTATTCAGTGAAATCGAGGCGAGAATTATCACAAAGACCAAAAGGGGCGCGATGGACTTGAGCGCGCTCACGAAAAGCGTTCCCAACAGCGAAAGCGCCGTAAAATTCAGATTAAGTAGCGCTATTAACACTCCCAAAATGACGCCGCAAAGAATCTTTGGAACCATCCCGACGCTATTGTATCCACGCAAGATTGACGTTAAAAGTCGCTTGATTAAACCGTCGTCGTTCATTTCGCGCCTCGTGTGCTGTGCTTTAACCGAATTTTAACTGTCTTCGCGCCTCGAAACTAGCAATCGCCACACTAACAGAGATGTTTAGCGATCTGATCTGCGGACGAATAGGAATACGAAGCGTCCTAGCGGAGTCCTCTAGTAAGGAAGCAGGTAAACCTCTGGACTCTGCGCCAAAAACAAAAACGTCTCCGAGTTCATAATCGACTTCGTCATAATTCCGAGCGCCACGTTTGGTAAAATAGAAAAAACGACGTCGCATGGAATCGTTCTCACTACCGGACAACCGCCTACAAAGCTCGCTCCAATTAGGGACAAGCTCCCAGTCTAAATACGGCCAATAGTCCAAACCGGCGCGCTTTAATTTCCGATCGCTAATCTGAAAACCAAGCGGCTCGATCAACCAAAGTTTAGCTCCCAAACCAACGCAGGTGCGCCCAATTGCGCCAACGTTCGCCGCTATTTCCGGTTCATACAAAACAATGTGCAGCGGCGCGCGCTCAGTTCTAACGTTGACGATCTGAGAAGCGTCTTCCTCTATCCTATCTTCCATTTCACTCTTTTACTCCTTGGTAATATTCGGCTCGAGCAATTGTCGAGATTGCCTTCTCGGCGCTAGCGCATATCTCCTGTCGGAAAAGGCGCTCGAAAGGAACAACCTTCGAGCGCCTACAAGCCGCAATCAGTTAGCTTTCTTGTCGCCTAGCGTGGGAGATTACCTAACGTCTTTTCCTTTTCTCGCGCTTCGCACGTTGCTCAGCCTCTGCTTTTGCGAGGCGCTGTTGCTCCTTCGCACGTTCGAGAACCTCTTCCCACCACAATCGAAGCTTGCTCTTCGGTTGTTCATTGGAGTCGCTAGAAATACGCCGTCCCTTCTTATCACGCCGCGTTTCATACGTCTCGAATTTCCGACCTGCCTTGGTTTGCGCCGTTTTATCTTTTTTCGATTCAAATCCGCTCGGTGCGCGCGACGTTTGAACAGAGGTCGCTGCACCTGCGTCAGACGCTAACTCGAGATCGCGACGAGGCAACATTTTTCTCTCAAGCAACCCCCAGAGGCTCGAAACAATAAAATAGACGCATAGACCGCTGGGAACTTTGAAGAACATGAATCCCATGAAAATCATCATGAAGTTCATCATTCGACGCATTGCGCGCTGTTGTTGCGCCTGCAGATCGTCGCCGACTGGAGGCGGAACAAGTAGCTTCTGTTGCAAGAGGAAAAGAGCTATCGTTATAATCGGCAGGATATTCAAGTAAGGTCCAAGCGATAGAAAAGAGAGAAAACCTCCGCCGCTCATGTTAAAACTCGGCCATCCGATCGACTTCCAGAACTCGCTCCAATTCAGCGCCATATCAGGAGCCGCCAAATTCGAGCACCATCGAACCGATCTCGAAAAGAGAGGCGCGCCATATAGGTTCACGTCGAGCGAAAGCGCCTTATACAGACCTATGAATATCGGCATCTGTATGAATATCGGCAAACACCCGCTCAGCGGATTAACGCCATGCTTCTTAAAGAGCGCCTGCTGCGCAACCATCATTTCCTGAGGATTGTCCTTGTATTTCTCCTTCAGTTTAGTCAATTCGGGCTGAAGTTTCTGCATACGCAACGAACTGGCAACCTGCTTGCGGCTGAGCGGGAACAAACACAGGCGAACCAGAATCGTCAGCATGATAATAGCGACGCCATAGTTGAAAACAAGATAGTCGTGAAAGAAGTGAAGAATCCACAGGAGCGGAATCGAAACAAACCAGAACCAACCGTAAACTATCGTCTTACTGAGTCCGTAGTCCGCCATAATATCGCGCTGTTTTGGACCCATGAATACCGTTATCTCCTGACGAAAAACATCACCCGACTGACCGTAAGGCGCCAAAACAAGTTCCTCACTCTTCATTCGAAAAGAGACGTCGGTAAAGTTTACGTGCTGATTGAAACGTGCCCCGACTCGAATAGGCGCATAGGTAAATCGCGAACCGCCGTTGCGCA
Source organism: uncultured Planctomycetota bacterium (assembly GCA_900318195.1). Classification (GTDB taxonomy): domain Bacteria; phylum Planctomycetota; class Planctomycetia; order Pirellulales; family Thermoguttaceae; genus RUG369. The sequence continues at coordinate 3,502 of ONJR01000144.1, forward strand.
CGTCGGGTAACGCCGTACATTGAAAATATTGACCGTCGACCCCAAGAAAGTCAAGCTTAACTGAATCGCTCTGTCGCGTCTTGTCCTCAGCTATATCCCAACACTTGATCACGTTGAAATTCTTACGATCATTTGCGGAAACGACAAGGTCGCGCAAACCGTAGGATCCCCAGCCTGGTCCGGTTTTTCGTCCCGCAGAAAACCACGCGCCCTCGAGGGGTAAACCTGTCGGTCCATCCAATAAATAGGCAACGCGTCGCGACGACGTCGCGTCATAATTTTTAACTTCCACCGTCAGATTAAGGTGGTATGCACGACCATTCTCAACAAATGCGTCAACAGCCTCAGCTGATCTGCCTGAGTCGTTACTCAACGCTAATTCATAACGCTTAATCACCTCAAGACGTCGATCAAGCAAGGTTCTTTTGAAGACAGCCACGCGTTCATTCGAGTTCTCAGCGTCATACCGCCAATTTCCGTTACGCAAATCTACGCCAGCGAGTTCGGCGTCTAACGTCGTTGAACGTTCAGCGTTCATTGAGCTTGCTCGTTTATCTTCGATCGGAGCCGGCGCCCACGTCGTCAGAGTATCGCCGTCAACAGAAGCAAGGGTCATTAGAAACGAGGTAGGATCACTATTCGCTTTACGCTGGTGAGGAGCTTTGGCGTCGTAATTCATGAGCGTATAGGCGTCGACACGTTGAGAGTCTACCCCCTGGAGTCCGGCAAGATCCACGTAATCGTCATAATCCAAGACCATCCCGCTGGGACGAATGACGGACAAAGGCGCCGACGTTAGCTCAACCTCGATCATACGAGGCGCGCCCAATGAGGCGACAATTTCCTCGAGCGTTTGTATTCGTTCTGCATTGTCGGAGGAACTTGCCGGCGCGTCAACGTCAATCTTCTCGTCGTCGACCTTGGCGTCATTAGTCGCGACATTCTCAGAAGCGTTCGAGGAATCCGTCACTTCTGATTCAGTACGCTCGGCGCTCACGGAAATGGTCGCGGTAGGAGAGGTATTTACGAGTTTTTCAAAAGCGGCGGTCGCCAGACGATATTCTTCCGATTTCGCGAGACGTTCGGCTTCATAAACTTCAAGTTTTATCTTCTCACCCGATCGTGTCGAAAGGAGCGCTGTACGCAAATCCTCGAAGCTTTCAATTTTAGCAGACGCGCCGGCGGAGTCTACAAATCCAACAATACGGTCGCCCGCTCTAAGACCTGCGCGCTCAGCTGGCGAACCGTTGCCAACAACCTGCGCGCACACGCCAGGCATACCGTTTTCGGTTTCCATTCGCGCTCGCGATTCGTCGACGACAATCTGTCCCAAATAACCGGTATCATCGCTATTATCAGCATAACTCTGTTCGTTGAGTTCCACGCGTGCGATTGCGGCTCCGCGACTCGTTAGAGTTACCAGCATTTTATAAGGACTGTCTGCATTCAACGAACCCAGCGTAACATACTGTGTTTCTGCCTCTTCTTCCTCGCGTGTCGCCGCTTCCACAAATTCGGTCGGCAACCCTGCCTTTTCCTGATCAGTGAGCTTTGGCGGCGCCGTCGTCGCTTCCTCTCGCCAATCGGTCGCAACCATAGGCTCTTCTGGTCGTGAATTCATGACCTTGATCGTCCAAATGATCAAAAAGGTCAACATCATAATAAAAAAGAAATTCGACTTAGGAGGTTGCTGCGGTGCGAGACCTTTTTTCATAGAATTGGGAATCTCGGGTGGCTGCAAGCGAGGAAGTTTCGGAACGGTCATCGATTTTGGATTATGGAGGTGTGCTTTGGAAACAATTCTTCAAACGAGACGGCGCGTGAGTCGCGGCAATTCAACCTGACGCGAACTCCGCCAATCTAACGTCTAAGCCCAGAATAAACGCTCTATTTTTTCTACTTTCCCTCTTTGAGACGTCTCTTAAGAAAATCATAACAACTCAACTCGGGAATTTTTTCAAGATCTTCGATCGTCTTTTCCACATTGTAGGGTATGCGCCGATACTCGACGTGGTTGTTACTCGAATCACTCGAATTATATTGAACGATAACGTAACACAATCGCGGGTCGCCGTCTCGTGGTTGACCGATCGAGCCAACGTTTATGATCAATTTCTGTGCGCCAAGCGGATACCGACAATCGAAATCGTCTTGAACGTCGTTAAAAGACAGATATTGATAATCGGAACAATCGCTCCTGTCGACGAAAATACCGGGAACGTGCGTGTGTCCGATGAAGCAATACTGCGGAATGGAAGCAAAAAGTTTCGCCATCTTATCCTTGTCGTCCACGTCTTCTGGAAAGACGTATTCATTCAGGGGATTCCGCGGCGAGCCGTGAACGAAAAGGAAGGGATCCTTACGGAAAAGTCGAGGGATCTCGCCAATAAATTCCAGGCGAGCCGCCGCTTTTGAGCCATGTTTAGACTCTAACTGCTCACGCGACCAAAAAACAGCGGCTTCGGCGATCATATTGAAACCTTCCGGATCAAAAATAATCGCCTGATCGTGGTTCCCGAGCAAACAAACTTCCACCATCTCCTTCTTGCGAAGATTTAACATCAAATCGACGCACTCAATCGGATTTGGTCCATACCCCAACAAATCGCCCAAACAACATATTTTATCAACATTATGTCTCTTAATGTCGTCAAGAGCGGTATTGAACGCTTCGAGGTTGTTATGAATATCGCTAATAACCGCGAATCTCAATGGAATCCCTCCTCGATTCTATATCCCGCAACGACTGGAAGCCATGAACAAAGGCTTCCAGTCAAGCGCAAGTGAAAACGAAACTTTCCCTATTATTGCAAAAAAATAATCGACGTCGAGCCCCTACGCTCCCATACGCGACGTTTCTACGTGTAAATTTCGTCGTATGCGCCGCGCCGAAAGCGCTACTATCGTGGAGACTCTCCTACCTAATCAGGGAGCTCATTCAGCTGACTCTCGTTAGACGAACGAACCGGCTTGAAAAACGAGACTCCAAGTGGCGGCGCTAGAATTTCGATGGACTGAGCCCGCCCATCACACGACAACGCGTTACAGACTACGCGTCCGTTACCCACTCCGCTACCGCCATAAAATGGCGCGTCGGAGCAGAAAATCTCTTGATAGTCAACCAATTCGGGAACGCCTATCCGCTTACGACGCGGCACTGGAGTGAAATTAGCAACGACCAGAATGTGATCTTGAGGATCAACCGCTTTACGCAAGAAAGAAAACGTACTCTCCTCCCAGGAAGAACAATTAATCCACTCAAACCCGCTGGATTCAAAATCGCGCTCGTGTAACGCTCTTTCTTGCCGGTAAAGCTGATTCAAATCAGCGACACACCGTTGTAGACCACCGTGTGTATCGTCGTATCTCAACAACGCCCAATCAAGGCTTTCGTCAAAGTTCCACTCCTTCCACTGACCAAATTCACAACCCATAAAGAGGAGTTTTTTACCTGGATGGGACCACATATACCCGTAGAGTAGGCGCGCAAGAGCAAACTTCTGCCAAAGATCGCCTGGCGCGTTGCCGATGATCGTGCCTTTGCCATGCACTACTTCGTCATGGGATATCGGAAGTACGAAATTCTCTGAGAACGCGTACATTATACTAAAGGTCATCTGATCGTGATGGTACTTGCGGTATATCGGGTCTTCGCGACAGTATCTCAAGACGTCGTTCATCCACCCCATATTCCATTTCATGGAGAATCCGAGTCCACCGTCGCAAACAGGACGCGAAACTCCCGACCACGAGGTTGACTCCTCCGCAATAGTTAAGACCCCTTTATACTGACCGTGCGCGACCACGTTAAGTTCCTTCAGAAATTCGATAGCTTCGAGATTCTCGCGTCCACCATATTTATTGGGAACCCACTCGCCCGGTTTCCGACTATAGTCAAGATAGAGCATTGAGGCAACGGCGTCGACTCGCAATCCGTCTACATGATATTTATCGAACCAAAATAATGCGTTCGATATTAGATAATTGCGAACTTCGTTGCGTCCATAATTAAAAATGAGCGTGCCCCAATCGCGGTGTTCGCCCAGTCGAGAGTCCTCATACTCGTAAAGCGCAGTGCCGTCAAATCGACGTAGTCCGTGTGAATCCTTGGGAAAATGCGCTGGAACCCAGTCTATGATGACGCCAATACCATTCTGATGACATTGATCGACGAGGTACATGAAGTCTTCCGGCGATCCATATCGACTCGTAACGGCGTACATTCCTATAACCTGATATCCCCAGCTCGCGAGTAAAGGATGTTCAGAAATCGGCAAAAACTCAACGTGGGTGTAGCCTAACTTCTTAACGTAATCGATCAGAGGTTTGGCAATTTCTCGGTAATTCGGCAACTTATTGGGAAATGTCTCGGAGCGCGCCCAGCTACCAAGATGAACTTCATATATCGAGACGGGCGATCTCAACCAAGCCACGTCGTCCGATTCGCGCGCGGCTATCCACTCTTGATCGTGCCATTCGTACTTGTCAAGATCAGCTACCACCGACGCTGTTAGAGGCGCAACCTCGCTACGAAAACCTATGGGATCTGCGCGCTCGGTTACAATATCGCCTGTCTCAATCCGGTATTTGTAGAGAGACCCTTCCCCGACTCCTGGGACAAAAACTTCCCATAATCCAGAAGGATAGCGCTTCCACATCGGATTCTGACGACTGTCCCAATCATTGAAGTCGCCTATTACAGAAACGTTCGTCGCATTAGGCGCCCAAACGACAAAGTTGACGCCCTTCTGTCCTTCCAACTCCACCAGATGCGCGCCAAGTTTCTCGTAGCTCTTCCAATGCCGACCTTCTCCTAATAGATAATAGTCGAAATCGGAAAGAATTGTCGTCGACGCGGAATTTCGCGGCGCACAACTGCCCACGTCAGCGGCGCTCTCCGGGACGCGTTCCAGTTCGTTTTCAGTAGATTCATCGAGAGGAATTTTATCGGATTTTCCCATTATACAGTCTCCGTCAAGCTTCGAGCCTGCTCTTCACATCTTAACGTTTCCATTGAACGCCCGAAGATATACGCCGCACTCGTGGAAACGCTCCATTCGGTCAAGTATAATACATTCTGATCTTAACTCAACCTCGTCGGACAAAAAAAGAAAAATAATAGCTCGTTCATAACAAAACAGTCTTGATCGGAGATATAGATCTTCAAGATTCGACACATTGCCCGATTTTTGCATTTTGTGCTTGCTACCGTCTAAAAAGAGCTTGATTTTAAAAATGGAAGAGGGATAATGAGGAAATGACAGTCGGGAAGTCGTTCGTTCGGCGTAGGTCTGAATGAGTTGACTCGAAAGACCCCGGCTTTATGAATCGACAGCAGATTGCATCGCGTTGACAGAGTCGCGCTGTCGACCTGTTGCCTTCTACGTTTTTAGGAGAATACAAGATGAAACGCATCCTTTTCGCTCTAACGCTCGCTCTGGGCGTAGTAGCAATTTCAAGCGCCGCGCAGGCTCAGAACAACGATCACGAATTTCGAGGTGGAGATTTCCGGATGGGAATCGATTGGAAAGAGCCGCCCGTCGTTACCCCGGGAGAAAAACCAGGTGACGCGCCCTCTGACGCTATTATCCTTTTCGACGGGACTAATCTCGACGCATGGAACGGTGGAAAATGGGACGTCGCGGATGGCGTCCTTACCTGCAAACCGGGTTCTGGACCTATTTTCACCAAAGAATCCTTTGGAAGCTGCCAACTTCACGTTGAATTCGCCTGCCCGCCCGTCCCGGAAAAGAACCCAGGTCATGGTCAAGGACGCGGAAATAGCGGTATTTTCCTCATGAACCATTATGAGCTTCAGGTTCTCGATTCATATGAAAATCCGACCTACTTCGAAGGACAATGCGGTTCTATCTACAAGCAATTTCCGCCGTATGTCAATCCCGTAAGAAAACCGACCGAATGGCAAACCTACGACATTATTTTCACGCGTCCAATTCTTCGCACGGAAAAAGACGAGAACGGGAATGAATTTGTCGCCGAAGTCATTCGACCCGCTTACATCACTGTCCTACTGAACGGCGTCGTCGTCCAAAACCACTGGGCAATCCAAGGCGACACGTTCTTCCATCGCACGCCACAGTACCAGCCTCATAAAGACCGCGAGCCCATTCAGATTCAGGATCACAGCAATACGACACAATTCCGCAATATCTGGATTCGCGAAATTCCCGACTCTAACGTTGTTCCGTGCCAAAATCACATGAACTACTACAACTAACTTTGCAAGGATTGATAGCAATCCAAGGCTCGCAAACGCGAAGCGTGTGCGAGCCGTTTTTGTTTCTTTTCGCTATTTTCACCTGTTTAAAAAAGACACATAGTCGCCCGAAGGACTTTCGAAATCGAGCAACTTTAATGTTAAAATAGTCAAAGTACAAAGATTTCATGTTAAAATTCACTGGTGGACTCATCCACTTGAGCCTTTCTGAAGAAAAAAATGAAAAATCAGCGTCATTTTGCTCAAGAGTCCGATTACGCAGACGATAACAATTGTAGCGGCGTAGCAAAAAAGTTTTATTTTGCGGTTTACACCCTACGTCAAATAGGGTATGCTACGCCAAACGGCTTAAGGTCTAATCGCTTTCAGCGACGTTAGTCGATCTTTTGCCATGTAGTTTAATCAGTCGTTAATCGGACAGGGACAATCCAATGAATCGACGTTTTAGTTTTTCCAAACTCATAGCCGTAGCCTTGCTCGGCGTTGCAACGGCAGGATGCCAGCCGCAACAGCCGAAATTCCTCAACCCGCGCGGCGAAGCTCAAAATCAGTACATTGCGGAAGCGACCAGAATAGAGTATCCGGACGAGTGTGTGCCGTCGCTCGACGACGTGACAAACGCAATCGCTCCCCTCTCGTTAGACAATCCAGACCCGAAGGAAGAATGGCTTCTATCGCTCGACGAAGTCCGACAGATGGCGCTTGAAAACAGCAAGGTGCTACGTCAACTGAGCGGCGTCAACTTCGGCGCTAACGGCGTAAGCGGTACGCCAACCCTACTCCTAGCCTCGCCAAACGCGGCTATGACCGTGTGGGATCCGGCGATCATCGAATCGAACCCCACGGCAGGCGTTCAAGCCGCGCTTTCTGCGTTTGACGCCGTATGGAGTTCTAGCGCGTCATGGCAACAAGCGGACATTCCTCTTAACTATAATGTGATCTCTAGGAGTCAGTACGCGAGCCACACCGACACGGGCAACTTCCAAACCACGCTCTCCAAAACAGTCGCGACAGGCGGTAACGTTTATACGAGCGCAGGCTTCGGCTACGAAGACAGCAATGCGGGTAGCCGCCAGTGGCAATCCGCATGGACGGGCTACCTGGAAGCCGGGTTTACGCAACCGTTATTCCGCGGCGCCGGCGTGGAGTACAATCGAATCGCTGGACCTAACGGTTCAATGGGGGTTAGCAACGGCGTAGTAATCGCGCGAATTAACACGGACGTTGCGCTAGTCGACTTCGAAATGGGCGTTCGTAACACGCTCCAAGACATTGAAGAGACCTATTGGAACCTCTACTTCGCATACCGTAATCTCAATGCGGCGGTCGCAGGTTACGAGTCGGCGTTGCTTTCGTGGCGCAACGTCAAAGGTCAAAGCGGCGCGGGACGCGTTCAGGGTACGGCTCAGTACGTCGCGCAGGCTGAAAAGAACTATCACACCTTCAAGGTCTCGGCTCAAGAAGCGCAAAACAACCTTTATAAGACTGAGCAACTCCTTCGCTACATGATCGGAATCGCGCCCACCGACGGACGCTTGATTAAGCCGACGGATGAACCTACGGTAGCGCGAGTGCGTTACATTTGGGAAGAAATCGTCGCCGAGGGTCTCGCCCGCGCGCCGGAGCTCCGCAAGCAAAAATGGATCGTCAAGCGCCGAGAGCTCGAACTAATCGCCCAGCGCAACTTCCTGAAACCTCAAGTCGATTTGGAAGGAAACTATCGATTCCATGGTCTTGGGCACGATCTCATCCGTAATTCAAGCGCCCCCACAAGCGCGGCGTGGAGTCTAACGCATGATCGTCATCAAAACTGGGGGCTTGGTATTCGCTCGTCGATCACGCTCGGCTTCCGACGTGAAATGGCGGCGGTGCGCAACGCAGAATTGGCGCTAGCTCGTGAACGCGCCATACTACAAGAGCAAGAACTCGAACTCGTCCATAACCTCTCCGACCTCTATCGCGACGTTGAACGAAATTACCACCTCATCGAAGACTACCTTTCCGTGTTACGCGCCGCGCGTAAGCAAGTTGAAGCGGTCAACGCGTCGTTCCAGCTCAATAAGACGACGCTATATGAAGTTCTGCAAGCGCAACAAGAATTAGCGGACGCTGAAACGCGGTATTACCGAACTGTTATCGACTACAATCTGGCAATCGTCAACCTGAATTACCGTAAAGGTTCGCTACTTGAATACAACGGCGTTACGCTCGCCGAGGGTCCGTGGGCTAATAAAGCGTACTTCGACGCATGGCGCCGAGCGCGTGAACGCGACGCGGGACGCTACGTAAACTACGCCTTCACCTCGCCGCAAGTTGTCAGTCGCGGTCCATATCCGCAAATCCAAGGAACTGACCCAACGGTTTCCGCGCCTTATCCGATTGCGGCTAACACGGTCGTCGAAGAAGGCGTCGCGCCTACGCAACTCAATAGTTCCGCGCTACCGCCTTATCAAGCGGGCGCCGACAATCAACTACCGGGAATTTTCCAAGTTAATTGACCTTTGAAAAAGGCTGGTAAAGAAATATCCTCGTCAAGACCTATGCGAGTTGAGGAGGATGAAAGAAAACTAACGCGACCGCAAGCGCGTTGGTCGAACGTTGATCTCGAATGAGATTGTCCCAAAAGAAGGGGGAGCCAAAGCTCCCCCTTTTTTGTTATGTTACTCCAACCGGACGCCGTTGAAAGCAAGAGCGTTTCACTCAACGAAGGAGCTGTTCTTATACGCTTGCGTCAATTGTTCATATCGTCGCAATCGTCAGGCGCTATGAGGTCGTCGCCAAACTCACGAACAGCGTCCCGCATTTTTATAAACGTCTCGCGATCATGAGTCAAAAAGCGCTCATACCGCGCTAGAAGAAAGAGCAAATCGCCCAAACGATTAATCCACGCGATCACACGCGGAGAAAACTTCGGATCCATTCGCAATAGCGCGACGGCGCACCGTTCGGCGCGTCGACAAATTGACCGAGCAACATGAAGCGCCGAGGTCGCGCGAGAACCGCCGGGTAATACAAATTCGTTCACTTGCGACACGCGCGCGCTCCAATAGTCTATGGCACGCTCCAAAACCTTAACGTCGCTCTCGCAGACCGTCCTTAACGAATTCTTAGCAGGATCAAGCGCAGAGACTTCACAACCGACAACGAAAAGTTTCTTTTGTAATTTCGCGAGCGTTTCGCCTATCTCCGCCGACGGTTCTTCAGCAAGAGTCCAACCTAGCCAGGCGTTGAGTTCGTCCAACGTCCCTACGACCGCTATGCGTAGGTGGTCTTTACCAACGCGCGGTCCTTTGTACAACGACGTTTCGCCTAGGTCGCCGCTCCGACTATATATTCGCGTGTGTTTTAACTGACTGTCCATTCTAATCACGAAAGCTCTGAATTCCTATTGCATACCGGCGGTGGAAGGAGCCGACGTGTGCGGCAATACGGAAAAACCTATTCCGTTTTCTCGTGGTAGAATGATGTGTCCACGATGGATCTGAACACCCTGTCCGATCTTTTTCTCTATCAGTAGCGGACCGTCAACATAGATATAGTCGAGCGTCAGGGCAAATTGCGAAACCGCGCTAGCGCCGATCGACGTCTCGATTGTGTTGCCCATCATTATCTTGAGACCGAGAGAACGCGCCTTTTCGATCGCTTGACGCGTCCGAATGAGACCGCCAAATTTAACCGGCTTGAGATTCACGCCGTCAAAATACTTAGCGCACTCTTCAATCTCTGCGAACGAGCGACAACTTTCGTCGGCTATAATCGGGATAGGACACACCTCTTTGAGCTTTTTCATACCGTCTTTATCTTCTGGGTGCAACGGTTGCTCGATCAGTTCGACATTGAGCGTCGTCAATTCGTCGACATACTCAAGAGCTTGTTGGAGCGTCCAACAGCCGTTGACGTCAATTCGAAACGGAGCTTTCGTCCTCTTGCGAAGCTCTCTAAGGATAACCATATCTTCATGAGCCCCTAACTTGACACGATATATCGGCCAATCAGGTTGCTCTTTGAATTTCTCTAGAATACGATACAGAGAGTCAAGTCCCAGAGTATAGCTCGAAAGTGGTATGCGATTCTGGTCAAACTTATACCGCCACGCATTCCAAAGCGGCGTGTTGCGCATTTTTCCCCAAAGATCGCACGCCGCCATCTCAAGAGCGGTCGCGGCGGCGGGAAATTCGTCAACTAGCGGCTGAATAAAACGCATAAAGGCGTAGGGATCTGCCAACGCATAGCCCGTGGTCGGCGCACGATAACCTTCCAACGCTGTTATCATGTCTTCAATGGTTATGCCCCAATGCTGATCTTCATAAGCTTCGCCATATCCCTTGAGACCGTCTTGTTCAAGTTCTACGATGACTGCGCGAATTACGCTTATCGTACCCCGAAAAATGGTCATGACATGTTTCAAGGGAAGATCGCAACGAATTATCTTCAGTCTCATTATTATCTATGTTATACGACGAAGTTTCTTTTATCAGCCTCAAAGACGTTCAGCCGCTGGCAACAGGCGCGCGTTATGAAGCTGTGCGCGTCTGTAAAAAACGACGCGCCGTTCGGAATACGCTATAAGAAAGGAAACGCCAAACTCATTCAGTAAAGCGTCGCGTCGCAGCATTATGCAAACGAAGCCCGGACGTTCGGCTCATCAACAAACCGGAACGCTCTCTCTGTTACAGCCCGTCTGCGTTACACTCAACGAGAAAAGCTGTTTTTTAACCCTTTCGATAATACAATTGTCCATTTTTTCCAATCTCTGCAAGCGGGGGCAAACATACTCCGGGCGAATTTTTCTCAGATCGCAATCATTAAAGCAAGATTTAACTCCGGAAACGAGGAAAATTGCTCGCTCATTCAAGCCTAGCGAATAAGAGGGCTATAAAGAACAAAAAATAACCCGACCAATAATCTCAATTGATCGGGTCTAGGATAATCCTATCTTCTTCCGCTGAGTATCCTACCGAGAAGTTGACTGTGTCGGCAATTTTAATTTCGTACCAACGTCAAAGTAGGTTGCGCCATAGGGAAGATTATTCAAACGTTTAATTTCTCCCCAGCGCGAACTACTTCCTAACTCATTTTCAGCGATGGTCAGGAGATTGTCGCCTTCTTTTGTAATGTATTCGCGAAAGTTCGTCTGAGGTTGCGCAACGGTGTTCGAGGTTGGCGCAGACGCAGTAGCCACGGGCGCGTAGGACGCAACGCCAGCTACTGGATATGCGGACTGCTCGACAGGAACAAAAGACGTCGCTGGAATCGGAGAAGACGTTTGATTCGGAACGACAGAGGTTGGCGTCGAACCGACGATTGGCGTCGCCAATTCAGACGTATTAACGCGCGCGTTGGAGTAACGCCCTAGCGGCGACATGGCATAGCTTGGAGGCGAAGCAAGAGACGGCGTTATACTGGGAGTTACAGCCGTCGGCGCGCTCTGAACCGTCCCGGGAGTAACCTGCAACGGCACGCTATTAGCTACGGCAGGCGTCGACGCCACAACAGGCGCGGTCGAATTCACTCCAGTCGAATTAGAGGCGCTCACAGAGTTAGCGAGAGCGGCGTTGACTTGTGTCGGTTGCGTCGAAGTCGCTAAAGGCGACGGGGACGGACTTGGAGTCGAAAGGGTTGGCGTCAGCATGGTAGGCGCCGACGACGTCGCCATTGGAGCGGAGTTTGTCGCGAGTTCAGTCGCAGGCAAATTCGTCGTCAAACCGGACGGTGTGCTTGCCAAGGCGTTTGGCGTAGCATTCGAAGACGGCGCAGCAAGCGTGTTCGTTCCGATTTCCTCAGACTCTAAAACCGCGTTGGAAAACTGCTCCAATTGTGGACTCGACGCAACGGTGGAGGACCCCGTCGGAACGCCTGAACTAACCGTCGGAGTTGTCTGACTAACAACGGGCTCGCCTGTTAACGCCGACGCAGAGCCCAAACTTGAGTCAAGAGGAAGCGAACTTGTATTAGCGCCCTGGGAACTAAGCGGATTAGCCCCTGCGATTGAATTTTGCAGATTCTGCAGATTCGTGCGAATATTGTCGCCTGTCTGTTGCAACGATCCCAATGTGGAATTATAGGCGTCTGACAAGGAATTCGTCAGGTTGTCATAGCTTTGCTGAGCTCCGGCGACATTCTGATCAATCGTATCAGAAATACTGGAGCCAAGATTGTTGATACTAGTATTAACGTCGTCCGCTAAGCTTTTCAACCCAGAAGTACCGTTATTCAACGATTGATTAAGCGCGTCCAAACTTTCCTGCGCTCTGTTCTGCCAATTTTGCGTCGTCTCCGATATCCGCTCGCTCAATCCGTTCACTTGATTATTAAGACTGTCGAGCGCGCTGGAAGTCTGATTCTGAAGATCGCTTAGACCATTGGAAAGTTGAGCGCCGAGCGATTCTGTTTCTGACGTTGTGGAACTCGCCTCTCCCAAGGAGCTAAGCCGATCCAAGGAACCGTTACTCGACCACCCGTTGGAGTTCGCGCCGCTTAACTGGTTAAGATCGGCGTTCTCATCCAGATCTAGAACGGCGTTCGACGCGCCGTCCAAAGTAAGGCTATAATTTTGTCCGGATTCTGTCGTCGGCGCGCTAGAAAGCGGAGGCTCGGACGCTAAGGAGCCACGAGTGGGAGCTTCCTGCGTGAGAGCGCCAAGGCTCTTCGTCGCGGCGCTATTGTCTGGCAATGACAAATTCCCAAGCGAAGAGGACGTCGACCCAGTCGAGGGATTCTCCGGTTGCAAAGAGCTAGACGACGTAAGCGTAACCGGCTCGTCGGAAGGCAACGTTTCAGTTAATCCAACGGCAGGTGCAGAAGAACTTGGAAGACCGGCGTCAAGACTCGGAATCTCTTCTTCACCTATCTCTAAGGGTTCGACCTGCGTTGCATACGAGCCGTTTGTAGGAGCGTTCCCGTCCGTACTGGAAGAAACGTTTGTCCAGTTACCATCGTCGCTTGGAGTCGCAGTATCGTCTGTCAGTAATTCATTCTCGTCCGAATCGAGCCTTGCGTTTGACACTGTTGGAAGCTCGACCAACGGCTCGTCTACAACAGCTGAGGGCGACTGCGTAGTTGGCGCAGAAACGCCGCTTTCGTCGTCCCAATCAGCAGAAATCAAATCTTCGTTAGGAGCAGTAGCGTTCTCGTCAATCGCTGGTAACGGCTCTGCATCGACGGCTGGACTTGAAGGCACGGCGTTCGCAGCGTTCCGAACTGGGGTCGTTCCAAACTCAAAAGCGCCTTCAGAAGAATCGATCGATTCAGAGGGCGCAAGCTCGATACTTTCAGCAACAGCAGCAGTAGCGTCGCTGCTCGCGGACTCCGAAAGGTCAATCACGCTCTCAGTCGCGCCTGATCCAGAGTCAACAGTTGAACTAACCACTGTTGAGAATGTATCGGCTGTGGCGTCAAGCATATCTTCCGCTGTTTGCTGCGCTTGCCCGTAAACGTCGCTGACGCCAGACTGAACGTCTTTTGCAAACTCGGAAATGCCATTGTCAACATTTTCGAGCGCGTCAGAAGTAGAATCGGTCACGCTTGTTCCAAGGTCGGTAAGCTCATCTTTAAGCGCGTCCGTTTCCGCGAGAAGATTGTCTGAAAGTGTGTCGAACGAAGATTGCGCGGCATTTAGCGAACGATCCACCGCCTTTGATACGGATTCCGACACAGAACTTGCCGTTTCCGACAGCGCGTTCTGCACGTCGCTCTTTGTCTTGGAGACAGCTTGTTTAGTCTCGTCACCCTTTGACGAAAACTTTGAACGCAATTTGCTCCAAGCGCTCTTCTCTTTCTCTTCGGAATTTGGATCAGACTTTGCCGAAGCGACTTTCTTACCGTCTTGATTTTGACCGTCGACGGCAGACTTGCCAGCAAGAAAACGGAAACCAATCGTCGCGACTACTAGCACAAGAGTTGTAACGCTCGCGACCACCCCGGTACGCTTGATGATCTTTTGCCAATTCCTCGGCGTCGGGGCATAGCGATCGTCGTCTGGATAGTCGTCGTCAGCGCTCTCGTCCGACGCAACGTGGCTCTTACTAGCGCTTTTTTCGTTGACAGTCTTTATCGCTCGCTCATCAGAATCCTCTTCCTCCGCTTCAGTCTCGTTCTCTTTCGCAAGCCGTCGAGCTTCCAAAAATGAAGTTGCACGCGCCTTCAAAGCGGATGGAATTTTAGCGAGAGCGGCAAAGGGAGCAACCAGCTTCTTGAAGAAGTTCGACTGAAGACTTGAAAGTTCTTCTTCGAGTCCAGCAAGTTCATCCTCTAGCTGTTCTTTTTGCTCATGAAATTGGTCAAGATCCTTCTCAGAAATATCAGGCATTTCGAGTAGTTCGACTATTTCGGATATCTTGCTACGAACCTCCTGTATCTGTTCCTCAAGCTCGTTAATCCGCTCAAGACGTAGAGCCTTCTCATCGTCAACTTCATTTTCGTCTAGCTCGTACGCTTCTTCGCTTTCCTTGGACTTAGCGCTGTTCAGCTTAACAGCCTCGTCGTCATGAGAATCCTGCTTTCTAGGCTCATCCTTTTGCGCAACTGGGGCGACGGATTTAACAACGGCGCCCTTCGTCGTCGAACTAGAATAAGTCGTCGCGGACGCAGTCGCATGAACAGGTTTGAACGCGCTGGAATTTACGGTATCAGGCTTACTCTGTTCGGAGGTCGGCGTTGCAGGACGAAACGACGCCAATGGCGAAGGCTTTTGCGGCTGTGAGTTGGCAGCGGCATAGGAAACGCTAGATTGCGACGTCGCCTGACGAGGTATGAACCCCCCATTAGCGGCGCTACCATATCCTCCATTGGAATGAGAACCTGAACCGGATGAAACAGAGTACGTCGAAACGCTAGAAGAATGAGCGGAGGGTTCTTCTTCCTCGTCCTCATATTCTTCGTCTTCTATTTCCTCCTCCTCTTCGTCCTCAAGCTCTCCTTCGTCTTCCTCGCCGAATTCTTCGTCATAACCGTCGTCTTCTTCTAAGCCCCAATCGTCCTCTCCACTGGAAGACGCGTCTATATCCTCGTCGTATTCGTCTTCACCACTCGAGGTGTAGTCGTAGCCGGCGTCATAATCGTCGTCGTCATACGAATTACGATTACGCGATTTCTTACTCTTCTTGGAGTTATTATACTCGTCAAACCCACCGTAGTTCTCGTCGTCGAATCCGCCGCGACTCTTCTTACCCTTTTTCTTACCCATAATCGTTCGACTCCCGCTTCCGCTTTACAAATTAAATCTTTTCAGCCACTCTTAACTTCGCGCTTCTCGAACGTGGATTACGTTCTACTTCATCTTCTGAGGCAACTATTGGTCGTTTCGTAATAATCTTTAATTCGAGTCGGTCTCGAAACGCATTCTTGACAATCCGATCTTCCAGCGAATGGAAACTGATAATAGCAACGCGACCTCCGGGATTGAGATATTGTTCGAACTTTGACAAAAATGTCTCCAACGCTCCCAATTCGTCGTTCACAGCTATTCTCAACGCCTGAAAGGTTCTCGTTGCGGGGTCGATTCGCGCTTTGCTCCAGGGCGGCGAGGAAGCGAATCGTCGACATATTTCAGCAAGTTCCTTTGCGTAACGAATAGGTTTTTCCGCGCGTCGCTCGACAACTGCGCGCGCAATACGTCTACTATTTCTCTCTTCGCCATACTGGAATATAACGTCGGCGATCTTTTCCTGACTCCAACGATTGAGCAAGGCGTAGGCAGGTTCGCCTTCTGTACGATCAAAGCGTAAATCAAGTTCGCCGTCTGACTCGAAACTGAACCCGCGCGAACGATCTAACAACTGATCGCTGGAAAGACCTAGATCAAGCAAAAAGCCGTCTACTCGCTCAACTCCAGCGCGTTCAAGCGCCGCGTCGAAATCACAGTAGTTGGCAAAGTAAGTCTGGACGGACGGACGTGAGGACAGCGAAGCAACGCGAAGATCGAAACGATCAAGCGCGTCCGGATCACGATCAAGCGCGATCACCAACCCGCTCTCGCCAACGGCGCGCGCTATGGCCAACGTGTGCCCGCCGCCGCCCAGCGTGCCGTCGAGAATCACTTTTCCGGGCGTCAACGCTAGCGCGTCGAGCGTCTCTTGAAAGAGTACCGGAATGTGAACAGTTGCCGCTAAACCTTCCGCCATGACTAATACTTTATCTACACTACCTAACGTCGTTAATTTCTGAGCGCGAGGCTCCCATCCCCCATATAGTCTATTGTATGCTTTTTCACCTTTTTCGCCAATAGCAAGGAAGTGAAAAAGGCGCGTCTCGAATTAAAGCGTCCCCTACAATCGATCAAACGCGCTTAGTTCAACTCCAGTTCGAGGTCAATCGTCCATTACAACGCATTTCTTTCACAAAAACCCTTTATAACCGTCAACCACTGAATTACCTACTCTTTATCCCATTTGTCCAAACTGCAACTTCTTTCTGTTGTGCAAAGTTTATGCGCTACAACGTAGCCAACAGCTCTTCCACAAATCTCAATATTTCCTCTTTGAAGAGTAAGCAAGAGACGCCAAATGTGAGGGAAAGAGCCGACAGCGTCAAAAGCGAGCCGATATTGAAACTCGTTGAAGTCAGGTTAATCTGCGGCGTTACTCGACCAGCAAAACCTATTCCCAAGTACAGTAGCCCCGTCGTAACGACAACGGGAACGCTTATCTTCAAAGCCAACACGCAGGCAGAGGAAAGCGTCGCTACAAATACGGGAACAAGACGTTGAACGTCCATTGCCGAGCCTGGCGGCGTCTCGACGCATAAACGCATGAAACCGTCCATGAAGAGTTCAAAACCACCGCAAAGCGCAAAGAGTAGAAATGCGCTAAACGTATAAAATCGCGACAAAACAGAAGCCTCTTCGCCAAGGCTAGAATCAAACGCGCCGACTACCGATATGCCGCCAACTCGCGAAACGAGCTCGCCTGCCAAGTGAAGCGCGCAAAAATAGCACTTTAACGTCAAACCAACTAGCGCTCCAAGAAGCGCCTCAAGAATAAGCTCGACTAAAAGTGAGAGGAACGCGCTAAAAGAAATAGCAAGATCGACGTCGTACAAAGGAGGATTATGCGCAATTAACGCCGGAAAAATAAGAGTCGCCGTCACCAAGCCCAACGCTAGTCGCCAAAACCTCGAAACCTCGCCGTTGCCGAAACAGGGCGCAAACCAAAAGGCGCCTAGGCACCTGACTAATGTCAATAGAATAATGCGCGCCAGCGCTAGGGACGATAACACGGTCGACGTCGTCATTCTCACTCCTTGAAAAGACTTAATCGTCAGGGAAGAATCCCAATAGTATGCGCTGCGCTCATACTAACCTGCAGAGACCAATTTGATAAGATTGGACTGTCACACAGAAACGTCTGCAAAAATGCGCCGCCAACAAGATAACACTTGTTCGGCGACGCCTCAAATACACAAGCTCGGCTATACACGAAACTAATAAAGAATGATCACCGGCGATATCCCGAAGCGCTACGCGAATCAAGTTGCGTGGAAGAAACGCCGTTCGTGAAACGCGACTCGATTTCGATCAGCCTGTTGTCGCGCACGACCTTCAAGCGGTTCGACGCGTCGGGATCGGCGAGCGCAATCAACCGGGCAAAATGCAAATCACTTTCGACTTCGGCGTCATTAAAGGAAATAACAACGTCGCCCGGCTTAACGCCGGCAAGATCGGCAGGAAAGCCGCTTTGCACGCCGAGTACGCGCGCGCCGCACTGACGTTGGAATCCCATATTCTTCACCTCGGCGTACGACAGCGGCGCCAAATTAACGCCAAATTTTGAGGGCAACCATGCGCCCTTATCTATTGTCGCCTTTGTAATCCTTAACGCGTCGTTGACAGGAATAGCGAACGAGATGCCGGTAGGCGCGTTCGTCACGAGCGTCGCCGTAGCAATACCGACCACTTGACCTCGCACGTTATATATGGGACCGCCGCTATTACCAGGATTAATCAGGGCAGACAGCTGAATAAACTCGGCCAGTTTATTAACAGAATTTACCCCGAGATTTTTTAAGTCATTGTAGTCTCTGCGGAGACCGCCCACGACGCCCATGGTTACAGAATGTCTGAGGAGACATGGATTTCCAAGAGCCATAATGAACTGACCTTCTCGAAGCTCGTTACAGTCGCCAATCTCGCAAGGTCGCAGAATCTGGCGTTTCAACAAGTCGTCGATATTAATTTCCAGCGCGGCAAGATCGTAGTCTGGACAGACGCTCATGTTGATTGGTGAAATTTGATCGCCGTTCGGAAGGTCGATCTTAACGTCCCCCTTCGAATTTGCACCGTCTATAATATGATAGTTCGTGAGTAAGTAGGACTTCCCGTTATATCGGATAATGACTCCACTACCGGACTCGTCGACACACCGTCCTGAACCGGGCGCTACCTGTTTGGCAACCTTGAGAGTCAGGACGGACTCGCGCACTTTGGCGTAACACGAGTACATCGCTTCGTTCATCTTTTCGAGTACGAGAACGCCGTCTTGTTCCTGCAAATTCTCAACGCCAGTGGGAGCGTTTTGCGGTGAGCGGAAGTCGACGCTCGTCGGCATGACGGGACCCTGAATCGGGGCGCTCGTCGAGCCTACTGGTTGCGAAATATGCCGACGTTCAGAGAATTCCTGACGGAGAGCGTTAAAGGACGTTTGCGACACGCTTCCTACCCTTGGATAGCCGGACGCCGACGCGTGTGGACGCTCGCTCGGTCGATACGCACGGGATCGAACAACTTGGTCTGTCGACGGGGTAACCGACTCCTCCAAACTCTCCTCGGCATTTGCCAAAGGCTGAACTCGATTCCCTAGACTCGGTTTTTCCACGTTCGCCGACGTCAAGGCGCTTGGCGCCTTTGGCTCAAAACCATTCGTGGAATCTCCATTGTAACTAGGATAGGCGACCTCCTCATACACAGGAGCAACCGGTTTCGTCAACTCGGGAATGAAAACGATCCTGGACTCGAAATCTTCACTGGCGTTGTCGAGGTCGCCCGTCTCAGGCTCAAAAGTCGACGTTTGCAAATCGTGTGTTTGCGTAGTCTGACTTTGCTCGCTCTGGAGTATTGTTACGCACAGAAAGACTACGGCAAGGGCGCCAAGCCCAACCTTTACCCACACGCCCTGAGTCGAGCGGCGGTACGAGGAACGACGGCGCGCGCTATCCTTCGACGACGATCGTTTCAATCGCCGACGCTTTGCACAACGGGCGCCGACCAAGCAACATTGCGACAGCGCTATCAAAACGCAGACGATCGTAGCTAATAGAGCCCACGATCCCGCGTCGACAGTCGCCAGAGGCAGTGTAATAATTTGGGGAAGTAAATGCATGGCGGAACTCCTGATGGTATATACGGGCGCCGAAAGACGTCGTTAGGAACAACGCTAACGCTTGTATGAAATACAAGGATCGCGCAGACTATGCCAAACGTAACGAATCTATCGTTCCCACCTATGTATGATAATGAAATTCGAAAATCGGGTCAATAGCAAATTGGATAATACCCAGGAAAAAAATTTTTTTGACTCTGTTCGTGAATTGGCGAGTCTCTGATCTTTCACGCCGTCACGCGACGCAATGACAAGAAGAAAACAGCGATTTAGCCGTTTCCAATCCCCCGAAAGTACTCGAAGTCGTAGTGTTCGGTTCAGAGTTTAATTTGGGAGCGAGAAGCGTTCAAATTGAAAAATTTTATAAGCTAGAAGCGCAACGTAACCCTGTCGTCTGCGCGCGAATTAAAGACAACGGACAATCTCAACTCGGAACAAGAAATCTTTAAAGGCGCTCACGCGACTTCCATGCCGCGCTGAGGCCGTGAACCTGAAATCTACTGTCTACTGAACGCGCCTTGCGGATCCCTTCGCGAGCTCTACGTCAACCTGTAGAATTTCGCTTCCTCGGCGAATCTCAATCTGAGCCGATCCAGGCAATGAAAGCTCAATCATACGCTTTAGGTTATCGAGCTTGTTAACGTCTTCACCCTTAAATTTGAGAACGACGTCGCCAACTTTGAGCGCCTGACCAAGCGGTCGAACCACTTGAACCTCTGTTTTCGCATAACCTCGAACACGTACGTCCTCAAAGCTCTTTTCGCTCGCGCCAACGATCTCCGTTGGAATCCACTCTCCGTATTCAAGCATCGTTTGCGCGACTTGTAGCGCCGTAGATATCGGTACCATTAATCCGATCTTCTTACCCATAAGCGCCACATATATTCCAAGCACGGCGCCGTCAGGATTAAAAACGGGACCGCCAGAGGAACCATTTTCACCGAACATATCGAGCTCAACGTACTCGACTAACTCCCCCCTCATGTGCAGATCGTAGTCTTGAAAATCCGAATAAAATCGACTAGGGTGACTCACTCGACCAAACGTTGTTCTATCGCGGAGACCATAAGGCGCGCCGATAGCTAGAACCCCGTCGCATATCTGAAGCTCGCTACAATCGGCAAGCTCGCACGGCGCCAGCATATGCGTTTTGAGCGTTTCTTCATCATCGGACAAGACTCCAACGGCGACGTCGTAATCTCGGCACGAGAACGTCTGAGACGGTTTGGCGATATAATCGTCAGGAAGGACAAAAACGGGATTTTTGCACGCGTCTAGAACGTGCTCACACGTCAGAACACACAGGCGACGTTCGATTTCTACGCAGAAGCCGCATCCGACAACTTTTGAGTTGTCGTACACAAGGACGACCGATCGAAACATACGGTACGCGGCGCGACGAAGGTTCTCACTGTGCCAATCTATTACATCAACGTCTTTTTCACCTATCCTCACGTTCCACTCTCCAGCCCCGATTGATCGGATAAATCCAGTTCTGGCGTCTGGGCTATCCTTTAGATCCGATGCGGCGAGTGGTACGCCTACCATCTTGTGCTTTGACTTTTGTTGCAGAATAACTGGCAAATCCTCGGTTGGTACGCTCCCTGGTTTGCAATTCAAGCGGGGTGGCAACGAGCCTACAGATTCGCTGTCGTCGCTCAACTCGACGCCGCCCTCTTCAGAAGTTAGCGCCGCCAGGAGACTTCCAGGCTCGACCTCTTTTTCCCCGTCGTTGACAGGTACGACAGAGCTTAGATCGCGCGTGCCAAGCCCTGAACGTTCGGTATCTTTGCCGCTAAGGGGTAGCTGAGCCGGGTCAGTAACCGTGGGAACCGACCTGTACAAGGACGTTATTCCCACATACTCAGTTTGCGGAGCTTTTGTCGATTGTACTGTAATTTGCTTGTTTTCCGAGCCTTCGTTACTTCCAAATAACGCGCGCGTCATAGGCACGAGTCCAAATAACCCTGAAATGCACATTACCACGAGGAGGAACTTGCCGCAAAAGCGAAGTGAACCTCTAAAGGCTCTCACACAGACGGAGCTCGAACGAACCCGTTCGGCACACGGTATAATCGATTTCATAACAACCTCAATCATGTGAAAATTGACGGAACGTCACATCATGAAAAACACTTGAAACGGTAAAATCAAGGAGTCCCGACTTGCTATCTTCTTGCTATCTTCTCCACTCTTTGAACTCCTCAAAGAGCCCTCACATTTATCAATGTATTCGATTTCACGATTATGACAATAGAAAAAACATAAGAACTTACGAATTCGTCTCGATTAGCATAAAAATAAATATCTGCATAACTGACGATATAACCAAAGTGACGCTTGTATCGTCTGAATAACTCAGCGAAACGCTATTTACAAAAGGACTCGAACACATGGCTATGGGGCTAGTAGAACGAGTCATTTCAGCCGCTTACTCTTCAAGATGACTTATCGATTCCTCGAAATTAAGCGTCGCTATCAAACTTCCGTTAAAAGCGGGTTTGCTGGCGGAAAGAATTGTGTCGAGAAAATACGGTTAATGGTTGACAACAAGCAAGCAAGTAATTCTTTCTTTGGAGCTGGAGTCGGCGCATCCTCTAATAAATAATCCATGAGCGCAAAAGCGCTCTTTTTGGTTGTCCTTCTGTTCTCGTCCTTCTGTTCTCGAATCCAATGATGATTAAGACCCGTATCGTGTCGACTACTGAAATAAAAAACGGAATCGAGTCGTCGAATGACATTGACAGGACAATCGTCCAAAAGAACCTCCATTGCCGTAGCGTAGACAAGCTTCAATCAAAATCGCGATATATCTTGTCAAGGTTCGGTTACGCGGCGAGGACTCTTACGCGCGTAGACGGTCGAAAGTGTTATCGCAGAGAAAAGAAGTATTGCAAACACTGACATTACAATTTGGCTCAATAATTTCAGATCGAAGAACAGCAAGGCGACGTTCAGCGTTACAATTCCACATATAGTCGCAAAACTGCGGCTCACTTCTCGCCCATACCCAGTCTCGATCATAATACGATGAGCGCGCACGCCAAGAGGAAAGCCGAAGCTACCGCCAAGAGCGATCATCCCGGATAACAACAGTACTTTCAAATCCATGCCTGAACGGGAAAACAAGTAGCTCAATCCACCGGTCGTCGTGGTTGTGAGGAGTAAGAATCGAACGGAGCGCGCTGTGTCGGTTTCGTTGAATTTAAAACCGTACGCAAGAATCGGTCGAAAAACCATCGCGCCGCCAACGCCTAAAACCGAACTAAAAATACCGGCGGCAAGACCGCCCAAAAAGGCGGGGCGTTCGGCGCCACGTGAAAATGTGATTGGCGTCGTCTCACTATACGCATTCTTATTCCCTCCAAAGAGAGTCTTGTAGCCGACAAAGAGCATGAAGACGCCAAAAGCGAACATAAGCGCCTTGGCGCCAAAAAGACGGTCGAAAAAATCATTGATCGGTCGTCCGGAAAATGCGGTTGCCAATGCGCCGAGAGCCGCTGGGAGTACTATGCGACGACCGAGGGAACCACGCCCCCAGCCTATTTGCGGCGTCTCCCTAACTACTGACGGTAAGATCGAAGGAACCATCTGCAAAAGACCTATGCCTGCTGCCTGTGATGGAGTGCAATGAAAGCAAATCAGCGCCGTCGGAACAATAAGCCACCCGCACCCCACGCCCCAAAATCCACCGGAATACATACCAAGAAAGCCGACAAGAGGCGCGACACACGCCACGAAAACTAGTTCTTCACCTGACAAATTAAGCTCCGCTTCACGAACATGAGACTCGAAATTTCATCGATTACAACGCTCGTTTTATATCCGATTTCGCATAGACGCAATACCCGGGTTCACTAGGAATGCGAGCAAAAACTAAACCGCCGATGGCAAAGCTATCACCCGAATCAATTGTTTCAGAAGGATTGTCAAACCACTCGCTAAAAGTGACGCCAGACTTCAAGCCCGAGATCATTTTTTCAAAGTCTCTCGCCTCGTTGTTGAATTTCTTTACCACCATGGATTCAACTTGCGCAAGCTTATCGCTACCGTCAAAGAGCAAAACGTCGTCCTTATCAACGCGATCGCCGTTCGGCGCCTGAAATTCCTCGCCTATTTCTCCGATTAACTCCTCGACCAAATCCTCTAAAGTCGCGATTCCCAGCGCCTCGCCGTTCTCGTCTTCTATGACAACCATATGTCTTTTGCGTTCAACGAGTCGTCTCAGAACTACAGACGCGCTGTCTTGCGGCTTAACTTTGAGAAGCTCGTAGCTTTCTTCCCACACATAGCTGGAATTGTCGGCGTAAGAGAAATCTGCGTTCGGCGCGTCCCATTGATCGCCTGAAATCAATTCTTTGACCTTCACGTAGCCCAGAAAGACTCGCGAATTCGAGGGTGAACAGATTGGATAGCGCGTATGCAGGTGCATTCTCGAGATCGCGAGGATTTCTCGAAGCGTCATTCCGTCGCGAAAGGCAACCACCTTGGAAAACTCAACCATAACGCTTGAAATTGGCGTCTTAGCTAAATCCAACGTCTCAATAATGATCTTCTTCTGTTCTTCGTCAACCTGGCTTTGATCTGCATATTGCGTCAATAGCTTAATTTCGCTCGCGATTTCCAGAGGCTTGGACGATTCAGGAGTGCTCGATCTGAAGGGCGCGTTGAGTAGATCAAGAAAACGAATAATCGGTCGACACGTTTTGGTTACAATGAAAAGCGGATACGCTATAACATAGGCAAACCGCGCGTTATAGCGAACGCCGTAGGTTTTGGGGAGAATCTCAGTAAACTGTAGCATTAGGAATGTAAAAACCAACGAAAACCAGCCAACCCAGCGATTATGGGTTAGGTCGGCAAACGCGGCGCCCGCAAAGGACGCGCCTACAGTGTGCGCCGACGTGTTTAGCGCTAAGATCGCTGTTATCGGCTCGTTAATATTACCCTTGAAATGCCGCCAGATCGCGCCAACGCGTCGATTCTTCGACTCGATATCCATAACTTGCGCGGTAGACAAGCTCAACAGAACAGACTCGGCGATCGAACAACTAGCAGAAACGATCAACGCCACAGACAAACTCACAAAAAAGACTACCAACATGGCAGTTCAGGACTCCTCCCCTGGAAAATGCAACAATACGGTTCAAACGTCGATCCTAACAAAAACTCAACGCGTGTCAATTTTATCGTTCAGCAGCTATTATGTCAATAGCGCCAACAATCGCCAAAACGAAAACGAGCCGTTGCAGACTACGTCCGCTTATCTTTCGCGATCAACCCGACCCTCACGTTCCCTGGGCTTGTCCATTTTGCATTCGAGGTTAAACTTGAAAGTGCAACTCGTAGCGCGCAGACTTATCAGCGTATGCGCTAGGTCGACGCTACTGGCGTTGCGAGTCTAGTCGTCGAAAGGGAGATTCATGGCAAAATCAAAAGAAGATACCAACGCAGTTCAAGACGAACCCCTGCAAGTACTCGTCGTAGACGACGAACTTGCTCACGCGGAGGTTGTCGCCGCAAGTCTTGAAAAGATTAACGCTCAATGCGTCGTCGCACATTCGGAGGCGGAAGCGAATGAAATCGTCAAGCGCCAGACGTTTGACGTCGTCGTTACTGATCTCATGTTAGAAACCAACGACGGAGGTCTCAATATACTAAAAGAGGTCAAACGTGAATCGCCCGAGACAGAGGTGGTTCTCATGACTGCCAATAACGGCGTTGAAACTGCGGTTGAGGCGATGTTGGAGGGCGCGTTTAATTATCTACAGAAACCGCTCGACCTCAAGCAGCTTCGTTCGATCGTACAAAAAGCGGGTGACGCGGCGCGATTACGCCGAGACAACCGACAGTTAAAAGCAAGACTGGACGAGAAATTTGGATTCGACGGCGTCATAGGCAGTAGTTCCGCCATGCTCTCGGCTATCGAACGTCTCAAAAGAATAGCGCCCACAGACGCGACCGTGCTCATTCTCGGCGACACCGGAACAGGTAAGGAACTGTTCGCGCAAGCGCTACACCATAACAGTCGTCGTAAAAACAAGCCTTTCGTCGCGCTGAACTGTGCGGCGCTCAGCGAAAATCTGCTTGAAAGCGAACTTTTCGGGCATATCAAGGGCGCTTTTACAGACGCGACGAGCGACCGTGTCGGCAAATTTGAATTTGCTAACGGTGGAACCATCTTTCTTGACGAAGTTGGCGATATGCCGCTCTCAACTCAAGTCAAACTTCTCCGAGTCCTCGAAAGTGGGGAAATTACGCCGGTTGGCTCCAATAAAACCATCACCGTGAACGTTCGTCTGGTCTCTGCAACCAATCGAAATTTAGAAGAGGCGGTCGAAGACGGCTCTTTTAGACGCGACCTGTACCATCGTCTTAAAGTCGTTACCCTGAGATTACCGAGTCTAAAAGAGCGCAGGGACGACATTCCCATCTTACTAGATCACTTCGTCAAGATGTTCACCAAACGATACGACAAAACAATACGCGGAATATCGCCTGCCGCGCGAAAAAGATTACTTTCATACGATTGGCCTGGCAACGTTCGACAACTCCGAAATGCTGCCGAAAGTATGGTGGTCGTCGATTTTGACGGTCTAATCGACGTTGACGATCTGCCAGAGGAAGTCATGGACGGGGCGCCTTTTGACGACGACGAGTTAGAAAAGACCGACCCGCTTATCACCGACGAACAAACCGAAGAACGCGAGCATAACTCCGACGCGTCCCAAGACGTCAATCGACACGTTATTGTAACCCCGTCGCCCGCCGCCGAGCAATCTCTCAAGGCTTTTGTCGGGCTCAAGTTGGACGCGCTCGAACGGTTGTTTATTCAGGAGACGCTTAGATCAACTGGAGGTAACCGCGAAGAGACGGCTAAGATTCTGGGGATCGCAGAACGCACGCTCTATCGTCGGCTGAAACAGTTCCAAGAGGAAAACGAAAGAAGCGTGCAACATGACGAATGAGGAGCGCTCAACCGAGCCCATTCCCCCTTTTAGTAGGAGATCAAGTCGGAGGTTCGACAAAGTAAAAATCGCAACAACCGCTACGCGAGGACTAGGAGTCTTCGCAACTGCGCCCATTAAAGCTCGTCATGCAATCGGGCGCGTGGTTGGCAAGATTAAGGACTCTGTTTACCGTTCAAGCTACTGCATTGCCTACGGCGACGATAAAATACTTGAACCAAACCATCCATACAAGTACCTCAATCACTCATGCGATCCCAATTGCGAACTGATCGAATGGACAATCGTCGATCAGAGCAAATACACTGAATTGGAACCAAGCGAACCGCTCTTAGAGCTGTGGCTCCATGCGTTACGAGACATTGAGCGCGGCGACGAGCTAACGATAGACTACGGATGGGATTGGCAATCGGCTATTCGATGTCTGTGCGGCTCGCCGAACTGTCGAGGATGGATTTGTCGTGTTGACCAGCTTGAATTGTGCAAGCGTTTCAATGTCGCTACGGTAGTCGCGCAAGAAACAACGGACAATAACACCGCGTCTGAAAAGAACGCCCCTTCCGAGCAACAAAAATCGCTAGCGGGCAACTTTAGTTAGCGCTAAGGATAGTAGCTTACTCGTCAAAAATAGGTTTAACAAGACGCCGCATATCGCGCGTCGCCATATTTCAGCTCAGAAACAATCATGTTAGCAGACAAACCAGTACCAGAAAGCGTCGTTTTCAAGCACAAGGAACAAATTGATCGACTTCGCGCCGAGATCGCGCGCGTCGTCGTTGGACAAGAGATTATGGTTACGCGATTGCTGGTCGGCGCCTTGACTGGCGGTCATATTCTACTCGAGGGCGCGCCTGGTCTAGCCAAAACGACGGCGATCAAGTCGTTAGCGGCGGCGCTCGACGCTAAGTTCCAGCGCATTCAGTTTACGCCCGACGTTTTACCGGCCGACTTAATCGGCACGTTGATATACCTTCCCTCTAAAGGCGAGTTCCAAACGCGTAAGGGACCGATCTTCGCCAACTTTGTTCTCGCAGATGAAATAAACAGAGCGCCGTCGAAGGTTCAGTCGGCGTTGTTAGAGGCGATGCAAGAGCGACAGGTAACGATAGGCGAAACAACCTGGAAACTTGACGCGCCGTTCCTCGTTATGGCAACGCAAAATCCCATAGAACAAGAAGGCACCTATCCATTGCCAGAAGCGCAGGTCGACAGGTTCATGTTAAAAGTCAAAATCGACTATCCGTCATTTGAAGACGAACAAGAAATCTTCAATCGAGGAATGATGAACGAAGGAGCGGCGATTAAGCCCGTGCTTGCGGCAAGCGACGTTCTCGAAATGCAAAAGGTCGTGGAAAGCGTTTATCTCGACAATTCTGTGCGCGACTATATCCTCAACGTAACGCGCGCAACACGCGCGCCCGAAACATACAACCTAGCGTCTCTGAAGCGTGCAATCGACTTCGGCGCCTCGCCTCGCGCCGCGCTTGCGGTCGGAAAAGGCGCAAAGGCGCTCGCGCTTATCGCAGGGCGCGGCTACGTCACGCCGCAGGACGTTAAAGATATCGCACACGACGCCTTGCGTCATCGTATCTCGCTCTCATACGAAGCCGAGGCCGACGAACTAACAACTGACGTCATAATTGACAAAATTCTTGACGTCGTTCCCGTTCCCTGACGTCAACTTGACAAGTCGCGGGTTTCGAGAAGTCATGAAACATGAATTAAGCGCAAGGTCAAATCTTAATGTCTTCCTTCAAGGACAAAGATCATGAAAATGCTCAATTGGATAATTGGTCGCGTCAGGGCGCGCCTAATAGATTCGCCGTCGTATAGCGACGAACGTTCCGCTTCGTCTTTTGACGCGACGCTCAAAAAACTACGACGTATTGAGATCGTATCAAACCGTATTGTAGACGAATCTTTTCACGGTCAGTACAAGAGCGCGTTTCGTGGTCAAGGTATCGAATTCGACGAAGTGCGCGAATACGTCGACGGAGACGACGCGCGTTCCATAGACTGGAACGTTACGGCGCGCGCGGCGAAACCCTATGTCAAGAGATATGCCGAAGAGCGTGAGCGCACGTTGCTCATTATGCTTGACCTATCCGCGTCCAATTTGTTCGGAGCGAACGTTTCACGTTTGGAATCGGCGACGGAAATCGCGGCGTCTCTCATGTTTTCCGCAATTAAAAACAACGATAAAGTAGGACTGCTAACATTTGCCAACGGTGTGCGCGATTTCTATCCGCCTAAGAAAGGACGAAAATACGCGTTGAGGTTGATCAAGGCAATGCTCCAATCAGAACCAGAATATACGCCGACTGATCTCGACGCCGCGCTAGAATTCGTCAACCGGACGATGAGACGACGCGCGATCGTTTTTGTTCTTAGCGATTTTTACGTCAACTCTCTTGGGAAACCGCTACGAATATGCAAGCGGCGCCACGACCTTATCGGAATCTCGATCATAGAACCCGTGGAAAACGCGCTTCCTGACCTGGGGTTCGTTACCTTGCAGGATCCGGAAACTGGCGAGTATCTTGACGTCGACTCCGGTTGCGCGCGTTTCCGGAAGGCTATTGGCGCTCGCTTAAAAGCGCGGCGAGATTCAATCGCGGTTAAGTTTAAGGAAATGAAGGTTGATTTGATCACCATTGAAAACGGCGGGGATTATGTCGTTCCGCTCCGTAATTTTTTCCGTAAACGCGAGCGTCGATGAAAAGGCGCGCAATCAGTCCGATAAGAACGCTACTAATTATGTCAGGTAAACCTTTCGTCACAATCAATCGGTTCGTTGCAAATATCGGCGGGGCGCTTGTCGTTCTCTTTGGCGTCGCGACCAGTCTAGCGACGCTTCTCGGACAGGAAGCGTCACAACCAGCAACATCACTCAACTCTCCGCTAGGAACTATCGTGGCGACACAAACGTTCTCGCCCGAGCCTGCTGTGCCGCTAGCGCCAATCGAAATGACGATTAGAGTCGAAAAACCCAATCAATATGAAGTCCTGCCGAACGATTTGGACGGCGATTATGGTGATTTCTTCTGCGAGTTTCTGGACGACGAAGTCGACGTCTTGAATAACGAGCGAAACGTCTGTGTTCGACGTTGGAAGCTCTATCCTAACAAGCAATCGGATTCCGCGCGTCTACCGCCGATTCCAATCAAATTGGCGAATAAAAACTCAACCGAAAAGCCTATCGTCCTTCTTGTACGGGCGAAGACAATAGTAATTCCTCGTGAATCGTCGAACCTTGAACCTTCTGCGATTAAATACTATCTCACGCCTATTAAACGAGTGTCGCCCGTTAAAATAGGCATACTCTTGCTCCTTGCGCTCATGATTCTTCTCATAGCGTCTTGGAAAAGAATTCGCAAAAAACGACTCGTCAAGTTTTCAAACGAAGTCCAAGAAACGTCGTTTGAACGAGCTATTCGTGAACTCGACGCGCTCAAAGCGTCGAACGTCTACCTTGAAAATACGCCTGAGTTCTATGCTGAGATCGACGATATTTTCCGACGCTATTTGTCAGGCGAGTTCCAACTCAACGCGGTCGAGATGACGTCGAGAGAAATAGTCGCCGCCGTCGATTCGTCGACGCCCAAATCCTTCCAAACGGCGCAAGAATCCGTGAATAGTGAAAGAATCTCCGACGGCGCGGAAACGTCGGAAATGATTAATGCGACGATCATCAACGTTCTCAAGACGCCCAAGATAGAAGAATTACTCGCCAACGTTCTTACAAAACTTGATCGCGTTAAGTTCGCTAAAATACCCACAACTTTCGGGGACGCGCAGGAATTATATTCGACGATTAGAATGCTAGTCGAGCAGACGTCTTCAATGAAAGAAGCAAAACTTAAGGCAATCGAAAATTCTGCACAGACCGCAGGCAACGCAAACGTCGACACGGCGAGTTAGTAGTCGAGGAAGTGAACGTGATGTTATTACACTACTCTTTTGCTCCAGTAACTCAAGACTCGTGAAAGCGCCTACTTCATTATGACTATATTCCGGTTTGCTTCGCCGTACTGGCTATTCATGTTAGCGCCGATACTCGCGCTAGCCGTCTTCGAGCTCACGCGTCGCCGCGATCGTAAGGCAACATTGCTGTTCTCCACGCTTACAGGGCTTGAAGCAATCCAACCGAGCTTTGCAATGCGCGTCCATAGATTCCTTCCGCTACTATTCTACTGCGGTGTTGGTTTGCTTGTTGTCGCTTTGGCACGACCTCAAAGCGGCGTGCAAGAATCGAGAATTCTGGGAAAAGGAATCTCGATCGTGATGTGCGTCGACCGTAGCGGGTCTATGGCGGCTGAAGATTTTGAAATCAACCGCGCGTCCGTCTCGAGATTAACGGCTGTCAAAAAGGTTTTTCGTGATTTCGTGGAGGGATCAAAGGATTTTAAAGGACGCCCCAACGATCTTATTTCATTAATTGCGTTTGGAGGGTTCGTCGACTCGTACTGCCCGCTCACGCTGGATCACCAATCGCTCCTTGAACTACTTGATTCTATAGAAACGCCCGTTCCTTTATACGATACGCGCGGCAACCTCATAAGAACGCGCGTCATCGACGAAGAATCAGGCACAGCAATTGGCGACGCGCTAGCGGCGGCAGTAGAACGCGTCAAAGACTCGACTAACAAAACCAAAATCATCGTCCTTCTTTCAGACGGTATGCAAACAGCAGGCGAACTATCTCCTGAGGATGGAATCAAAATAGCCCAAGCTTATGGCGTCAAAGTCTACACAATCGGCATAGGCAGTTCTGAACCGGCGCCTTTTCCACAATACCTACCGACAGGTCAGACCGTCATGACGCTACAACAAATGGACTTCAATCCAGAGACGCTCCAAACAATAGCTCAGGCAACGGGAGGACGATACTTCTACGCAGGAGACGTCGACGCGCTGAAAAAAGTGTGTGAAGAAATCGACCAACTGGAAAGGACGCAATTCGACGCCGGATCATACGCTGAATATCGGGATCTTTACTATCCTTTTGCATTCTTCGGAGTCATAGCGGCTATGTCGTTCGTCGTTTTAAAATCGACGAGGTTTAGCGCTTTTCAGTAACAAGGCGCTTGAAAACTGAGCGCGCTTCCGTCAATCACGCGCTAAAACAATACTTTTTCCTGAAAGAAACCTAAGTTTAAAAAATGAACTGGAACCATCCGATCGCTTTTTGGGGGTTTGTCGGTCTCCCATTCATTGTTTACTTTATCGTCCGTAACCGCAAACAACGCGCGTTGAAAATACGCCAAGCTTTCGGCGACGAGATGCGCTCGAGGATCTTTCCGAAAGAGGCGACGCTATTTTTAAAGCTCAAGCGCATTGCGCTCTTTTTAGCTACCATCTTCTTATTGATCGCATTATGTGGTCCGCGCTATGGTCGAGAGTTGGAAACTCATTCGTCCTATGGTCGCGACCTCTTCGTCGTCTTTGACGTCTCTGACTCGATGCTCGCCGAGGACGTTTCGCCCAACCGTCTCGCTGTTGCAAAACTCGACGTAGAAGACCTGCTTAACGCGGCGTTAGGCGATCGAATCGGACTAATAACATTCTCCGGTTCCGCGCAAGTTGAAATTCCTCTAACGACAGATTATGAATTTTATCGCGCGCTACTCCGGAAAGTCGACACGTCGACAATTAAACTAGGCGGGACGGCAATAGGCGACGCCGTTCGACTCGCGCTTCAACGTTTTGATCACGATATTGAACGCGAAAAGGCAATCATTCTAATCACCGACGGCGAAGATCATGATTCGCGACCTCTTGAAGCCGCGCGTCAGGCGGTGGAGTTGAAAGTTCCCGTCTATACAATTGCGCTCGGAACCGAGTCGGGCGCTAAAATACCGATTTTCGACGTCAATGGTCGCCGAGTTGGCTATAAGAGATTCGACGGCGAAGAGGTTGTCAGTAAACCAGACGTAGCAACGCTCAAGGAAATGGCGAGTCTTTCAAACGGTCTTTTTTATTACGCCGACGCGAACTTCGACCTAGGCGCAGTATATCGCAATGCAATCGACGCGCAAAAGCGTTCAGAACTCTCAGAAACAACGCGGGTCGTCTTTAAAGATAGGTATCAGCCTTTCCTAGCCATTGGGATTATCTCACTCCTGATTTACTACGTCTTGCCAAGCTATCGAATAAGGCGCGACGTCAGCGCGACGCTAACCTCGCGAAGCTACGCGCTTTGGGTCGTTGCTCTCGCGATAGCGGCGTCTTCGCAGTCCGCAAGTCTTTTTGCGACAGACGCAAAGAGCACAACGGAAGAGATTGACGAATACAATCGTTCCCTTACGCTCGCACGACAGGGGCAAGACGCAGAATTCATCGCAGTTCAAGAGAAATTGGCGGCGTCAAATTCCCGCGACGTCTCTGAACGCGCCAATTACAACCTTGGAGTTGCCGCATTCAACCGAGTCCAGAAACTTGCGGAGGAATTGAACGATCAAGTAGTAGCCTACATGAGCGAGTCAGATCAAAACGCTAATCGCCCCGCCTTGCAAGACGCAACGCGCAACAATAAGATTAAAGAATACAGTCAAGCGCGAACTCAACGTGACCAGCTCCGAAAGAATATGATCGATTCTAGTCGTGAATCAACGCGCTACTTCATGAAAAGCGTCGAACGAAACGCCAAAAGCTTTCCTGCGAAACTCAGCGCGCAAACAGTTTTCGACCAGAGCGCGCGAAGTCAAGAACAACAAGACGCGCTTGAACGTGAACTACGCAACAACGCGCTTAATAATAGTAACGATCACGTCAATTGGTTGCGCAACGAACTCGACGCTCAAATTGACGACGTAAGAAAGAACAAGACGAGCGAGCCCTCAATCGACTTTTACCGCGCGCTCGACTCGCAACGTGCCAGAATCGCATCAATTAAAGACGACGTTGGCGATATTATATCGACAATACAGGAGCAAAACGGCAGCGAGGTCAACTCGTCGAGTCCGCAAATTCCCACCGACGCTAATCCGTCTGAAACGAAGTTCTTATCGGCGTTGCCGCTCGATTTGGAAGCGACGAACGCAATAACTCATGCAAATGAAAAATATAAATCCCAGATATCTACCGCTGCGCAACTTTTCGACAAATACGACGCAGACAATGCGCTTAACCAAATCCGTAGTGCAAAATCACAACTGGAACTCGTGGACTCAATCGCTACCGATTACGACAAGATCGTAATCACGCTGGAAAAACACGAAGAGCAAGCAAATAGCGAAGTTGTAAACGGCTCGTCGTTCGCAAACGGCGACGCGGTTGAAGACTATTACTGGCGTCAAGACGCGCTTAGGCTCGTTGCAGGCGAGATGACGCGCAAGGCGTCGTTGATTCTCGCAAATTCGCCAGTTCCTCAAGAGAATGATCTACAATCTGTTTCAAATCCTCCTACAAACGATGAAGATGAAATCGAGTTCGACTCAAATGAACCTAATGACGCCGAAAATAGTAATCGCGAAACAAAGGTTATAAAATCCGCAAAGATCGCACAAGATCGGCGTGAAGAGCTTCTCAGCGGCATGGACGATCTATTGCGTCTAACCCATAATAAACAGACGCTCACGTCAGATGAAAAAGAAGACCTTGTCGCAAAACACGCGCGAATAACTGATATTCTCCACGAAATTGCCGCGCCGCTTAAAGATGATAATTCTAATCGGCAGGACGACGAAAATCAGCAGAAGAATCAAGCCCAGCAAGACCCACAAGATCAGCAAAACAACAATGGGCAACAGGACCAATCTAGTCAACAAAATCAGCAAAACAACCAGCAGGATCAGAATCAATCGGAAAATGATGGCGACAACACGCCACAGGAACTTAATGAACCCGAAAAGGAAAAGGATGAGGCGCGGCAAAACAGAAATTCTGAGAAAGACGACGAAGTAATGAAAAATGACTCAAACGCTCAGGAGCTAGTGGCAAAAGAGGAATCACAAGAAAAACGCGCCGCACAAAAGCAGGAAGAAAAAACTGAACTTCAGAAAGAAGCCGACGCCCTTATGAAGATAGTCGAACGTCGACAAAAAGACGCAGAGCCGCAGCGTCGCGCTGTGCGGCAGGCTTTAAAGAAGAAAGAAAAATCGGGAAAGGACTGGTAAATCAATTGCGCGATGACTCGCTCATTCTGTCAACCAAACGACAAAAGTTCCTTCTCGTTACAAACTATAGGTTATCATGGCAATCTTACAAACTCAAAATCAATTCATAAGAAGTCGCGAGATAGACGTAAAAAGATGCGTTCTTCATTCAAAACCTTTACTCGCCCTCGTCGTCTTGCTTACGCTCTCTTCTCTGAGCCTTGCACAACGCGAACAGCTCTTCGCAGCTGATCCCAAGTCAAAGGCGACTGCGACCATTCAGCCCTTGGAGATTTATGAAGGAGAATCCACCGTTCTCACGATCTCCATCGATAACCCAGGCGACGACGTCGATATCGACGTTCAGCCGCTTGAAAAGGATTTCATTGTTGAAAGGCTTGGCGCTACCAGACGGACAAGCGTCAAAACTGTTCGCAACGGGAACGGTTTGGCGCAAGCAATCGAAGACACGTCCGTCGACTTCAAGTTCCGCATTACGCCCAAAGTCAAGACAAGCGCCGTCATTCCGGAACTCACAGTCAACGACGGCGATCATTCCTATATTTCAAACTCGCTTGTCTTGAAAATCAATGAAGCCTCAGCAACCGACGTCCTCGTTATAGAGACGTCTGTTGCTCCGAAAACAGAGATCTATCCACTCCAACCTCTAGAAATGGGCGTTGACGTATTTATCAAGGAGAATCCGGGAAAATACCAACGTTACGATCCGCTTGCACTCACTGTCGAAAACTTCAACGTTCCACAGCTAACAATTCCATGGTTAGAAGACGAGAACATCGATAAAAACGCGATATGGGAAGAATCGACTTCGGAATGGCTTTCTTCCCTGGAAAACGCGCGCTATGGTTTCCGTCTGAACGAATATCAATCCCAACCGTTCGGATTGGGAAGTTTTTCACTCTTTTTCGATTCGGGTTCGACGTTCTTCTTGCCCAAGCCCGAAAAAGCTGTTCGGAAAGATTCAAACGGTAACGACGCGAACTACTGGAAATACTCGTTCAAAAGAAAACTTCGAGTCTCAACCGCAACAACATTTCACTTGGCGCCGTCAACGTTCAAAGGAACGGTTGTCGATTTTACCAATCCTGATGAACCCCGTCCCCAACAGATTTACGTAAAATCCAACTCAGTCGACCTCACGATTAAAGCCATACCAGAAGAAAACGCGCCGAGCGACTATATCGGCGTGTTCGGCAACGTAAAAATGAGCGGCTCGCTCTCGAACGCAACCCTTGCGGTCGGCGACGTCGCAACCTTGGCAATTAAGCTTAGCGGATATGGATCCTTCGACGACGTTCGCCCACCGCATATCGAAAACGAGCCGCGAATCGTTAATTCTTTCAAGACCTACCCGCCAACGGAAGAACCGCTTCGGGACGGAGTGATCTACAATTATCAGATTCGCCCTATTAAAGAAGGAAAGCTCACGATACCTTCCATTACCGCTTCCTTTTTCAATGTCGAGACAGGAAAATTCGAGCGTCTACAGACCGAACCCTTTGAACTGGACGTGCGCAAGGGCGTGTTACGCTCCGAGGAAGAACCTGATTTCGTCGATAAAAGTCGTAGCGGCGACGAAAAAGGACTGATTAGCGAGAGAAGTTTTTTAACCCCCAAACGTGTGATCTTAGGAAGCGTAACGTTCCTGACGATTGCGCTCGCCATTCTACTTGGCTGTGGCGTAAAGATCATGCTGAAAAAGCGCGCAGAAGCTATCGCGGCAAGTAATCGACACTTTGTCGACGTCGCTCGTCAGGAGCTCAAACTTGCATTGCAAGAGTACTCGCGCTCGCCTACCAAGGGCTTAACCCTAATTCGCCTCGTTTTTCTTCGGTTGGTCGGACGCAAGTTCGATCAAAATGTTGATTCGATTACGGACGCAGAGTTTGCCGATTTCCTTACTCAAGAGTTCGCCAACTCCGAATCTAATGACAACGCAACCGCACGTATGCGAGAATTTCTGCTGTATGCAGAACGTCAACGTTTCGCGGCGTGCGCGGACGCCGATCCTCAGTTCGCTCGAAACGTTGAAAACCTCTTAGCGTCCTGGATCGAACTGCTCTCGGCGAAATTCAAACGTCTGGAGTCGATAGCGCTTCGCGACAACGCAGATAGCTAACTGCTATTTATGCCGCTCGAGCGTCGTTCACGTCGATCTTTTACAACGTAATGGCGTCGTTACAACGCCGATACTCGTTAATTCCGAAATCGACAAGCGCCTGCAGAGACGCATGATCGACCAGGTCGTCTTTTCAAGAGTTGCAAATCAGTTATAATCTATTCTCGGCGTTTTTTGTAATGCTCGTTAAAATCGTGCGCCGCGCTAGTAGCGACGAAGGCTTATTGGCTAGCGGTTCGATTGTCACCTATAGCGTCAACGTCCAGTCAAAGGAACACATAATGATCGCCAAAGATATGAAGCGGGGCGACGTGCTCGTTTACAATGGTTCGCCCATCATCGTCGAAAACCTTCAAGTTCAAACGCCGTCCGCACGCGGCGCCGCGACTCTTTACAAATTTCGATGTCGAAATCTTATTACCAAGGATAAAATCGATCTCAAGCTCAAGGGAACAGATACGCTAGACGAGGCCGATTTCCGGAGACGAGGCGTTACTTACAGCTATGCCGACGCCTCTGACGTGTACTTCATGGATTCGGAGACCTACGAAATGTATAACATTGCGAAGGAAGATATCGCCGAAGAGCTAAACTATATCAAAGAGGGACTCGAAGGAATCTTCGCGCTTATCTATGACGATCGATGCGTCGCCATTAACCTACCGGTTACCGTTGAAATGCTCGTTACGAGATGCGACCCTGCCGCTCGCGGCAATTCGGCGACCTCGCGTGAAAAGCCTGCGACGATAGAAACAGGACTCGTCGTCATGGTGCCAGAGTATCTCAACGAAGGCGAAGTCATCAAAGTCGACACGCGCACAGGCGAATTCCTCGGGCGCGTCAACAAGTAGTATCCCAACGCAACCGAGGGACGCAACGCGCCGTCCTTCGGTTGAATTTTAGGAATAGCGTCGCACACTTGAAGGAGTATCGTAATGGGAGTTGTCCTTGCGCAGGATTTTCTACAAACGCCAGAAAAGTACGTTATTCCTCCATTTTGTGTTGTTGCCGGCGACGACGCTTTTTTGCGGTTCGAAACAATCAAGACGTTACGCGGCTATGTGCTAGGCAACGGCGACGCTGATTTCTCATTCACGCGCCTCGACGGCGCGACGGTTACGTTTGCCGACGTCGTTCGTGAAACCTCTATGATAGGTCTCTTTGGCGCTGGTAAGCGAATTGTCCTTGTCGAACAGGCAGACTCCTTCATGAGTCAGAATAAAGAAGACCTGGAAGCGTACATAGACGAACCTAGCGCGCTTGGAATCCTCGTTCTTCAATTAAATTCCTTTCCGAGTAATCTCCGACTTTATAAAAAGACCAACGACAAGGGACTTATTCTCAATGTCAAGCCGCTCCCACGCAAAGACGTCGTGCCGTGGACGCTCGCGTGGTCGTCTAAGCGCCTTAATGCGACTTTAACGAAAGAAAGCGCCGAAATCCTCGTCGAACTGCTAGGCGACGAACTCGGCGTACTAGAGCAAGAAATACGTCGTCTTGCATTACTTACCAAGGATGGCAAAATCGGCGTAGAGCTCGTCAAAGCACAAGTTGGTTCGCAACGTCAGCGGAAAGTCTGGGATTTGATCGACGTGGCGCTAAACGGTCAAACAGCCGAGGCATTGCGCCAACTTGATAAATTGCTCGCCTCGGGTGAGGCGCCGATCGCCATTTTAGCACAAATAGCCGCTACCTTGCGCAAAATGGCGGCGGTCGCAGAACTGTTTGCCGAAGTAGAACACGGCAAACCTCCCATGAGCATTGGAGCGGCGCTTGATAAGGTCGGCGTTCCACCTTTTGTTAAAGCGAAAACTTCTGAACAGATCAAGAAACTTGGTTCACAACGCGCCCGGGCTTTGATTAAAAACCTCCTTCAAGCGGATCTTGATATGAAAGGCGCCAGTAGGAGCGATCCGCGAGCTATACTCGAAAGGTTCGTCGTTCAAATTTCTCATCCTCAGATGAAGCCGTTTGAGTCGGTCCGATGACGCTCGAGTATTGCTAATTTTCCGTCCTTCCTTCGCAAAATTGCCGTCATACACGAGAACGTGCGAAAGTTACAGTAGAGTAAATTACGATGCTCTTCAAAAGTTAGTTGTGTCGTCGGCACAACTATCGAAGGGGCTATTTCACAGATAGGATCGAGGACAAAGGAGCGCCAATATAAGCGAGGATGAGGGACAACCAGTCCCGGTTCGTCGATTATCTCGCTGTCAAACCAAATCAAGTCAAGATCTATCGTTCTCGCGTCCCAGAATCGTTCGCGTTTTCTGTGCAAAGTTTGTTCTATCTCGTGAAGAACGCACAAGAGTTCGCGCGCAGAAGTCCGAACTCGAGCGATCAACGCGCCGTTTATAAAGTTTGACTGACCGCTAGGTCCGCCGACGGGCGTCGTCTCAAAATAAGAACTCACCTTGTTTATCTCTATTCTAGGGTCTTCAGCTATAAATTGGAGCGCCTGCGATATATTACCGCGTCGGTCGCCCAAGTTCGAGCCGAACGCTATTATCGCTTGGTGCGAGCTTGTTCGTCTATTCATGCTATTCTCCAACATAACTATTGTCCCCAAACGTCGCGAGATGGACGTTCTGATAAAAAGACGCTTGACCAAACGTGAGATCAAGCGTCTTATGTGGCGAGGTAGAACGATTCAACGTTACTCGCGCGCTGCGCTCAACGCGCTACGCACAACGCTTCGCATATACGCCGCAGACGCTCGCTTACCAGTAAAGAGTTTGTACTGTAAGAAAGCCTGACCAACGAACATTTCAATTCCGGAAACTACCTTACACCCCTTCTCCCGCGCCATGCGGAGAAGGTACGTCGTTTCTGGATTATAAACTGCGTCGAAAACTACCATGCCGCCGCGAAGCGACTTTATATCCATCGGCGATTCGTCCACATTAGGGAACATACCGATCGGCGTGCAATTCGCGAGAATTTGAACGACATAACCCTCGCGTTCGTCCCAAGGACAAAACTCGCAACCCAACCATCGAGCGACTCGCTCGCCCTCCTCCACCTTACGATCGGCAATGATCACGCGCGCGCCTCGTTCATGGAGTCCGTACGCGAGAGCCTTACCAGCCCCGCCTGCGCCTAGCACAAGCGCGCTCATACCCTTCAAAGGACTTTCTTCGTCGCGTTGTAAAGGACGACCGGCTACCGCCGTCTCGATACTCAGTAGCGCCGCGAGATAATCCGTATTGTATCCATATCGATTCAGTCCGTCAAAAACAACCGTATTACAAGCGCCAATGGACTCGACGGCTGGATCAAGTTGCGTCAGCTTCTTGATTATCTCCATCTTGTGTGGAATCGTTACGCTCAGCCCCTTGAGCCCGATCGAATCAGACGCTTCGTCCACAAACGTCGAGAGCTCTTCCTTAGGAATACGGAAAGGCAGATAGACGCAATTCATGTCCTGTTCTGCAAAACTCGTATTGTGAATCATCGGACTCAAACTGTGAGCAATCGGGTCGGCGACAACCCCGAAGACTTGAGTATCGGAGTCAATCTGATCGTAGCGATATTCATCCCGCATGACCTTGTAATAGGGCATTCCTGGCGCAACCTCTCGCGAGTTGGAAAACGCAGCGTAGGTATAGGGCGCGCCCCATTTTTTACCGAGCACACGCGTAAAGAAGCCCAAATCAGTCATAGCGAGCGCAAGAAGTCGCGGCTTACCTTTCTCGAACCTAGCGCGCTTCATGAATTCGACGAGTCGGAAAACGTCGGAAATGCTTTTAGGCGTAACGGCAATTTTGACAACGTCTGGATCGCCCGTCTGAATAATCTCATTTCTAATCGAGTCGAGGTCTTCCGGCGTCTCTTCCATATTGTGATAACTAACGACGCGTTTCGTCTTACCGAAACGTGGAATCTTCGGCGCTACGTCCGATTCCAGATCGACATACTCCACGCCTTCAGCAATCAAGGAGCGCAACAGTTTGAGCCGCGCTTCTTCCGTCCCTCTCCAATTTCCACCGTCCGATTTACGTCGCACCGTCGCCAAAACAGCGGTGGGACGATTCGGCAGTAATCTGAAGAGCTGAGGATCCTTTCGCAAGTAGTCAAGGCGCAATTCTACGAATTTTACATTGTCGTCGGCCAACTTTTGCCATTCTTCAATCATCCGTT
This sequence comes from uncultured Planctomycetota bacterium, assembly GCA_900318195.1. GTDB lineage: Bacteria > Planctomycetota > Planctomycetia > Pirellulales > Thermoguttaceae > RUG369. The sequence goes on from ONJR01000144.1 coordinate 44,397, forward strand.
TATGGCTACCGCAACCGATCGTCACGCATATCATAGTACCGAACTCCCAGGGATTTTACTTCTAACGCTCACGTTTTACACAACGTCCCAAAGCGGCGCTTTGTCAAGCGGGCAGTTTAATCTAGCCGCCGCGCCCAACAGAAACCAGCCTCACGCGACAAAATCGCGCTTGAACGTCAATATCGCCGTTGATTATACAGTCAAACGCATTTTTCTTCAAAGGGCGCTCCCCTAAACTTTCACGTATCGAAACGCTAACTTATAGAAGCGCCAACGCCAAAGTCGATCTCGTATTCACACGAGAAAATACGAAGCGTGTACCACAATTAGACGATTCGCTCGGCGCGAACGTTTTACAAATCATTTTAGTTTCTGCTACCCTTAACACAGAAAAAATCCTTTTAAAGCGCCGATTTTAACATAGGTCGTTTTCCTATCCTTGAAAGTCAGCGAAAAAACAGTATAATTACATTAAGCGTAGTCGACGTCGGGCACGTTCGCATCCCCTGGACAAGATCGAAATCGACGTTGATAGTGTGCGGACTCACCGGTGTTTTTTGGCAAAAAGAACGCTGGGGAGTCATTTGGTTAAACTTCGGCGCTTGGATTGTCGACTATTGAGCAAGGATCGTACTCATTTTAACGATTATTGCAAGGACTGAACCCAATGTATTTTTCCCTGATTGATAAAATCGACGAATTGAAACCTGGCGAAGTTGTCGTCGCAACGAAATCACTCGCCATGTCGGAAGAGTATCTGAGGGATCATTTTCCAAAATTTCCAGTCATGCCGGGCGTTTTAATGATTGAGGCAATGACGCAAGCGTCCGCATGGCTAGTACGCGCGACGGAAAATTTCGCGCACAGTATGGTTGTGCTCAAGGAAACCAGGGGCGTTAAATTTGGTCAATTTTTGCAACCAGGTCAGACGCTCGTCGTTACTTCACGATTCGTGTCAAACAGCGATAATGAAGCGGTCTTCAAAGCTCAGGGCGTCATCGAGGGGCAGGTTCGAATCCGCGCTCAGCTGACTCTCGCTAAATATAATTTACGTGAAATATCAGAACACCAGGGCGCGTTTGACGCGAAGCTTATTAAGTCGCTAAAAAACGAACTTGCCTTATTGTGGAACGAATCTCCATTTGAAATGGAAGACTAATTGTGCGTTTTGCATTTGCAGTTGCATAGCGCCCCTTAATTCCGCGCTCTGCGTCGTTCAATGTTGGGCGACTCGACGCTCGGGATACTGAACTATTCCCACGGACGCGACAAGCGTCCAAAGATTGAAATATTAATAAGGAGCTGTACACATGGCGACGAAAGAAGAAATCCTTGCGGACGTCCAGAAAATCTTGGCGGAATCCCTCGCAGTCGACGAAGAAGACGTTACGCTCGACGCGACACTTGTCGACGATCTCGGCGCTGAATCGATTGATCTCCTCGAAATTGTTTTCGCCATCGAAAAGAATTTCGGCATTAAGATTGACCGTAGCGAACTGATTCCGGAAGACCTGCTCACGAATACGCAGTACGTCGTCGACGGTAAGCTCACGGCGCAAGGGTTGGACGAACTTCAGAAGCGTCTCCCCGAAGCGGATTTGGAAGAATTCAAATTGAATCCGCTTGTCCAGAACATCTCGAAAATTCTGACCGTAAACGATCTCGTCAATATCGTCGAACGGAAGCTGTAGTAAGCTTGCGGTTGAAATAGTCGGCGCAACGTTCTCGCTTCGCTCATAACGCGGCGTTGAGAATGTTGCGCCACGTTGGTATGAACGCTCTATCCACACTACGCGCCGTTACGCAAAGAAGATTCCTGGCGCTCAACTCGGACGAGTTTATATGAATTGGTACTGGCTTGATCGGTTTACTTTATTTGAAAGTGGCAAACGTGCGAAAGCGGTAAAAACGATCACTCGCGCCGAGGGGCATTTGCGCGATCATTTCCGCTTCCATCCTGTGGCGCCCGGCTCTCTTATCATCGAGGGATTAGCTCAAACAGCGGGTCTCATGTTTAACGAGGCGACACGTTTCCAGAAGAAGATCGTGCTAGGCAAGATTCCGCGTCTTACCTTTTACGATACAGAAATCGTACCGGGCGACGTTCTGGAATACGAAGCCATCGCCGACTACATTAACGAGGAAGGCTCAATGGCGACGGTCTCGGTTCGTCGCGAAGGGACTCTCATTGCTGAAGGAGCTCTTATCTTTGCTCACCTCGGCTCTGACTTCGCCTCGCAGAAACAGTTCGCCGAAGGCGATCTTGAGGATCTTGTCAGGGCATACGGTATGTATGAAGTAGGCGTCGACTCGGAAGGTAATCCGTTGCGCGACCCAGCGACGCCTGCTTCCTAGCGTTAAGTTCGGCTCTTTTTTCGGACGCCGACGCGCTCTTTGCGTTCGTGTGAAAACGTTATGCTTACTCTTATCAGATCATACTCGTTTTGGTGAATCACTATATTAAGGGGACTTTATGAGTCGTAGGGTTGTTGTTACTGGAATAGGATTAGTCACGCCGCTGGGACACGACGTTGAAACTGTTTGGAAACGTATGCTGAACGGCGAATCTGGGGTTGGTAAGATCACGATCTTCGACGCATCGAATTTCCCAACTCAAATTGCCGCCGAAGTCAAAAACTGGGACGTCGACGACATTGGTGAAAATGTTGACGACTGGAAAAATCAAGACAGACACACCAAATTTGCCGTCGGCGCCGGTTATAAAGCCATGAAAGACGCCGGTCTGCTTGGCGAAGGCGATAAGTATCTCGATCACGAACGGTTCGGTGTGTATACCGGCGCAGGTGAAGGCGAGCAAAATTTCGGCGATTTTGCACAGATGATGATCGCGGCGATTGGTGAAGACGGATCGCTCGACGAAGGAAAGTTCGTACAAAAGGGAATGGAAATTCTTAACCCGGTGCGCGAGCTCGAGCAAGAGCCCAATATGCCCGCCGCGCACCTCGCTGCTATGTTTAACGCCAAAGGTCCAAACGTTAACTGTTTGACAGCCTGCGCGGCAAGCGCACAAGCGATCGGCGAAGCGGCGGATATCATCAAACGCGGGGAAGCTGACGTCATGATTGCTGGCGGAGCTCACTCAATGATTCATCCATTTGGCGTTACCGGCTTCAATCTCCTTACGGCGCTAAGCGTCTCAAACGACGAACCTGAGAAAGCGTCCAAACCATTCGACAAGCGCCGCGACGGCTTCATTATTGGAGAGGGCGCTGGAATGCTGATTCTAGAAGAACTCGAACACGCCAAACAGCGCGGCGCTAAAATCTATGGCGAAATAGCCGGATATGGCGCCACGTCGGACGCGTTCCGCATTACGGACACGCATCCCGAAGGACGCGGCGCTATTAGTTGCATGAAGCTAGCGCTCCAAGACGCCAATATACAACCGGAAGACGTCGACTACATCAATGCGCATGGAACCAGCACCGGCGTGAATGATCGTGTGGAATCCCTCTCTATTCGCGAAGTATTTGGCAAGTACGCTTACCAGATCCCCGTTTCTAGCACCAAAAGTATGACCGGGCACCTCATTGCCGCAGCGGGCGCGACAGAATGCATCTACTGTCTTCTCGCCATTCGGGATAATATAGTTCCGCCGACTATCAATTTTGAAGCGCGCGATCCCGACTGCGATCTCGACTATGTTCCCAACGTTGCTAGACGCGTTAAGGTCGACGTTGCATTGAGCAATAGTTTTGGATTCGGCGGTCAGGACGTCGCTCTAGTAGTTCGCCGCTATCAAGAAGCCTAGCGGTTTGTTAAGTCTTAGAAATACGGCCTGGGAAAGCGCTTGGCATTTTCCCAGGCTTTTTTCGTCAATTATTGCTCTTCCAATCGTTCTTCAGTAGGAATATCCGCCATGAATGAATCGAATTCTTTCCGGTTTTTTATCGCTGGCATTATGCAAGGCTCCCGTATAGAAGCGGTCTGTCATGACCAGAACTATCGGTCTATCCTAACGGATCGGCTGCGCAAATTTTTCCCGAACGCTACGGTTTATGATCCCTATGCCAACCACCAAGAATCGCTCAACTATTCGTTTGAAAGCGGTCGTCAGGTCTTTTTAACGCACAACAAAATGTGCGGAGCCGAAACTGACGCGTTAATTGCATTTTTACCAGAAGCCTCCATGGGAACAGCGATCGAAATGTGGGAAGCGTGGAAAAACGGCGCGGCGATTATTTCAATTAGTCCGATGGTAGAAAACTGGGTCGTCAAGTTTCTAAGCGACGCAATATACCCCTCTCTCAATGAGTTTAACTTTGCGCTTGAAACAGGTGAAATCTCAAGTATCCTCGAGAATTCGTCCAAACGACAACAACCAATCATGAGTTGACTATAAAAAAAGGTTACGGAACGATGACCGACAGAAAGTACTGCGCGCTCTGCGTCCTTATACTAATAGCGGCGTTTACCGTACGATTGGGCGTAGCCTTCTACTGGGACTCGTTTGTACGCGAATCCTGCGCAAACGTGTCGAGTTCAACTTCCGCCAACGGCGCAACGACGACAGAGAAAGACGGTCCATTTTTCTTCGGTGACTCCGATTCATATTGGAAATTAGGACGCGCGATCGCATTTGGACGTCCTTACGAATTTGATTCGGAACGACATTGGCAAATTTTCCGCACGCCGGGATACCCGGCAATACTCGCTCCCATTTTTTGGTTCTTCGGCGAGAATCCGCCCGTCTTCGTCGCTAGACTGCAAGGCGTTTGTTTCGGTACGTTCAACGTAGCGCTTGTTATGATACTCGCGTCGACCTATTTTAAAGACTATTGGCTTCGACGCTGGATTACTATCTTGAGCGCGCTGTGTGTCTCAGTTGACCCCACGCTCGCATTGCAAAGCGTTTGCGTACTCTCAGAAGAATCGTTCATGACTTTTGCGCTCGCGCTCAATATCGTCGTTATATTGTCTGCGCGGCGTCTCGGGCTTCTGGCGCCGAACACGCAAAAGGATTGCGCGACGCCGCGCGCTCTCTCAGACGGCAACGGCAACGTCTTGTCAATAAGCTTGTATGAACTTGCGAGGCAAGCGCTTCCACTCGCCTTCTTCGCAACAGTCGCGACATATATTCGTCCAAGCTGGCTATATTTTCTCCCATTCGCATATACCAGCTTACTTCTCGTCAAAATAATATCGTCGTTCTTAGGACGTCAACGCGAGTCGGCTAATTCCTACGCTATGCGTCGAACTGTCTGCGCGACTGTTAAACTAGCGGTCTTCGTTGTAACATTGCAGACAGTTTTCCTCTCGCCTTGGATATATCGTAATCTAAAACTAACAGGTCGGATTATACCGACCTCGCTACAAATGGGCGCGAGTCTTTACGACGGACTAAATCCTAACGCAACCGGCGCAAGTAACATGACCTTTGTCGACGAATTCAGAAATGCAGAACATCAAAATCCCTCTGACTCGCCCGACGTTCATTTCGAAGTCAGACTCGACAAGCGCCTAAAAGACGAAGCGGCGCTGTGGGCGCTAAACAATCCACAAAAAGTCGCGCGTCTAGCTTGCGTCAAGTTGTATCGACTATGGGCGCCCGTTCCGAGAGAGCCTGCTTTCTCGCGACCCGAGTTGAAATGCGCGCTCTTCCTCTCCTATACGCCTATCTTACTCCTTGCGGTTTTGGGCGCATACCGATCGTTTCGACGCCAAGGAGCCGTATGGAGCCTTGCTCTTCCTGCGCTTTATCTTTCGCTCTTACACATAGTCTTCGTCTCGTCAATTCGATATCGTACGCCGGCAACGCCCGGTCTCGCCGTATTAGCGGCATATTGGCTTGTTACAAGCTACGAGTGGAAAAAAGGGAGCGCTGTCAAAAAAGATTTTCCCAACAATGCTAAATAAACTCATTTTAACGGTTACGCCGGCTACGCCAATATCGCGAATATGCGCTACTAAACGCGCAAGAAAATCGCGAAAAAAGAACCTTATAGCGCCGTGTGTCTGGAAAAAACGCAAAGGGACGATTATAATTGAACAAATTAGGTTGTAGAGTCTCCTTTGCAACATATGTAAAACGATTCAGATTGACGCAACCCCGCGTATGTGCGCGAGCGTAGCGTCTTGAAATAGCGTTCCCTGGGAGAAAACCATGCCGCGTTTATCGTCTATGCGTTCGTTAGGCGCTTTAATGTTTCCGGGACTTGTAGTGTTCCTGGTCTTTGCGCTTGTTTCAGCTTCTTCGCCGGTAATCGCGCAGATGGGCGACGGCGACGCCAGCGGCGGAGCTGGTCAACAACAAGCGGCAAATCTCGTCAATATGGCGAGCACGGTAAAGAGACCGGCTGGATTTTCCAGTCTTTCCGGCGTACAAGCGCTCCTTTATGACGAAGCGGTTACCGTCGCCCATTTCGATTTTACCAAGATAGACTATGTCTCCCTTTCAACCTATATCAACGACGTTATCGAAAACGCCGCTGGTCAGGTTGGATCTGGCGATTCATACAAGATTCAGTTACGCCGATACCAAGTTAATCAGCTCAAAGACGACTTCAAGAGCCTATTGTCAACGATTCAGAACGCGGTAACGGAAAAACTTTACGCCGATTATATCGATGAATTCTATATCATAACCTATAAGGCGACCGACGCCTTCAATGGCGCGACGATCCTTGCCGTTCCACTTGAAGGCTTTTCGGAAGGCGAACAAGCTAAAGTCGTCGACGCGCTCGCCAAGGGAGGCGAAGCGACTGCGGTCTTTATTAGATTTGGCTTTGCTATTGCCGTTATCGAACACGATTTGGCGCTGCCGCCTGTCGACACGGCGGACATAAAAGCCGTATATGTCGCCAAAACAATTGAGAAAAATCAGTTACAGCAGGCGCTCAACGAAGCGAATAGCGTTAATAACAACGCCCAGGGTAACAATCAAGGCGGCGTAATGGGCTCGTCGTTGCGTGCGGATTCGTCAACTAGCGCCATGAACGCCGCGAGAACAAACGCTGTTGCGAATAATATGAGCCAGCTGGAAGGCGTTGAGATTGATCCGTCGTTCCGCGCCGAATATCAGGAACGTGTCGAAAAAGAACGGGAAAATAACCGTCTTAAATCTCGTCGATTAGTTCTTCCGGCGGTTCGTAAGAGATTTGCAGCGCCCGCTAGCGCTGAAAGTTCGATTCAGCTCGCCAAAGCGCTACGCTCCGCTAACGGCGCCGCAATAACTGTAGCAACGGTCGATTTTAATTCGATTTTGAAGGATCTCTTTGCAGAAAGCGAAGGCTCTGGCGGCGCGGCTTCGGACGCGTTTTCGGGATTGGGTAAACAAGCTCAAGACCAATCGTTCTCGGTGAGCGCCTTTGCGGATGAGAATCCCGAAGTTGCAGAACTCACCGACAAGATCGCTGAAAACGGCGTCGGCGACGCAATTAAGACTTTTACGCTTGCTATTTCGCTCGTAAATAAGCCCAGAATGGTTGCGTTTGTAGGTCTCAATTCTGCTGAAGACGCGACCAAGACCGCCGATACGCTTAAACAATTCTTGAGCGTTGTTAAACCGTTGACAAGTTCTATCATTGCAAACGAGGTTCAAAAATCGTCTGACAACGCCGAAGCGCTTGACTTTTCGCCGTTGGTCAACGCATTTTTTGAGTCGTTAGAACCTAAAGCGATTGACGATAAAATGACGATTACACTCGACCTCGACGTCATTCGATCAAACGCTTTTGTGTTCGCGCCTCTACTGAATGATCCTGGCGATCAATCGGATGTTTCGGGTGGATTAGAAGATATCGACTGGAATACCGAGGGCGTTGAAGGAAGCGGCAAAGACAGCGAACAAGGAGGACTTGACGACGACGATCCTTACCTTCAGAGCGAAGACGCCGGCGCGGTTGAAGATAGCGCAACCGAGCAGGATGAAAGCCAAGATCAAGGCGACGATCCTTTCGGCGATGGGGGAAATGAGGAAGAGGACAACGAAGATCCTTTTGCATAACCTTGAAGCAAGCCCAGCCTCCTAAAAGAGTCGTAGCCGGACGCAATCATGTGATTGTGTTCGGCTATTTTCATTATCAGTTAAACTTTCTGTTCTAATAAAAGTCCAAGGCGCGGCACATCGTCAAACGCATGAATGGACAGGAAAAAACGAACCGTTCTAATTAGTTCACGATCCTGCCGCATCATAAATAGTACGTTGAATTCTCGTAACCTCTCTGAGTAGCCCGAAGTACTGTACTCATCATCGCGTTTCTACTCTTCGCATCTTTCTTCACTCTCTCGGCAAGTAATCGTAAGCGTCCTAATCTTCCTACACAATCGAACCAATTCAAAAAGACGCAGTCCCCCTGCGCTTTTTGCAGGAAGACTGCGCACACGAAACTTGACGAAAAAGGACTACGCCAGGTCGCGATCTGTAAAAAGAATAATCGAGAGCGCCATAGCAACGCACGCAAAGAGTAGCGAGTACACCCCGGCAAGACCGACATAGTTCCAGCTGACCGCGCGATTCATTGCGATCGCCGTCTCCATATTAAAATGATCAAGAATTGGGAGGAACGCGCAAACAAGGTTCGCAAAGAAACCTATAATCGGCGCAGTCTCGACCGCATTCGATACGACTACCATCGGAACGATATGCCCTAGAACGTAAATCGTCAAACAGATCGTTAGATTCGGCAGCAACATAAGCCGCGTCGATATCGCTATCGAAATCGCGGTCAAAATAACTGTCTCGAAAAAGGCAAGGCATAAGCCTGGCACAACGCCCTTCACGTAAGCAAAACACTCGAGCGCCGTCGGGACGTCCTTCGCAGATTCATGAGCGTCATAGACGAGTTTATACGCAACGGTATTCAAAAAGAAAACGCCTAGAATCAAGAAGAGCGCTGTTACCGCGATCATAACGCCAAGGTACTTACCGAAGACAAAGCTATGTCGACCGACTGGTTTCGCCAGAATCGTCAACGCCGTCTTACCCTCAATTTCATCGGCAATTGACGTGCTCGCCGTCCAGATTGCGAGAAAAACGCACGCCAACTTAACGACGGTCAGACCCTGGGAAATAACGATCTTCACATCTTCGCCCATCGTATGATACGGAAGGAACGGAAAGATGAATAGACCGAAAAGACCAACGAGCATGAGAATCAGAAAGAGAGGTTGTTGCAACGTTTCCTTCGCGGTTACCCAGGCGATCGCGCCTATCTTGGGAATGGCGAGTCGCAACAGGAAGACGATCGCAGCAAAAGCGATAATCACGCCCAAAGCATATACGTCGATCTTCGACGCCGCTTCCATCCAGCCGCCAAAACCAAAAAGCGGAACGTCCGATATGGGCGATAAACTTGACGTCAACAATGATTGCATTATACAAAACTCCCTGCTATGTACAAAAAGAGCTTTCGTTATTCACTCGGAGTTGGAGCTGTGAAGCTCGCGACACCGCGTCGCGCACACGATCATACCCCGGATATATTCTAACCTACTTTATCAAATTTGACAAGAAGCTATTTGCCGTCGTCTTGTAAAAGTAACAAAAAGATTTATACTGAATCCGTTTGACTCTTGAATACGTCGAGTCAACGATAACTCATCCTAAGATCTCAGCCGTACAAGCTCAGTATAACTATGAACCGTAACTACCGCGTCGAAATGCGTTCTTTCTTGGACGGAACAAACCGAAGCGCTCTTGCGCGTGCCTTTCGACTATGTACGTTGCCTTTCTCCATACCGTACTCGTTAATAGTTAGAGGGCGCAACGCCGCATATGATCGCGGAATCATTAAGAGCCAAAAGGCGACGAGACCAATCGTCTCCGTCGGCAATCTTACAATGGGCGGCGTAGGCAAAACACCCTTTGTCGCATGGTTGACGAACGCCGTCATTCAGTCAGGCAAGCAAGCCGCGCTTGTAAGCCGCGGTTACAAGGCGCAGGCTCAGAAAAGGACTCTTGAAAGTCAGAACGCGTATTTGGGCTCGCTCAAATGGCTATCCAAGGCGCTAGCGCTTGAACCTGACGCACGCCAGTTTTTTTATTTCAACGACGAAGCTTGCGAATTAGCGCTACGATTTCCGGACACGCCTCACTTTGTGTGCGCTAATCGTTTCGAAGCCGTTCAAGCAATAACGCGTTTATTTCCAGAAATAGACGCTATTCTACTCGACGACGCGTTCCAACACCGTCGAATGGCACGTAATCTCGACATTGTCCTCCTCGACGCGCTTTCACCATTTGGAGGAGAACATTTAGCGCCTTCTGGCTACCTTCGCGAACCGCTTGAGGGGCTCAAACGTGCAAACGTTGTTATATTGAATCGTGCTGATTTAATTTCAAAAGACGCGCGTGACACTATTAGAAACCGTGTGGTCGGCTATGCTCCTCACGCGCTATGGTGCGAAATATCTCAGCGTCCTCGATTCGTCATGCAACGCATATCCACTCCCCTTGGGAAAGAATTACGTCGCGAGGAATTTACCAAATGGCAAGGCGCGCTTCAATCGCGCAACGTCCTCGCTTTTTGCGGACTAGGCGCGCCGCAAGGCTTCCAAAAGACCCTTCTCGCCGAACGCTTCAATCTCGTTTCGTTCATGGCATTTTCAGACCACTGCGTCTATACGCACGATGATTTTCTCACCATTGACCGCACCGCTAGTCGTTTTGGCGCCGACGTCGTATTAACAACGATGAAAGATTTCGTCAAGTTGGACGGACAAGAGCCAATAGAACAACCCGTGCTCGCCTTGGGGATTGACGTCGAATTCCTCTCAGGCGAAGCTGAGTTCAAACGTATGCTCACGGCTGTTCTCGACGAACCGAAATCTGGAAAATAATAAAATGACGGGCGAATCGTTGGATCCGCCCGTCAAATGGATTCGTGTAATATAAACTAGCTGTTAGCGCAGGAAGTTTTGCAGGAAGGTTCCGTTATCCGCAACGTCGAAGAGCGGACGTTGCGATCCTACGGTGTTCCGCGCGTTTCCACCGAGGTACCACACTAGACCAAAGGACATATTCCAGGCTTCTTCTTCACGCTTCGAGAGCTTATAATCAAGAGGATTGTTGCCGCCCCGCTCACGAGCAAAGACATAAGTTCCAGAGCATTTGATCGCGAAGGAATCGGTAAGCGGAGCTTCGGCTTGAACCCCAATTAGCCCTTCGCTCCATTTGGTTACGCCGCCGTAAATCATCGCTTCGCCGCCTTGAGCAAATTGCTTGCGATAGAACATCGTGTAGTAATCGGTTGGCTTCGCTTTGCCGACAAACAAGGCGTTGGGCGTATTAAGCAAGACGCACCAGTCGTCGTTCAACCCAAAAGCTCCGCGAAAACCAATCTCGCCAATTCCCATGAAGGAATACGACAACTCGGCGCGAATCTGTTGCAGTTCGACTTTGCGATAATAATCGTCATGCATTGAATCATAGACAACGCCCAACGATAGACCGTCTCCACATTCGCTTGATCGATAATAAAGCCCTGCAGTCCAGAAGATTTGCGTGCGACTGTCGTCTCTCCAAAAACCGTTCGCTACCGTTCCATGGAGATCGGTGAAGACCGAACGTGCGCCCGCTTGAACGTGCAAGCCGCCCAACACAGGCTGAACGCTACCCCAATTGATGGCGAAACCACCGCCAAAGTTACCAGAATCCTCGAGGTCAAGAGGACTCCTCATACCGGCAAAACTCGCCTCCAACTGAGTATTCTGAAAAAATCCGCCAAAGGCTCCGCATCCACCGTTATAGCATGGTTCGCCACAAAGGCTTTGACCGTACGCTACCGCCGGAGGAGTATTACGATACCCGTTGACGGAATAATTACCGCCGCCTCCATAAAACTGATTGGGATGATACTCCGCCTGACCAATTCGCGAGTACGGATTATTCGACACGCGTGGAAGAGCGCTTGAATAAACGCCGTTGTTCGACGTCGCCACACTACTATCGCTTCTTCCTTGATTCAGAAACTCTCTCTGCGGATAGCTCTGAATAGCCTGCGGCGCGTTTGACTCGTCCGCTTTCAGGTTAGCGACGGCATTCTTCGGCTGGTTCGTAATGGGAGACGCAGCAGTTTCTACTGCGGTCACATTCTGTTCAGTTGCATTTTGCGTTGTTGGCTCCACCACCTGCGCTGAATTAAGCGTGGGCTCAGGAATCTGCAACGGGTCTTCGAGCGGCGCGTTAAAATCCGGATTGATTGAAAGCGGATTTGTGAGAAGCTCGTCCTGTTGCGGCTGGGTTACCGCCTGCGTTTGTCGGATGGGATTGCGGCGCGCCAGATGTTGACGCTGGGACTGTAACTGCTGATATGCCACGCGTCCATTAGGACTCGTCCACGGGTTCGAGACAAGTTGCACACGTTGCAGTCCGTTCGACTGTTGAGCGTGAAGCGCGTCAGTAACGCCAACCATCGCAGCCAGGGCAAGCGAGGCTATTACTCCAAGCTTAAAGACGCGACGCTTCGAGAGCGCGCTAGCCAAACGTTCTAGAACTTGTCTACGTTCGGGATTAACGTTTTTGTTCCGTCGAATTTTTGAACTGGTCATAGTATCCTCACACGAATCCGTTCGATAAGGAGTCGCCGATAAAGGCGACCTATATGCTCCACTAAGCGTCTTACACGTTCAAGGGGGGAAATCTTTGTTCACACAAGGAACTCAAACGCTAGACGTAAACATCGTATACATTTCGCGCGCTCACATCGATCAAGTTCGACGCGATCTGCGGCGACCGCGCGTTAATACGTCGCCGCTAGTAGTATTTTCGACCGTACTGAAAGAAAGTTGAGCAGATAATCAGAAAAATCGCAATATTCAGAAAAGTTTCACCACTTTAACATTTTATAAGGACAGGAGCGACTACGAGAGGCGTCATGAAGAAAGCCTTATGGGAGGCGAAAGGATCGAACGCTTCCGCCCCCCAGTTTAAAATCATCGTTTTGTGAACGCAAAAACGACTATTTGAGTTCAGCTAAGAATTCATCGACAGTCGGCGCGCCGCCGAAGATCGGGCACACTTCGCGTTCGACGTACTCTTGAATCGACTGAGAAGCGGCGCAACACGCTTCCGGAATAATACGGACTTCGTAGCCGAAATCGTACGCGCTGAACGCCGTCGCCTGCACGCAAACGTTCGTAAGAAAGCCGGCGAGCGCTATGTTCTGAATTCCGGCGTCAATTAACAAGGTTCGGAAATGAAGAGCCGATGCAGCGCTCAGCCCACGTTTACCAACCAAAATGGGCTCATTGTAACCCGGCTTCATTTCGTCGATAATAGCGCCTCCCCAAGTATTGGGCATGAACGCTTTCATTTCGTACAGCTTCGCGAGCAAGCCGTCCTGCGGATTCTCCTCAAAGCGTCCCGTGTCGAGTTCAAAGGGCACGTGAAGAATATACGCGCCCTTATCTCGCGCGCCTTTCAACAGCCGAAGAGCATTCTCGATTGTGTGGTTACGAGCCATTTCCTCGCGCACGAGGTCGTGTAGTTTGCCGCCCTCTTTACAGAAATCATTCTGAAATTCGATAAACATAACGACCGTTTCTTCTGCTTTCATACAAATTCTCCATATCTTTCCTATCGTGAAACCAAACGAAGCGAACAAACGACGTCCTAAAAAGCTATCGCGCCGCTTCGTCAAAAGATTCCGTCGCCCACAGGTTCGCGTAAAAAGCGGATTGTTTTAGCGCGTCCTCGTGCGTTCCGATGAATTGAATTTCGCCGTCCTGCATGACTACAATGCGATCGGCTAATTCTATCGCGCTCAGACGGTGCGTAACGAGAATCGTCGTTCTACTACCAACGAACTTTTTGAGCGCTTGGTGAATGAAACGTTCGCTTTGAAGGTCAATTTGGCTCGTCGCTTCATCCAGTAGAAAAATACGCGGATTCTTAAGGATGGCGCGCGCAAGCGCAACGCGCTGCCGTTGACCTCCTGAAAGCGCGCCGCCGCCGGGTCCGACGATCGTATCGTAGCCGTCGGACAGTTCCTCGCGAATAAAGGCGTCGGCGTAAGCGTCTTGCGCCGCCGCAATAACCTCCTCGCGCGTCGCGTCTGGTCGACCATAGAGTATATTGTCAAATACGCTCTCGTTAAAGAGAACGGAATCTTGTGCGACGAGCCCTATCTGGTCGCGTAGATCCGACAAACTAAGCTCTGTTAATGGAACGCCGTCGAGGAGAACGCGACCGGCAAGAGGGTCAATAAATCGAGGAATCATACTCAACAGAGTGCTTTTACCACATCCACTACGCCCAACAATAGCGATCGTTTCTCCGTAGGCAATCTCGAGGGAGACATTTCTAAGGACTCGACGACTTTCCTTATTTAAGCCGACGTCAGGGGATGAAACCGACTCGCTTGACGGCGGCGGCGCGGCGACGTCAGACGGCAACGGTGATTTCTTAACGAAACTGTTCCAACGAGCAATGATCCAGTTTTTAATTATCTTCTCAACACGCGTCTTTTTGACTTCAACAGCCGGTACGGAAAGTCCTGAATCAATGGGATACTCATACGAAACGTTCTCAAAGGTAATTGCATGAGTAAAACGCTCAAGTCTCTTTGGCGACTTGCTCTCAACGATCTTTGACTCGCGATCTATCACTTCATAGACGCGATCCGAGGCGGCGCAAGCGTTTTGGATATTCGTGAAAATATCGGTCAGGCGGCGCGCGGGATCAGACGCGCCAATGAGGAAGCCGTAAAAAAGAATGAGCGAACCTAAATCAAGGGGACTAGAAGAAGTCTGAATTCCGAAAAGGCTCGTTTTCTGATAGATGATAAGATTCGCGCCCGCAACAATCGCGACAGCGAGCATACCAATCCCGAGACACTCGGTAATAGGACTCGTGAGCGAATCGTATTTTGCCATCTTCATTCCACGCCGATAATAGGTCTCATTCGAGCGTCGAAACTTCTCAAATTCATAATCCTCGCGATTAAAAGATTTCACAACCTTGATCGCATGGAACGTTTCGTCGAGTCTGCCGTACAGTTGCGCCATCTCCATCATAACGCGACGCGCAACGCGTTTGAGCGACTTTGCGAGCCATCGAATCAGCGCGGCGGCAAGCGGCACAAACAAGAAAGTAAATAATAGAAGTCGCCAACTAATGATCGCGGCGCCGATAAGGCACACTATCATCTTCAGCGGTTCGCGTAGCGCTTTGCCATAGACAAGCGTTAATCCGTTCGTAAGAACGCCCATATCGGATGTAAAACGAGTCGTTGCGTCCGATATTCCTTGTTGGCTAAAATATGTGGTCTCGTAACCGAGCATTTTCTGGAAAAACTGCGCGCGAAGCTCCAAGGACGCTAATTGCGCCAAACGTGCTGAGAGAAAAGATTGCACGAAAGTGCAGACACTCTTAATCAACGTCATGACGACAACGAAAACCATGAGAATAACAACCGTCAAGAAGGGATCGTTTGGAGTGAATCTATTCGCATACGGTTGTAAGAAACGGTACCTGGCGAGTAATTTCTCCGTATTTCTGATCTGAACGCTCAAAACGGATAATCTCAACCGCTTTTGCTCGAGATCGGACTCGTCTTCGTTACTATCGGCAATTGAAATAAGGTCGTATCGTTCCGATTGCAATTCGTCGAGCCGCTGATTCTGCGAGGATATTTCCTTCTCTAACCAACTGCGAACAGAATCTCCTTGAAAGGACACTTGAACGAGCGGATAAACCGTCGCTATATTACCGCCCCAGCACAGCGCAAGACAGATAGAGGACAGGAGAACCCAAAAAATATTGAGCTTGTATTTAAGCGTCAGTTTGATCGCTCGCCAAAAGTTATTCATTGTCGGTTCCGTACCGTTATTATGCTACGATTAATGGAATGGGTTTCGCAAAAGCACGCTCAGGAAGTATAAACTTTCTTGACGAAAAAAAACAGAGGAAAAAATTGCGCTCGCGCCTAGTATCGAGCGATAGGAGACGCGAGCGTTTTCGTGCTGTTACGAACCAACGCGTCGTTACTCAACGGGAACGTCGAGCGTCACGACAGGCAGTCCCTCAGAGGAAACTCGAACCTTCGCATTCTTTCCCGACGCTCCGCGTTCCGAACGCAAGACGAGCGTTGCCGAGCCATAAAAGAGCGAATGAGAAGCGTCGGCAAAAGAATCAAGGTCGATAGGATTGCCATTACCAAGACCTGCAAGCGTCGCGCCTCCCGTAACCTCGACCGCAAACCGCGTCATAGCGTCATGACATGGAGTCCCGTTAGCGTCGACTGCTGTAATTTCGACGTAAAGGAGATCGTCCTCGCCCTCCAAGGACGGTTTTTCTGGAGTCGCGCGCAACTGTGCTACTTCGCCTGACGTTCGCACTTCAGCGCGACCGATTTCGCGACCTTCTCGATACGCTACCGCACACAAAACACCAGGCTCATAAAGAACGTCTTCCCAACGAAGCCGATACTTATCGACGATCCAATAGTAATCTGGCAAGTCGAACTCTGCGTCATGAGGTTTAGCAAGCGTTCTCGACAAATCCTTACTCTTACGACCAAGAGATTTTCCATTAAGAAAGAGTTCAACGCTATCGCCGCTCGTATAGACGTAAACAGGAACTTTATTCCCTACACGATCCGACCAATTCCAATGCGGAAGAATATGAACCGTTTCAGATTGACTGTTCCAATGACTGCGATAAAGATAGAATCGATCCTTCGGGACTCCGCATAAATCGACTATGCCGAAATAACTGACCTTCGCTTCTCTTTCAAACGGCGCAGGTTCTCCGATATAGTCGAAGCCTGTCCACACGAACTCGCCGGCAATATACCGATCCTCGCTCATTCTCTCAAAATCAACGTCGGGAATATCTCGTGGTCCGTTTGCCGATATTAAGTCGTAGCTGTCGACCTGTAGCGCCTTGGAGTCGTATTGGTCTTTCTTATCGGGATGAACTAAATCATAGTATCCTCGCGTCGAAAATGCGGAAGAGGATTCCGTGTAAACCATCGGCATATTAGGATAGCTCTTACGCGCCGTTCGGTATTTAGCGCCATAATTCCATCCAGTAATATCGAGCGGCGCAAGCGAATCGACTTTTGGCGGAAAATCGCCAAGCACGTCGTCTACAAAGCATCCCTGCCCCACTAAACGCGAAGGATCGTAGCGCTTCATAGCGTCGCGCAACCACTGAACGCGCTTTTTGGCGTCCTGATCTGGATTGGACGCGTCCTTATGATTGCGTTCGATATTGGCGATTTCATTGCCAATCGACCATGCGCACACGCTTGGTCGATTTCTATCGCGTCGTGCAAACTGACGCGCTTGGCGCGCAGAGAAAGCAAAGAAATCGTCCTCTTCGCGCAAACCAGCCGTTCCGTCCCACTTGTCGAAGAGCTCGTTCCAAACGACAAACCCCATTTCGTCGCAGGCGTCCATAAATGCAGACGAATTCGGATTGTGGCTTGTACGGATCGCGTTTGCGCCCATATCGCGCATAATCTGCAATTGACGGCGGACTGCGGCAGGATGTGAACATGCGCCAATGATCCCTTGATCATGATGAAGATCTACGCCATAGAGTTGTACTCGCCGACCGTTCAAATAGAAACCGTCGTCGACCGTCCATTCGATCCGACGAATACCAAACGTCGTAATTATGGAGTCAAGGGGTTTCCCAGCGTCATCTTTAAAAGCGACAAGCGCTTCGTACAAGACAGGCGCGTCAACATCCCACAACGAAACGTCCTTTAGTTCAGCTGTAAATTCACAGACAGGCGAATCCTCATATTGTGGGAATTTGTCCAATTGAGGCGCCGAGTCATTCTTAACAAGATTGGGCTCAAGATCAAGACGTCGATTCGCAGTAAAAACCACCTTACCGGAATCGCGTTCACGGATAGTAAACGTTACTACTGCGTTCTGCTGTTTATATGCGACCTCTGGCGTAATCGCCGCCTTGACGGTAGCGTCTCCGTGCGTGGTCGTGCGCGGCGTTACGACAGGAGTCGTAATGAAAGCGGCGCCCTCCGGTAACCATAGCTCGCGCGAGCAGACGACGAGGTCGACGTTGCGATAAATTCCTGCGCCAGGATACCAACGTGAATGATGCTCGCGCGTATCGCATCGCACTTCAATCAAATTATCGCCCGAATGCAAATAAGGGGTTGCGTCAACCTCAAACCCTAAATATCCATAATCCCATCCACCGGCGTACCTACCGTTCACGGTCACCTCGGGAAAGGACATGACGCCGTCGAAATGCAAGACAAAACGCTTATCGAGATCAGATGCGTCAACATGAAGAATTTTACTGTATATGCCGACGCCGCGCCAAAACGATTTGCCAGTCGCACCGTCGAGCTTGGAGTCAAACCCTAATTCAATCGCCCAGTCATGAGGTAATCGAACGAGCTTTTGTAGTCCAGTCTTTTCACGAGGGGGCTGATCGCCCAGTTTAAAGTAACGAATAGGTTCCGCTCGAACGTCGTCTTGCGCTACAGTAGCAAAGAGCCAGTCGTCGTTGAAAGGCTTCTTTGAACGCCCCGGCGTGTTCGAGTCGTACTGTGCGTACACAATTTGCGAGAGCGCTAGAACCATGAGCGCAACGATCGCAAACAACTGTTTTCGGTAATTCATGACGCTACCATTCTTAGAGGAGGCGCGCTCTGCGCGCAAAACTATCGAGAATGATGGAAAGTAAAAAAGCGCTTACTATTCGATACTAAATTCGAACTCTTGCTTGTCATTATGGTACCATGCGTGTTCACGCGTAACGGGCGACAAGTCGAAGAGCGGTGAAAATGTGCGAACTTTGACCGTCTTCATATCTTTGGAGAACTCTAGTAACTGGAGCCATCCGTCGCCGCCGTTACCTTCCCAGCCACCGCCCATCGCCTGCATATCGCAAACAAGTTGCGAGACCGTTTTACCAGCTTCGTTCTTATCAACGCGAAAACCAGTGCAACCGTCCATGTCGTCTGCGGTGGAATGATGACCGCAAATTACCATCCGGATATTAGCCGTCGGATAGACCAATTCTTTCCAAATTTCTTCCCCGGAGCGACCGCCCTCTTTATTGAGACCGTATCCTTCTTTTTCGTCGCGCGCGCAATCTGCGGTATAGGGTCGCATATAAGAGTGCGTGACGACGATTCCAAAGGAGTCAGCATTTTCAGGTCGTTCAAACACGCTCTTCGCCCAAGCGAGCGCTTCAGGACGAGGCGCAAATTCAAGCGCCACGACGACAATGCGCTGACCGTCAGTTCCCTGGAACTGATACGCCGCGTTCTCAAGGGTCTTATAGCCATACGCGTTTTCGCACATATCAAAGAGAACGCCTTTCCACGACGGATTGCGATCGCTAGGAAAATAGTCGTTGAATTGTGTTTCGCGATTCAAGGAAGAACGCGTGCCGTAATGATTCCCGTCGGGGTAAATATACGGGCCGTAGTCGTGATTACCGGTAACGAGAACGTAGGGATAGACGCCGTCGAGTCTAGCAAAAGCTCTTGAGGAACATTCCCACATTTGCTTGCTTGTCTGATTGGCAAATTTTCCGTCCGGCTTTTGGAGATTGTTCGACTCAACAATGTCGCCAACGCAGAGAACCTGTTGAATATTGAGTTTTGACTTGTTTTCCGCGATCCACGCGGTCATGATATCCAGAATGCCTTGATTGCGACCGTAGCGCGTGTAAGCCTGCGGATCGGGGATAACGACCATAGTCCAGGCGCCGTCCTGCTGGAGCGTGGGCGTTTGATAAGGAACAGAGTTGGACTCTTGTGCAAAAGTCAACGCGGGACACAAGACGACAGATCCAAGAACGCAACACAGAACGACGACAATTTTCTTCAGCATGAGGCTACTCCAGGCGCAGTTTCAATTTTAGACCAAGCGCAAATACGCGCACGACTCACGTCATTGTAATCAATAAAATCGTTAATTCAAGAGAAAGCGACAAAGAAAGTTGACGGCTTCTCGGTTCATATGAATCAACTTTCAAGAACGCAATTTGAGCGAAAACAAAAAGAATACGACGCCTTTTGTAATCGAGCTTTTCCCCTATAATATAGGGGAATGCGTGGAGGTAACAATCGACGCGTGTGTTTCCGCCCATTTTGACTGGCGGGAGCGTAAATCCACTACCGCCGGACAAGAATAGGATAAACATATGACGTCCTTTGCTGAATCTGTTAGTTCACAGCTATTCAAATTGGTGCATGGCAATAATCTCGTGTACAACGTATGTTGGGAAGATCCGCGTCTGGATAAAGAAGCGTTGGAATTGTCGTCTACGGACACGATGTTAGTCATAACGTCGGCAGGTTGCAACGCACTCTCATACGCGCTTAGCGGCGTCAAACAGATCTATGCAGTCGATATGAATTACCGACAAAACGCGCTTCTCGACCTCAAAATAGCGGGAATTAAATCGCTTGACTATGAGACCTTCTTTAAACTGTTTGGAGAGGGACGACTTGTTGGCGCACAACAAATATACCGCGATAGGATGCGTTCGCTTTTACCCGAGAGTTCGCAACAATATTGGGATCGCTACATAAAGAAATTCTTTGATTCCCCGAACCAAACGTTCTTTTACTGCGGCGCGTCCGGTTGCTTCGCCAAAATTGTCATGCGTTATATGACGGCGCGCGGTCTTCGCGATTTGGTGGACGCGCTTATTGACGCGCCTAATCTCGACGTCCAACGCGCCGTCTGGGAACAGTTACGAGCGAAAATGTGGTCGCGCTCTCTAAAGTTTTTCGTCAATCGCGACCTCTCTATGGCGATGGTGGGTGTGCCGCGAGCGCAACGACGGCAGATTGAGAATAGCTTTGGCGGATTGACGCCATTCGTTCAACATTGTATGGACGAAGTCTGCCACGACCTGCCGGTGCAGGACAATTACTTCTGGCGCGCATACGCGAAGGGAAGCTACACGAAGGAATGTTGTCCCGAATACCTGACGCGTTCCGGCTTCGAGACGCTCAAGTCTGGCGCGGTTGACGCTATTTCAACTCACACAAGCACAGTTGAGAGCTTCCTCGTCGAGCGTCCCGAACTACAGATTAGCCGTTTTGTCTTGCTAGATCACATGGACTGGCTATCCGACAAGCTTTTCCACGCGCTGGAAGCAGAATGGCAAGCGATCGTGCAACACGCCTCGCGTGGCGCGCGTCTCATATGGCGTAGCGCGGGACTCGACGCGACAACATACCTTCATAGGGTTCAAGTGAATTGCGGGGGTCAAAAACGTTCACTTGGCGATCTCTTAGATTATCGTCGCGAAACAGCAGAACGACTTCACAAACTCTGTCGCGTTCACACCTACGGTAGCTTTTACATTGCCGACTTGCTCAATGAATGACACTAGTTCAATAACTCAAGCATCACGCCGTCCCAATCCATGATTTCACTGATTCCCTGCTATAGCCTAGAAGATTTTTCACTCTATCGTAAAGCGTCTGACGTCGACGAGATTTTCTCAGCCTGGTCGGCGTTATACCATCCGGCGCTGGTCGCTCATTTTAACGACGCGCCACGTTGGGAAGCGGCGGGAAGCCCTTCTTCGGGTCAAACGCGCCGCCTCGTCGTTGTGCCGCCTTGCGCTGAGTACCTGATTTCGCACAAATGGATCAAAGAAGCGGAAGAAGGCGGCGCCGTCGTTATACGGCACATCGCAGATCGAGACGAGATTCTGAAAGAGGCGTTTCAAAAGCTAAATATTGACCCGCGCCCAGAGTCGGCGCGTACATCAGACCTCGCGTCCAACAACTCATTCTACCACTACGACGACGAAGCCGAATCGTTTCTCGCCGTAGGTCTGTGCTGTCTAATGGAAGAACTGTTGACGCGCAAACTTCGCTACATGAGCAATCTTGACCAAGTAAGCTTCAATTCGCGAATTGTTGAAGCGGCGCGCGCACACATGGTCGGTAACGCTGACGAAAGAGAAAAAGGGCTCCAAAAGGCGTTTGATCTACTAACTCAATCCAAAGAATACTTCTTCCCAACTGCGACGAAATTCATTAATCTTGTATGGACTCAAATAGAAGACTTAGAATCGGCGCTCCCCAATCTCCTCAGAGAAAGAAGGCTTCGACGTGAACAAACTAATTTGGTTATCTCCGTCCCAACGTTAAAAGCGTGCGTTCAGAATTATCCCGATACGCTCAAGCTCCTACGCGATGAAATTCGCGAACATCGCGTCGAACTAATCGGTGGCGACGAATGGGAAGCCCCTTTGTATCTCTTTTCGCCGACGGAAATCGTCGACGCGCTTCGCGCCGGTCAAAGATATTACAACTCAACGCTAGGAACCGTTCCGTCTGTTTTCGGGCGACAAGAAGCTGGTTACGCGCAAATCTTACCACAATACCTTTGCGGAGTCGGTTACAAGGGCGCGCTCTCTCGCACAGGCGACGGTTGGTCTCTGCTCGAAAAGAACACCGACCGCTCCCAGATACGTTGGCAGGGACGCGACGGTTCTATCATTACGACAATATGTAAAAAACCGCTTGACGCGAGTAGCTCGGAAGAAATTCTGCAAATGCCAGATAGGATAGGCAACTCGTACTACTCGGACTCCGCTTCCGCCGTCGTTTTTGAACACCGACCGGGTAAGGAATCACGTTGGCTACGCGACCTACTTCGTATGGATCGGTATTCTCCTACGCTTGGTAAATTTTATTCGATCTCGGAATACTTACGCGTTACGGAAGGGAGCGGCGACAAAGAAAAATTTGTCAAAGACGCCTTCAAGACAAATTTCCTCACACGCTCAGCCAAACGTTCACGTGCAAACCCCGTTTCGCTTTGGCCCCTTCGTCGCCGTCTCACTCTTGCCGCTTCGGAAATTCAGGCGTTGGAAGCGATCGTACGTTCGATTGTCTACAAGGCGAAAATCTCCTGTTCCGCGATAGAATCAAGCAGATTGGAGTGGCTTCAACGATGTGAGAATCTCGCTGAACGCGCAAAGGCGCTTCGTGATGAACTTGACGCCCAATTATTCCCCGCAGTTCCGGACGAGAGACAAGACTCGGTCGATCTCTTTGCTAAGTCGAATGAGCTGGAAGCGGAACGCATTGAACTCACAAGCGCGACGGAACGCCTTCTGGACGCGTTACGAGATGAAATCCCTACGCCCAATCTAGAGTCAGGCGAGGACGTCGCTTGGCAAAATCCAGGTTTTCTCGTCTTGAACCCCACGTCAACTGATCACGACGTCGTTTGGGAAACGCGCTTCAACGGCGAACAGGACGCAACTGTTTTAGTGGAACGACTCAGAGAACTAGTCGCTTCCGTACGCGAACGCCTACAAAAATTACTTCCGAATGCGCGCCTACGCGTCTTTTCGACGCAAGATACCGACTTGAGACGCTATGTTCTTACGCTACCGGCCTACGCTTACTGTTGGCTACCGAAGATTGACGAGTTAGAATACAACTTTATTATGCGTCCTCTTTTCAACCCTTCAGGACGCGAATCCTCACTATGGTCTACAACGCCGCCCAAACGACAAACGTTGACCGATCGCGAGAAAAAAAAGGGAGGATTCTTCTCGTCGCTCGTCTTCAAAGTACGCAACGAAAGCGAACGCCTCCACCCTGACCAATCAGAAGAGACGCAATCCTATCTTGCAGAATATGTCGAGGAACGTCTCTCTGCTACGAGCGTCGACAAGTATTATCGCCTTCGTAACGAATACGTCGAACTTAGAATTGACGCTGTAACCGGCGCCGTTAAGAGACTACAGACCGTCAATTCGGGCACGTCTTTTGGAGGAGGCGTACTCCACCAGCCAACGCTCGGCAATCGGTTTGCTTGGGACGTTGCGCTAAGATTGCCTGAGCGCCTACTCAAAGAAGATCATCGCACGAAAGACAATTCAGGATACGGTTACACGACTTCAGCGGCGGATGAAATTAACATTCTTTCTGCGGTTGGAGGTCTGGGCGTACTCCGCGTCCGTGGCAGACTCGTCGCTCCCAATGGCGAACTCGCGGCGACTTTTACCGAAACAATCTCGTTGCGCAGACGCTCGCGCGTGATCGACGTCGATCTAGAAATCGCGTCTCAAATAGAACCTGATTCTGCGCCGTGGAATTCTTATTACGCGTGTCGCTTTGCATGGAAGGACGCGCTTGCTCAATTAAGCGGCGGAGTCGGTTCGACGTTAATAGGCACGTCGCGTGATTATTTTCAAGCGCCGGAAGCCATAGATATAAGGAGCGAAGAGGGTATCGGCATTACAATTCTTTCAGCAGGTCTACCCTATTTTCTCAAGACAAGCGCTACGCGTGTGGACGCCGTGCTCGCGCCTAAAGGAGAAGGAAGTCAAAGGTTCCACTTCGGCGTTGGTATAGACCTGGAAGATCCGCAGTCGACCGCGCTGTCCTACGCCGACGCCGTACCAATTCTATTGTCAAAAGTTCCGGCATTACGCCGACCCGCGCACAGGCTATTTTCTGTTGACGCCGCCAACATATCGATAGTCAGCGTGGTTCCTATTATTGGCGCGCACGAAACTTCACAGTCTAAACAACGCCGCGCGGCGCGTGTGAACGATGATCTCAGCGGCGTTAGAATTACGCTACTCGAAACGCACAGCGCGTCGACGACGGCTCAACTCAAATGCGCGACGCCAATTGTGCGAATACAGACGATTGCGTTCGACGAAACGCCAAGCTCGGAAGAGGTAATCCAAAAGAATTCGATAACTGTCGAGCTAGAATTTCGACCCAGGCAAATGCGAATTCTCGACCTTTACTTTGAACGTCCGTAAAGCCGGAGTCTTGTCGGTTTTTAAAGGACGCCAACCGCGCACTTCACGCGTTCCGTCGCAATGACGGCGTCGTATTTCGCGTTTGCCAGCGCGCTTTTCGCCGCCGTCCTCATTGTCGCGGCGTCGAGAACTTCCGTGTGATTAAGAACGCCTTCCTGAAATCCACGCGTAACAACTCGATAATTCTCTTCCGCCTGCTCTGCGGCGATCAGCGCGACATTAAGACGTTCGCGCGCTTCGTTCTCAGCAAGACACGCATGGCGCACCTGTAATCGAATCAGCGATTCCGTCTCTTCACGCGCTCGCGCAATGGCCATAGCGCTCTCCTGCGCCGCGTTTTGTCGAGCGCGACTTGTACCGCCGTCGAAAGGCGTCCAGGTAACGCCAACAGCCGCCGTGGCGTTTGAATTATCGCGTAAATGGCTGTTTTGGAAATACGAGTACGCGCCTATTGCGGCTACTTGCGGCAACACGTCGGCGCGCGCTACTTTCGCCTGCGCCTGCATTGCGCGCGCTTCTGCATTAAGCGCAACGAGCTCGTTACGCGTACGCAACGCCGTTTCTGTTAGCGTTGCAATATTGGCGAGCGGCTCTCCTAACTCGACGTCGGCAAGTCTTACAGGCGCGTCCAGCGGTCGCCATAATAAACGATTGTATGCGGCTTCTGCAAGAGACAAAGCGTTAGCGACTCTGAGCTCTAACTGTTGCGCTTCGGAACGCGCAACTTGGGCGGCTAGTTTGACGTTCTTCGTTAGCATTCCCACATTGTACATACGCTCAGCGTCGTTCAAATGCTCTTGCGCGGCGACAACGGCTTCTTGCGCCACCAGATGCAATTGACGCGCGCGTAACACGAGAAAGTACGCCTCCGTCGTTTCCAGCTTGACGCGTTGTTCGTCAACGGCAATACCAGCGGAAACGGCTTGTGTCAGCGCAGAAGCGGATTCTTCTAGCGCGCGAATTCGTCCGCCAAGATAAATCGGAATCGCAACCGAAGTCGTCGACGTAACAAAATTGCGATCAGTAAGAGGCGTTCCAACCTGCAGATTCGTCGGTATATCCGCGAGTAACGGCTCTAACAAAGTTACTACGGCAGGCGGTAAGGCGCTTGAAACGCCGTTCAGTGCGCTGGAAACGTCAATGTCTGAAACCGTTGTCGGCTTATTAAGTAGACCCACATAGGTATTCGTCGTATTAACCTTGGGATTACGTAACGACGTTGCCGCACGATTAGCGGCCCGAGCGGCTTCTCTCTTATGTGCGAGAGCGCTTTGCGTACGGCTCTGAGAAAGAGCGATACTTATCGCCATCTCCAAGGATTCCACGGCAACGTCGTCCACAGAACCAAGGTCGTCGTTTTCATTCGGTAGAACCAAATCGGGAGCGTCGTCCGACCCCGACCGTGCTTGTGAACGAGAAGACGCTTCGGCAGGCTGCTCGAACGTTGTTCCTGCACGGTTCACAGGAACGGGGATCGACGTTGAAACAATTCGTTCTGCGCTTGTCTGTACAATACGTTTCCGCGCGGGATTCGCGTCCTGAACCTTTAAACGATTGGCGCCGGCGAGCGTTCCAGGTTTGACGTCGTCAACGCCATAAAAACTCTGACGACGCGGCGGCGATACGTTGAGTTTCTCAGACAGACCGAACGACGACGAGTTTCTAGCAACAACCGCATTCGAGCGACTAGTAACGCCAACCGAGTCCTCGATACGCATAGGGGAACCATTATTGTGAGGCGAGGCAGCGACACGCTGCACTGCCGCTTGATTCTCGGGCAAATACGCAGACGAACGCACATTTGTCTGTTGCGCAAGCGACTCGCCGACGCAACCAAACGTAATTCCGATCGCCATAATCCATCCGATAGTAGCGCTACTTCGGGTATAAAGTTCACCCCTGCACGCTTCAATATCTCTGTTGCGGACGTCTCTGTGTATCGCGTTTCTCATAGTCAACTTCCCACTTCTGTATCGGCAATTTGCACACATTCAGCTCCAATGGCGCTAAAAGTCCACCATCTTTGCAAGCTAGCCATAAACACTGCTTTCGATACAATCGGCAAGTCTGAGCTCTACACTAAAAACAATTTTACCGAAAAAGAGAATTATGCTTAAAACAGCATATATATCGATTATGCGGACAGTCTACAACTGACAGAACGACTGCGTTTCGAGACTATCGTGCAACTTCTGCTTGAATGGTTGGAGTTCCGGAGGCATACTTCAACAACTTTCTTTCGGAGACTCTCACAGGCTCGACAGTAAATTCGGGAATGTTGTAGGAACGCTTAGAGCCAAGTGTTTCGCATGGATCTTTCTGGGGCAACATAACAGGCTTGGAAAATTTTCCTGTCGTTTCGTCAAAATGAGTAAAATACAGACGCGTATAGGAGCCGTCGTCACGACGCGAACTGAAAACCATCCATTTTCCAGACGAACTCCAGGAATGGTAGCTATCCGGCTCGGTCGGTGAGTTGATCTCGTCAAGGCGTCGCGTTTCACCGGACGCTACGTCTAGGCTCCATATATCAGAATCCCGATACCAAATTGGAAAACAGCCGTAACGCGTTAAGGTAAAAATTAACTGTTTTCCATCGGGCGAAAGGCGTGGAAAGAGTGCGCTCTGCTCGCGTCCAGCCGCGTCGAAGACAAGTTCAGGCGCGCTAAATTGACCAGTTTCTTCGTCATACTCCACGCGTTTGAGGTCGTAACGGATGTTTTTAACGAGGTACATTGCCTCGGTGGAGCGCGCCTCTGAATCGGTTCTTAGCGTCTTGAACCCTGGATTCTTCGCAGAACAATAATACAGTGTTTTACCATCCTGCGACCAACTAGGAAAACACTCAAGCGTCTCGTCACCCGGTGGAACGATTGGAGTCATAAGGTTTCGCTCGACGTCGTACAAATAGAGGTCGCCGAACGAGTCAAGCACGTCGATCCGATCAAGAGATTTCGTATGAAAAACCTGCTCCGTTTTATTCGATACGAACGCAACGTGCTTTGAATTCGGGCGCCAGGCGGCATAACTGCACCCGCCGCTAAGTCCTACCGCCTTAAGCTCGCGCTTGGAAACCTCCGTCCCGTCTTGCACAAAAATCGTTCCGCCGTCCACCAGTCTCAGATGAAAAAAGAAATTGTCTGTATGACGATCTTGAAATGTGTGGCAGTTGACACAAGTTCGTTCATTTACAAGCCGCGCGCGAAAGAGCGCGCGTTCGTTAAACGATTCGAGGTCGCGCGTCCAGAGCGCAAGATCGGAAAAGTATTCGTAACCCGGACCAACCAATCTGTACGAAAGGTAACGATCAATCTCATCTGCCGATATTGTTATTGAAAAATCACGATACTTAAACCAGCCCGAAGAGTCTTTCGCAAAAACGGAAAACCGTACGCTCCTACCAATATTACCACGAACAATTGTCTTCCAGACCTTCGTGGAAAACCGAACTTCAGAACCTTTGAAGAAAGCAAGAAGTTCGCCCTGATCGTTATACGCGCCTACCGCGATTTGATCCGCTCTCTCGCAAACGTCGAAATTTAAAGGAGCAAGATTCGGAGGAATGGTTGTGTCGGTATAATCCGGGTAAATACGCGGAGACTGATCCAATGTTTCAAACTCTTTCGGCGCCGCTCCCGATCCACGACCGAGGAGAAAGAACGCTATCGCAACAGCTAAGACGCCAAGAGTCGCAATTCCAACTGTCCTAAGGTTCAGTTTGCCAATTTCACCAGAACGCCGCAACATACTCAAATTCACCCCATTAACAGTTCCATAAAGCTACGAAAAGTTCGCTCCGCGAAACGACAAGCGTAACGTCTGTTATACGCTGTCTCTCACGTTCTCACGGCGAATATTCTTGACACGACTCCACGTCGAGCAACGGCCACACGAGCTCGCCGCGCATTTGTCCCTCTTCGTCTTGAAACGCGCCAAGACGTAAAGCATTGGCGTCGAGCCAAAGAATAAAGGCGCCGCGATCCTCGTCTGAAACGACGTCTTTGTGCGTTTCGTCGAACAGAATCTTACCCAATCGAGACTCATAAGCTCCCACGCGTCCCGGTCGCGAGCGCGATCCGCCATGAACGCCGGTAGTCGTTAAGCCGCCGCGCATCGAACCGCTATAATAGTAGACGTAGGGACGCAAATCTTCGTGATCCATCTTGGTGGGACCAGCATTCCTTTCAACATGACACGTTACACAACGCGATTCGGCGATCGGTTTAATCAGGCGATAAAAATTAATCGGTTCAACCGGACCACACTCGGGTTCGAGCTTTGAGGGCGCGCGTTGAAAAGCTAACGGCTGTCCGTCAGGAGATATATTCGGGACGCTTGCCGTCGTTTCCTCATGACATCCCGTACAAACGAGTTTTTCGCCTGGATGAACATACGCAACGGATCGCATTGTTTGAACAGCCATATTATTCTCGTCGAGCGCCTGAAAAATGAGCTGTTTACCATAGGGAACCTCAAAGAAAGCGCTCCCGTCCGCTTCAACTGGCACAGTTCCGAGCGGAATTCGAGGCGTGTTTTCCGTTGCGTAGCCGATGAAAGGTTTATCCATCCACGGATTCGATTTAGGAATTGCTTGCAAAACGCGCAGTCGTTTGATTGGTCGATCCTCAGGAAACGGTCTATCATGAAGATTAACGTTGACCACGCCTACCGTAGCAACCTTATTGTGATCGGCATAATCTTCTCCTTGCGCCGTCTGCTGTGGTACAACTGGCGGTTTCGCGCGCGGACGAAGCGGGATCGGTTCAGTTAACCGCAGTCGCGGATCATATCCGATCGGCAGGATTTCACGCTCGCAAAGCAACTCTTCATTACCAAACCGATCGAGAAGCACGAGATCTTCCCAACTATTGCAGAGGTATAAATCCTCACTCAACGCCCAAGGCGCGCCGTATCGATACTGGCTACGATCATAAGTTTCCGATTCTGGAAAAGCCTCATATGGCGTAATGCGTCGAATCTGGCTCATATGATTGTCATTTGGAACTCGTAAATCAAGCAGACAGAGCGAACCAAAGGACTCGCCATGATGCGGCGCCGCTGTAAAGACGTATTTATGCGAACCGGGTATTGGACGAAACTGCATTTGCGTCATTGGTAGACCCGAAGGCGCGTCCTCGCAACGTCCAAAGCGATGATCGCCATGCGCGCAATCTTCGAATGTGTCCCAGGGGTATGGGTAGTTGCCTTGCGGCGAGCGAGGGTTACGTCCGTCGGGCGCGCATGTCCAGAAGGTGGAGCCAAGACAATTCTCGCGATCGGTGTAGTCCCAACGCGAATAAACTAACGCGCCGTTATTATCGACCACGGGTCGCCATTCGCTCGTTTCGAAATAGCTTATCGGATAGATATCCGAACCGTCCGCCTTCATTGAGTGCATAACGGCAGTAGTAACGCGTAACGACGCGTCCTCGCCGAAGCAACGGATAAAGCCTCCACGCCGTTCGGAACAAAAGACGAGTCGTCCCGACGGCAACTCGCAGACGTCAAAGTCATTGTATGAGCCGTCGGTCAATTGCTCGATTTCATCGCTGTCCACACGTGTCTTAAAGATACTCCAGGTCGTGTCAGGGTTCCAAACCCAGCGGTGTTCCTGCGAATTACACCATGAAAAATAGATCGTTTTACCGTCATAGCTCAATTCTGGTTTGTAAAAAGAGCCGGTATCGAGCCGGCGTCCTGCTAATCGCTTATGATTCGCAGTTGCAACGACAGTTTTACCTGCAATCAAGTCTTTAATTTGCGGATCGCGACTTTTCCAATCCTCCAGGGCAAAGATACCGCCGCCATGAATTGTATTGAACCCATAAACTTGCGTCGACATATGCCCGCCAATTCTATCGGTATTGAATTTATTAGTCAATCGCGACCCGGCATAGCATGCGCGAGCAAGGAACATAATACGATCAAGATCGTCCAATTCGCTCTGTTGGAACATAATGAGCCGCCGAAAAGCGCACGCGATAAAGTAATCCGCCACACGCCGACGGTCGTCTGAGAAATAGGACTGATCGCGCTTAATCTCATCGGAAACTCGCTTGTCGAATCGTTCAAATTCATTTTTCAGCGCCGTAAAGACTTCTGAATCGTCGTCGAAATTTGCGCCGTCTAACATTGCGCGCACGCGTCGCACGACGACTTGAACAGGAGTCTTTTCCGTTTCGGTGTAGACGAGTGAATTAGGATCGTACGCTTGCTCCGCAGCGCCGCGCGGTGGTTGACGTTCGCCGCTTATTTCCCTTTCCAGCTCGAGAAATCTTTCTCCCCAGTTTGCATAGACGCCATCGCGAAAATCACCGACTGAGAAAAGATTGATCGCAAGTTCGTTCATACGAGCGCCAAGTATTTTTTTATCGACTCCCTGGATAGGGACGTCCTTACGCGGCTTTTCACCGGGTTTAACAGTCGGCTCTATTCCTCCAGTCGGAAAAAGATGATCGAGGGATGAACTAACGCTTGTTTCTATCCTATTGTCGTATTTTTCGGCTAACCTACCCCATACTGGAATCGAAAGAAGATCGAAAGCAGACAGTTTTTTCAAATCGTCCAAGAGCGAGTAACGAGTAAAATCATCTGGGTCGCGCGGAGCAACGAAATACTTTGGCGTTTGAGCAAAACGATCTCCCGAAAGCGGCGTTTGATTCGGA
This sequence comes from uncultured Planctomycetota bacterium, assembly GCA_900318195.1. Classification (GTDB taxonomy): domain Bacteria; phylum Planctomycetota; class Planctomycetia; order Pirellulales; family Thermoguttaceae; genus RUG369. The sequence goes on from ONJR01000144.1 coordinate 75,774, forward strand.
ATCGAACGTTCCAGAGCCTGCTCGAATGCAATTCGCTTCGTCTTAGAATCAACAAAGTCGTCGAAGTCGAATCGAACGAGGAGAATCGTATTGTCGTCATAATCGCAAGGCTTAAAGAGTCGATCGTTCTGAGTCAGATCGCGAACGCCCTCGGAAATTCGCAATTCGTCGACCACGCCGTTACAAAAAATGGAACGGTCGACAAGGGAGCCAATAGCAAATTTGGCGTCGTCAGGGACAACCGAATCTTCGAGCGCAAGCGCGCCCCGACCAACGCATTGTCCATCAACATATAGCCTCGCTTCGTCTACGTCCATGACAAGACCAACACGGTGAATCTGACCGTCGACAAGATCAAAATCGCTTATAATCGTCTGCTGTGCTCGATTGCCTGGAACGTACAGCGCTAATCGCCCCGTGCCGACAAACGTATACAACTCCCAGTGTCGAGACGAGGTCTTCTCTTCATTTGCAAGGAAGATATTGAAAACATCGCGCGAGTCGACGCGCGCTGTTAATTCAACTGTAAAAGGACGCGACGTCAGTAACTGATCGCTGGGCATGATAAAGGAAACGCGTTTTGGCGCAAACGCTGTTTTGAGCTCCGGTGAAAAGGATTCCACTATCATATCGTGAGAAAAGAAATCCGGTATGTCCACGGCGCTGTCAGTTGCGGCAATTCGATTGATCGTGGGCGGCAACTGTCCGATAGCGGTATGACAAACGCTTAAAATAAATGTCAATGCGCCGACCGCCGCGCTCAAAGGCGACAAACCGATAGGCGCACACATACCCGCGCGTTTCATTTGATCATTCTCCATAGCAAAGTCGAATTCTCGTCTATTAGCGAATAATCGGAGCAACCGATAATCGCTCTATTTTCAGTTTAGCGCCAGCCTCGTTAGAGAACTTTAGCGCGCGAAGCTTATTAACGTCGTTTTCATCCCAATCGTCGCGCGACGCGTACGTCGCCGTCCGCTCGCCGTTCACGCAAAGGTCCACAATATGATTAGGAGCGACACAATCTAATTCTATATGTCCGCTAGAAAAATCAACTCGATCAATCTTGACGTCGTTAAGGTAAACCGCTCGCTCGGAAAAAGCGACGACGATGAATCGATCTTCCGCATACGCTATTCTTAAATTTCTCATCCTGTCAATTTCATTGGGATCAAAAGAAGCGGAAAGTTGCAGACGAAAGCGTTGTGGAATCGCAATATCTAAGTTGCCGTCGGAAATCTTGCCCTCGTAGCGTGTCTCAGCTCCTGTTCTGGGAATCATCTCGGGGACAAACTTCTCGCCCAGCGTACCGTTTTCCATTCTGATCAACTCATGAAAAACAGCGCTACCGCCGAATCCTCGTTCACGCGTCCAACCGCAGATTATACGTCGACTCTCGCCAAAAGGAGAGGTCTTTGGAACGTTCACCATTCCATTCATTAGAATATTCGGAGTCAAAGGGGCTTCCCAAGGACCTTGGGGAGATTTCGACATGAGATAATACCCATTAAGATGATTCGCTATCAGATAGTAATCGTCCCCCCACTGGAACATATCGGGACATTCCGGTTCGCCGTTCATGTGAGCATAGAGGGGTTCGAGAACTTGCCAGTTCTTGAGATCGTCGGAAACAGCGCGCGCCCAACACCCTCGACCGCGATAACTAGCCGTAATCAGCATATAAAACCGACCGTCCTCAGGAGACTGAAATACGAACGGATCGCGAACGCTCGACGAATAGCCCTCTGGAAGTAAAAACAGTGGATTAGGATCGCGTTTTTCAAAGTGCAAACCGTCTTCGCTTGTCGCAACGCCAAGAAGTCCGAAAACGTTCTTCTTCGTCCCGTCCGGCAGAGTATACTCTACGGCGCGATTCGCGTAAAAAGCGTAATACAAACCTTCGTGAAACAATACCGAACCAGTGCAAATCGAACCCTCGTTTTGATCGTCTATCGCAAGTACAAAGGGACGATGCGTCCAATGGACAAGATCTTTCGACGTCGCTTGTATCCACTGATGCGCGCCAAGCCCGTTCTTGGCGCCATGACGATTCTTATCGAGCAAATACATGAAATGAAAAACGCCGTCGGCGTAAAATGGCATACAATCCCCAACCCCATAACGATTCGGTGGGGTCCAGTACTGCATCGACTCCGGAACGACGCGTTCCGTCCTTTCCCGTGCGTCAATTCGATCAGCGCCTCCGGACAGCAGGGTGATTTCATCATTCGACAGCGCCCGATCCCAGATCGCAACATAATCGATTTCACCTACAAATCCGGTACGCAAAGAGTCGTGGGCAGAAGAATCATATTGCGCGCCGATGACAAAAGGAATCTCGTTCGTTTTAAGATTACCAAGCATGAAATCTTCGTCACAACATCTACCATCAAGAAAGAATTCCATTTTCGCACCGTTAATCCGACAGAACGCAACTCGCCATGCGTCGCGTTCGTCAGGATTACGCGTCTCTGTACGCGGCGCCAACGTTTGGAGAATGGAACGATTGCCAGTCGAACCAACTTCTGCGCCAAAGGAATCCGCGAAGAAAAAAAGATTGAAGGCGAGCTGATCGTGCCCACCGTGTTTTGAAAAGAGCGGCGCCGAGTCCCAAAGGGTCGAGCTGGGTTTAACGCGTATGCCAAAAGTTGCTTCACGTCCCGTCAAGGCGCGCAAACGCTCGTTCACCGACTCAGTAACAGCAATAGCGCCCCCGCGCTGGAAGCACGCAACGAGACCGTCGCCTCCCTGCGCGGCAGAGTCGGCGCGCTCACGCTCGGGCAGCGACACGCCCAATTCAACGTCGCCAGTTGTCAGAAGGCGGTCGTCTACGCCGCCGAAATCGGTAAAAAACAACGCGTCTCGCAGTAGTTTGCGAGGTTCTGACGCGCGCGTGACGGTAACGCCTAGCATTACCGCACACAGCAGGCAGAACAGAAACGTTCGCTTAACAAACAAACGCTTTTCTCTCACCAACGTCATCTCTATACCCTCCTGCAATTCCAAATCTCATGACGACCTAGTTCGCCGACTTGACGATTTCCGCAAGATTCACTGGGGTCGAAACGCCTTCCAAGGTCGGTTCGATCGGTGGAATCGAACCGTCGGGAGCAAAGGAAAAACGATCTAGACACGTTTCGCGTCCCCAACCGCCAGGCGCCTGCGGCTGGATAATTCGGTGGTAGAAAACGTAATTGTCGCCGTTCGGCAAAAAGAGGAAAGAATGGTGCCCGGGTCCCAAAATTCCCTTCTCCGGACGCTTTGATAGGATGATGGGATTCTCCTGGGGACTGACAAACGGTCCGAGCGGAGAATCAGAAGTCGCTACCCACACCTGATAATTGGGATCGCGAGTATCGTTCTTGGACCACGTCAGGTAATATCGATCGTTACGGTAAAAGACGTAGGTTCCCTCGAAGAAATTCGACGGCGTAATGTCCTTAACCGTGTCGCGCTTGATTTTGGTCATACTGTCGTCAAGCTCAGCGACGCAAAGGTATGAATTTCCCCAGTACAGGTAATTCTTACCTGTTTGAGGATCGCAAAAGACGAAAGGATCAATCTCAACTCCTGGACGCCCCTTGGGATGCAAGTCGTGTCCGACAATCTCGCCGCAATCCACAAACGGACCAACCGGATCGTCGCCGGTCGCAACGCCTATTTTCTCATTGGCGCAGTAGTAAAAAAAGTAACGGAAGCTCCCGGTCTGAGTCTCTTTTTCGATAATAGACGGCGCCCAAAACCGTTGCGTCTCCCAATGAATATCTTTGGCTGCGAGAGCCAGACCTTCACGGCGCCAATCGACTAGATTATCGCTTGAATAAACGACAAAACCTTTGTTTGACGACGTCGGATAAACATATGCGCGCCCGGTCTTCTTCGAAAGAAGGACTTCCGGATCGGCGTTAGCGCCCGGAAATATTGGATTGTGATACTTTCGACTCAATTCATTTGACTCGTCGTTGAACACGGCGTCGCACGCTACTGACAGGGAAGCAAGGTTCACGCTTACTCCGACGCCAATAAGCGCCTTCAATGCGTCGCGACGAGAAGGAAGTTTCGACTGTTCAGAATTTAAAGGTGTGTTCATCTGCTTACTCCGCTGTTATGGGGGAAAAACGTCTGCACTCAATTGTACGAATCGCAAAACAAAATCCAAGACTCGCGGTAAAAATCTTCTCGCTTCTTTCTGATATTTCGATTCATAAAAAGGTCGATCCCATCTTGACGAAAATGAAATATATGTTAGAATCAAATATGTCCTGCAGATAATTAGGAGATTCTAAATGAATGATTCGCAGGAAGAAATTATAAGGGAATTTCGCGAACGATGTTCTCAAACTGGTATGAAGGCAACGGCGCCTCGTCTAGCCGTCTACCGGTTTTTGAGGAATAAACGCGAGCATCCTGTAGTGGATCGCGTTTGGGAAGCCGTAAGGGAAGAATTGCCGACAATCTCCAGAGAGAGCGTATATCGCATACTCAACGATTTTGTCGCGCATGGCGTTTTCGCTATGTTAGATCGCTCCGACGTAGTTGCGAGATACGATTCTAACCCTGAAAGGCACGACCACTTTTTTTGCACGCGTTGCGGTCGAGCGTTCGATTTCGAGATTCAGCAGTTGCCAACGATAATTGCTCAGGTAGCGGGCGGACTCGGCAAAATAGAACACGTGGAAGCGCGCGTGCAGGGCGTTTGCAAAGATTGTTTGAATAACGAACGGATCAATGACTCTGCAGACTTCGGTTGACGCCGACGCGGCGTTGATTTCGCAGAAACTTCAACTTTTAAGCAAATGTGGCGGTTACGCAATATGCGTTCCACATTAATTAAACTAGACGCAAGCGTGATGCAAGACGCGCTCGCGCCCTTTCAAAGCATAAGGAACCGTTGATATGGCTACGATGAAGAAATTTGTATGCAAAGTGTGCGGATACGTACATGAAGGCGACGCCGCGCCGGAAAAATGCCCGCAGTGCGGAGCTCCAGCGTCGAAATTCGAGGAAAAGGTCGACGCGACTGACGCCTCTTACGCCACCGTTCACTCGATCGGCGACGGCAAGGTCGACGACGACGAAATCATGGCTGGTCTGCGCGCGAACTTCACCGGAGAATGCACCGAAGTCGGTATGTATCTCGCGATGAGCCGGCAAGCTGAACGTGAAGGCTATCCTGAAATCGCCGACGCTTTCAAGCGCTACGCCTTTGAAGAAGCGGAACACGCCGCGAAGTTCGCCGAACTCCTCGGCGAAGTCCTTGTTCCCTGCACGAAAACGAACTTGAAAATGCGCGCTGACGCGGAAGCTGGCGCTTGCGCCGGTAAGTTCGAACTCGCTGTGCGCGCCAAGAAGCTTGGATTTGACGCTATTCACGATACCGTCCACGAAATGGCAAAAGACGAAGCGCGCCATGGCTCCGGTTTCGCTGGACTGCTCAAGCGTTACTTCGGCGAATAACCTACAGCGTCGTCTTTAAGAAGGTAACAAAAGCGCCTCGGTTGTCTTGAACTGCAACCGAGGCGTTTTAGTCGGTATTCACTACGCCTTAGACTAATCTTGTTTCTCTATGCTCGCAGGTTTCCAGCCGTGCGGTAAATAACCGAGGTCTTTGGCGGCGTACACGGCGTCTGTTGTAATCATGCGTTGCCACGCTTTATTTTGCATAGACCACTTAAAACCACGTTTTTTGAGTTTCGCGCGCACTTCTTCGTCCGGCTTGGAATCAAAAACGAGTTGTAGACGGTTGAGAGCCTTATTAAATCGTACAACGCCACCCTCAAATTGAACGTCGTCGCCATAATCGGCGTTTTTATTACGTTGTAGCAGAGTTATTCTCTGCTCGATTCTTCTTATTTCGGCAGAACTGTTGGGTAGATTGAAAAACTGGTACAGTTCCGGACCGTCTCGCGTAACAACATCCTGAAGCGGACCGTCGTATCCATCCCAAGAGCCGTGCTTGCGGCGATAGGCGTTGGCCGTCTTCATCTGTTCATGTAGTCGTTTGAGCGTAGTAAGCTTCTCCGTTAGCTTTTCAATTGCATTTTCATCATCTGAACTTATTCCGCCTGTTCCAATAGCCATAATCGTAGAGAGCATATCAGAAATCTTTTCATGCTCCTGCAACAATTCGCCAACGCGTCGTACCTTCAGACGATGTCGTTCATGCGGCAAATTAGCGGCGCCAACAATCATCTGCGAAGGACATGACGCTGCGTTGCGATGATATTTATCGTACCACTGCGCCAAACGACGTTCATAAGTCTCAAGCACAGAATCAATCCGATTATGGAAGGACGGCGCAACTTTATTCTTCTGTTTGTTGGCGGTCTCACGCGCGGCGTCGACTGCTACGCGATACTCGCGCGTTGCACTATTGGGAACATATTCGCGGAAGGAATTCGCCTGCTGAGCCAATTTGGCGATTTCCTCGTCAATTTGATAATACCCATCAGGCTTGTCAATCATCTCGTCGTCCGTCTCTTCACTATCCGACTGCCGGTAATCGCTCGTCCCTGAACCGCTCGTCGCGTTCTCATCAGAAACAGATTCGGTAGTCTGGAGCTCATGCGGCGCTCTACCGTTAGGAGTTTCTTCACTCTTTGTATCCTGTTCGTCGCAGACTTGGAACGACGGCGAAAGAATAATCTGACGCAGAAAATCCGTGAGCGCGTCGCAATACTTACCAACCTCATCGACGTCGGCATACCCGTAATCGTCGAGCGCCGCCGTATACTCGGAAAGAGTAAACGCAGCTTCCTCATTCGACGCTAACGCGTCTATTAAGAGCCTTTTCTTCTTTTCTATATCTGAGCCGAAGGTTGCCGCGCTCGCAAGATTAAGCGCGTAATTTTTCAAAAGCGGGGCTTTCCGATAAGCGCTTTCGTCCCCCAATTGCGAGGTAATCGAAGCGCGACGTCTCACGTCGTCCAACGTTCGCCACGACCGCTGAAAATCACGCCGCGCGTAATACTCAAAGACCTGGGTATCGGAGACGCGCCCGTCCAAGCGTCGCAAATAGCGACGTATCTTCCACCAGAATTCTTCGCGACTTTTCGCGCTTCGCGTACTTTCAAAATCCGAGATTAGCGCGCGAAGCGGCTCCTCGTCGCGATAGCTTACAGCTGGTAATTCGCATGTCTTAAGGTAAGAACATGCCGCCGCTAAGCGATTAAGACGGTACTCTTCCGCCGCAGACGACATATCATTGATCGACGGTTCTTGTTCTGAATAACTATTCTCTGTCATTATATCGGCTCTCATCATTGCTACCAAAGAGACCGCGTAACACACACGCAGAAAACGCTCGCGCTGAGCTATTCCACCAATGGACTCCAGTTTAGCGTAGCGTATGCTCAAGGTCAAGCGCCAAACACAAAGAAACCGGACCGCGTCTCCCAACGTCGCGATCCGGTTTCTAAAAAACGCATACGCGTTGCAGCGCAGTTGCGCTACGGCTTACTGAACCTTGCAGATGAAGCGCACAACGCCAAATTCTTTCGGCATGAGCGGCTTTTCAATTTCCCAGCGCAGCACGAGCGAACCTGTTTCGCTCAAATCGGCAAGGAAGTCCGCTTGCACGGAAGACTGCGCCGTGCCCTCGACGTAACGAAGACGCGCAGAAAGATTGTCGAGTATCGTTACGTTACCGATCGGTTCATCCCCGATATTCTCGAATCGAAGCGTGAACTCAACGAATTCGCCTGGGCGCGCCGCGTCCTTATTCGCAATCTTAATAATACGCAATTTCGACGTCTTCGTATCGTCCTTTATATGATAGATCGTCGCAGCGCCTTCAACGTACGCGTTAGAAAAAGCGTTGATCAAATCGGCTGCCACGGCGACGCCCTGCTCGCCGCTCCAACCCTGTGCCGCCAGGGCGCCGTCGAGCATGAGAGTAGAATCGTTCGCGCTCAAATCGCTCACGGTATCGGACGTCAACATTGCGGCAAGACGAAGCTGTGCGGAACCCTCGATCGGAATATCGCGACCGCTTGCAATCGTCGTGCCGACCGCCGCTTCTGCTCCCTCAGCAGATTGCGATCCGGTCGCGCCAAGCGCCTTGGTCGCCTGCTCGCGCACGTCCACCTGCGCTACGTCGTCGCGCTGCATCGCAGTAACAGACAAATTCGCGCTACCGACGGAAGCGCTGTGCGCGCCTTCCAACGCTGCAAGCGCTTGGCGCGCCGCGCCGAACCGCGGACTATAGATGAATACGCGATTTGTCGGCTCGCTTAGAATTCGCCCGTCGACGGCGTCAAAGTGAGCGACCGCGTCTTCGGGATCAAGATTCTCAATAGACCAGTCTTGTCTTGAATGGAATTCCCCTTTTGAATCGCCGCCGCCAACGACGTACTCGTCGAGTTTATCGCGGGGTGCGTCCGAGTCGCTAGGAGCCGAGGGGTTTGCAACAGGTCGCTTGACGTCGGCGTACGGAGACGCGATCGAAGGATCGATCTTTAACGGCAGCTGTACGCCGCCGATCCTCTCGCCGGATTCAGCGCTCGCTTCTGCGCCGTCTTCGACCACGTTGGGCGCGACCGCTTCAGGCGCGACTGCTTTAACGTTGACGTTCTCAGAGCTAATTTCGACTACTGGCACAAAATCCTGCTGAGCATTTGACTCGTTGTCTTTTCCGTCCGAAGCGACGCTCGCTCCGATTTCGGCTTCCTCAGAGTCGTCAAAGATAGACTCGTCATCGTCGAAAGCGGCAAAGGCGTCGTCCTCATTTGGCTCCTGACCTCGGACAATCCATTCTGCGGAATCGAATAAGTTCCAAGCCGCGCTTGTCGCGTGCGTCGGATAGGCGTTTGTCGGCGTACCTGGGAGTTGCGGTCCCACCGTTGGAGTTGACGTCGGTGGAGTAACTACGGTTGGCGAGGATTGCGGCAACTCGTGAGACTGCGGTTGCGCAACGCCAGCGGCGTTACTAGAAACAGCGGTGTTCGTCTGAACAGCCTGATTGTTTGTAGCTTGAGCAACGTATTGGGGTTGCACAGGAACTGACGACGCTTGAGCGTACATATTGCCAACAGCGACGCCAGGCGTCACTTGCGACGAAATCGGGAAGTTTGTCGAGGACGGCGCGTTATAATTCGACGCATTTTGCGAGAAGTACGAGTTGACGGCTGCAGGATTGGCATAAGGCGTTGTTTCAGGCGTAGCGGGAGGCGCGGGCGGAACGCTTGGCGCTGTTGGAGCAGTTCCCGGGATATACGGTGTGCCATAAGCCGGTTGCATTTGCGCGGAAACAGGCGGAGTTGCTTTACCGGGCATGGCTCGGTTTTGCGCCATTTTTCTTTGCGCGGCCTCCGTTCGTATTTCTTCCAGAGTTTTGGCGCCCGGAGGCATAGCGCGCCAATGCTCGGGCAAAGTCAAGGAGCCGTCATGTTTGCTAATCGTGGGCACGCCGCCCATACTTTCTTTTTCCCAGCTACCAGAGTAGACGTCGCGATAGTACGCCTCTTCCTCGGGCGTTTTCGGATCGTATTTAGAGTAAGGGTCAGGAGTTGATCTTCTGGACGCCAATTCCGATTCGGTCGTTTTGCATGAGCAGAAGACTGCCGGCGCAATTAACGCGAAGGCAATCGCAACTCGCATAAGCGGTCGTTCTTTCAGGTCAAGAAGAGCGCGACCAAGGGCGGAATTCGAAGTTGTGTTGGGAGACTTCATTTGAAAACCTTTCACTGACGCGCGCGCGTCAAATAATCGGAGCGTTGCGTTATGTGCGAACGCGTTTACCAAGGTTGACTGACAGGCCGACGCCTTGTATGTTTTTTTCATGCGAGCGTGGCTCTGCGACTCGCCGCCTCAATGACTCGAGGCGCCAAAGACGCTATCGTCTTTATCGACCAAAATCGGTTGCGCCTTTACTTATTCTCGTTAATTCCAACAGAATCAGAAAAGTTTTACTATTTTAAAATCGCATTGCTAGGTTCCCATGAAACACTACAGTATAATTGTGTCGGTTAAAGCGGAAAATGATTTCGCGGGCAATATAAACCGAGAAAATTAGCACGCTCCTATTTTGACGAGCCCCATATACACGAACCGAAACGCAACGACGAGTAAAAAAACGCCAAGCGCGCGATTAATTCTAACCAGCCATTTGACGTTGAAAACTTCTTTGAGTTTGGCAACAAGGCAGGCTGTTGATAAATTGAAAAAGCAAATCGAAATGAAGAAAGACGCCAAATACACTGCGGCGACGCCAAGACCGTGATCACTGTAAAAACTGGAAATCTGAAGCGCGTTGATAGAGAATGAAAAGATCCATAGATTAGGATTCAAGACATTAGTCGCCCAGATCGTCCAAAAGGAAGAGCGAGGCTTCGTCTGAAAATCAAAGTCGCTCGCCGTCGTTTTGAATTGAAGCCAAGCAAAACGCATGAGAAGCGTAGCGCCGAAGAACGCTATGACGGCAAGCGCTGCGTCAGGAATATTCGACACGAGAAAAAGCGCAACTACGAGCGCTATCGGATCAGAGCATGGCGAGATTACAGCGGCGCGCCAACTTGATTTGACGCCGTGCGAAAGCGTCTCCGAGATAATAATTGTCTGCAACGGACCGGGCGAGACGGAACCCTGGAAGCCAAACCCAGCTCCCAACAAACCTGCGGCAACGTACGCCGACGTTAATGTCGCCATGGCTAGTTACTCCTCTAATATAATAGAACCGACGGCAAACTTAGAGCTAGATTATAGTCCAAGTCGTCAAAATAAAAGGGGGCGGTATGTAAACAAGCGCCGCAAGAAGACCGACGAGGACGTTGTTATCTCGACGTTGGTATATAAAATAGGAGCAAAGTCGTTGTGCGCATTGGGCGCAAGATTGTCGATTCAACGTGAATAAATAGGAGATTTTTATGACATTGAGATCAACAGGAGTACGCCTCGCGAGTAATCATAATTTTCTCGCTACTTTAAACTTTATATGCGTCCTGACGCTATGTGTCCACGCAGTCCATGCCCAAAATAGCGCCGAAGCTAACTGGACTCTACCCGATTCTCCTCCAGCTTGGGCGCGCAACTCCGAGGGATTTTCTGCCACGACTCAAACCGATCCCTCTACGGGAATCAGCGTAACCCACATCGTCCATAGCGCTCCAACAGACTGGGCTACGCGCATACCTGAACGCATTAACGTCCAACCAGGCGAAGTCTATTGTTTGTCGTGGAAGATCAAAAACGCGGGAGTTTCTTCGTGTGAGACGGGCGTGATCCTATATGACGCGCAGGGACAGGCGCTCGATTGGTCCTTCGGCGGCTCGGAAATCTTTTCGAGCGACGAGTGGCAAAGAGGTGAAAATTCATTCATCACGCCTCGCGGAGTTGCACAGATTGAAGCGCGAGTAATTGGTTCTGGACAAACCGACGTCTATATTGAATCTTTCTCTCTCCACCGAGAACGCACCCTAGCGCTCGAAACGTCCAAAGACGTTTCAATCCTTGAAAATCAAACTGTACGAGTCTCATTCAATTGCCAAGACGCGTCTTTTTCCGTCGAAGATAAAAGAACACAGCGCGTCTGGCGCCAGCCGACCGGTTTTTCTAGTCAATTCGTAACAAAGGTTGACAAAGAATCGGACGCCATCGTCGTTTCACTCCTAGACGGACAAACGCTCTTCACCTATCAAGCAAAACTGGAGCTCGACGCAGACAAACCGGAAATACTCGTTACTCTCTCCGCTACCCCTGACGCGCAACAACGCTACGAGATAACCTACCCGCTACCGTTCGCCACTCGTCCAACCGACCGTTTAATCTTACCGGTAAACGAAGGAATTTCCTTCCCTGTTACCGAGGACGCTGCGCAACTTGGCGTCATTCACACCTTCGGAGGGCATGGGCTCTGTATGTCTTTTTGGGGCGTTGTCGCCGACGTAGTCGAATCTGAACGTTCGGACGGCTATCTTGCAATAATCGAAACGCCGGACGATTCTGACGTCGACGTCCGTAAGCGCGAATCTGCCGAGGTAGGCGCCGTTTCGACCCTATCTGTTGCTAGTCGCTGGCATGGCGCTATGAAAAAATTCGGTTACGATCGCAAAATCCGATTCGTCTTTTTCGATCGGGGCGGATACGTCGCTCAGTGCAAGCGGTACCGAGAATTTGCGAAATCCGTTGGTCGACTCATCACGTTCCAAGAGAAGGCGGCGCAAAATCACAAATTGGCAGATGGACTACAAAAACTGCTCGGAGCCGCCAATATTTGGTGCTGGGACGGTAAGAATGTTCAGACAGTCGAGAAACTCAAGAGCTTGGGAATCGATCGTATCTTATGGAGCGCGGGAGGTTCGGCAGAAGAGCTTGACGTTATGAACAAAATGAAAAACGTTCTGACAAGTCGTTACGATATCTACCAGGACGTTATGAATCCCGATCGATACAGCGAAGTATCCTGGGTGCATTCTGATTGGACGCCAGAAGCCTGGCCACAAGATCTCGTTTGGGACTCGCCTGACGGACACTGGACGCGCGGCTGGTCAGTCGACGCCAAAGATCCTACTCAGCCCCGAATACCTTGCGGCGTTCTATGCGACTCACGCGCAATTCCATACGCGGAAAAGCGCATTAGTCAGGAGCTAAAAGAGAAAGACTATCGCGCGAGATTCCTTGACACGACAGTCGCGTCCCCTTGGAGAGAATGCTGGAATCCCGATCATGTTATGACGAGGTCTCAGTGTAAAGACGAGCGAATGAAACTCCTGAAACTCCTTCACTCTTTCGGACTCGTATGCGGTAGCGAAACGGGAATCGACGTCTCCGCGCCCTATTGCGATTTCTTTGAAGGAATGATGAGTCTTGGTCCCTACCGATGTCCCGAATCGGGGCGCTACCTTACAAAGATCTGGGACGAAACGCCGGAGCTTGTTCAGAAATACCAATTGGGTGAATCATACCGCTTACCGCTCTTTGAACTCGTGTATCATGATTGCGTCGTCTCGTATTGGTATTGGGGCGATCACAATAACAAATTTCCCGAGTTCTGGTCAAAACGCGACCTCTTCAACGCACTGTACGGCACGCCGCCCATGTACTGTTTCACGCAAGAATTCCTCGCCGAGAACGAACAACGTTTCGCCGAGAGTTATGCGGTTGCCTCAAAAGTTGCCTACGCCGCGCAATTTTCCGAAATGACAGATCACCGAATTCTTACTAATGACCGGAAGGTCCAAATGTCGTCTTTCGCCAACGGGATCGACGTCGTCGTCAATTTCGGCGACGAAAACTACGAGCTTGCACCCGGGGTGAGTGTTGCGCCCAAATCGCTTTTCATGACGACAAGCGACGCGTCCACGAAATAATGTCGCGTTACTTTAGCGAAGTTTAAACTTTGTGCGCGTAAGCCCGAGGTCAAGCGCCTTATAGAAATAGCGCGCGACAATGGACGCATAAGGCGACCATTTTTTCGCGCGCTTTCTGATCGAGGTGAGGGAAACGTCCGTCGTGTTGTAGAGCCAACGATAGACCTCTAGAAAACACCGGTCATAAGCGGAAAGAACGTCTTGTCGATCGAGCACGAAAATAAGGTACATCGTCGCGGTCCATGCTCCTATACCGCGTATTGAGGTCAAGTCTTTGAAGACGTCCTCGTCGGACTTCTTACGCAGTTCGTCGAAATCGAGCGTATGCGTCTGCAACGCAGCGTTGAGCTCGCGAATATACGTTATTTTCGGTCGTGAAAATCCTACCTGCTGAAGGTCTCGATCCGTTAATTCTGTCATTGCCGTCAAGGAAACGCGACCTTCACACGCTGTCTGCAACCGCTCAAAAATACTGCGCGCCGCTCGTTCCGAAATCATCTGACCTATGATAGACCCAACAAGGAACTCGTATTCGTTCTCGTAAATCTCATAAGTAAACGCGCCCACCGCCTCAATAACGCGAGCGACACGCGCGTCTTTCTTACGAAGATGAATGATTGCAGGCGAATCCTCGTTCAAGGTTACAAATTGTGCCATAATCGCAACGTCCTATGCTACCGCGAGCGCGTTAAGGGGATGGTTACAACGTCGTCCACTAGTAAGAATTCGACGCGACCCAATCTGAAAGTCCTTGCGTCTTGATTCATCAGCTAAGTCCGACATTGACGATAATGAAAATATACATTGACTCGCCAACACGTCAATAGAAACGTGCGATCAGCGGCTCAAATGCGTCTTAGTCCGCAACGTTTAGCGTGCCGAGTGAAAGCATTGAAAGAAAGGTGTGACGCCAGCGCCGCATTTAGCCTAACATTTCGCAAAATCTGTTACTCGTCCTATTCGTACGTTCCCGTGCCTAGCGCTGTTACCTTTCCATGAATCTATTATGGGAATACTAATATGACATTGTCCCTGAATCAAGATATGACCGCAGCCGAGATCGAGACTTGGCTCGTTGAAACCTCGCCCGACAAAATATTGCTGCTTTTACGTCACGCCGACAATACGCGCCGACATTATGTCGGCGACGCCGTATGGTTTCGCGGACTCGTGGAGCTGTCAAACTACTGTCGCAGAAACTGTCTCTATTGCGGCGTACGTGCGGCAAGACGTATTGAACGCTATCGAATGACGCGCGATGAAATTCTCGAATCTGCCCAAAAAGCACACGAGTGGAATTTCGGGACGCTCGTTATGCAGGCTGGTGAAGACAGCGCGCTCGACGAAGAATTCGTCGCCGACCTAATAGTTGAAATTAAGGAACGGTTTGAGCTCGCAATCACATTGAGTCTGGGCGAACGAACAGAGCATGAGTGGGCGCGGTGGAAAGAAGCGGGAGCCGACCGTTATCTCTTACGCTTTGAAACCTCTAATCGTCAACTTTTCCATGCTATTCATCCCCCGGCGCCAAATTCATCTCCCCAGGATCGTGTGGCGCTTCTACGACGACTGCGCGACCTCGGTTACGAGGTAGGAAGCGGCGTCATGATTGGAATACCCGGACAGTCCTTTTCCGATCTTGCGCAGGATCTGGCGCTCTTTCGCGAACTTGATCTCGATATGATAGGCTGTGGACCATTTCTTCCCCACTCGTCCACGCCACTCGGAAGAGTGGAGCTAATCGACGGTCTCTTGCATAGTCAAGAGGCGAACGGTTTAAACGTACGATCCAAAGTCGATCGCTTTTGCTTTCCCGCCGCAGAGCGTCAAGTCCCCAACGATCTTGCGACGACCTTTAAAGTCCTCGCGTTATCTCGCATCATTTTGCCCAACGCTAATATTCCCAGCACGACGGCAATCGCAACCCTTGACGGTCAAAAGGGTCGTCAAAGTGGTCTGGAATGTGGCGGAAATGTTATTATGCCCAATTTAACGCCGATGAAGTACCGTAAGCTGTATGAGATCTATCCCAATAAATCGGGAACAGGCGAGTCCGCAGAGACTACTGTCGCGACGGCTCTAAAACAAATCGGCGAAATTGGACGTTTTCAAGGCGTCGGCTCCGGTTCGTCGCCGAGGTTTCTCGAACGTAATGGATCGAATAGAAAAACTGAGAGATAAGAATCGAAAAGGAGTCAACGATTATCGCGATTGTGTCGATAATAACAACAATGGGCATATGGAAGGATTATGCCATTAGTGTAAACCTCCACAAATAATGACGATCTTGATCGGTAAAGGACGTTATGATAAACCGGGATAACATAGACTCCGCGCGCTCAGAATCAAGCGACCTCGACGCTAGTGCGCCGCTGTCCGAATATCTTCGGTATGATCGAGAGCAGAAAGGAGCAAACGTCGGCGGCTATCAAAACGCCGTTACACACCGTCAAGGGTGCGCCGACCTGATCGCGCTAAGACATATCAAGGAAACGTTGATCGCCAGTAAGCGTAGTAATCGCGTCGTTGCGCCAGACGAGCATATAGCAAGGGAGCATACGGCGCGCGTCGACTATCCCTACTACGATCAAACGCAAGAATTCGTTCAGACTTGTAGGCAGGACATGACCGGAAAAGTAGTCGCCAATTCGCAAATTCACGACGTTTCGCCACAAAACGCGTCCGAAGAGAGCGTCGGTTCGCACTCAACCGCTTTCCAAAACGCTGTCCTTAGCCTCAGCCCGAACGAGAATCACACTGACGCGTCAAATATGCCGTCGTCCACCGACATTCAACTCGCGCCATTAGACGAGCAGAACTTCGAATTTGACCTCTCGCCCAGGTTCGGAGAACAGATTGACAAGAGCGTCAATCTTGGTAATCTTCGCCGCCTGAACGCCAGTAAACGTAGCAAGACTAATATGCCAATCTTATCGCGTTTCGTCGAATTGGTTGACCAAGTTCGGGCATCGGGGGCGGATCGCGAAGTTGATATGTCGCCCAACTCGTCGGCAACGAGTGTGATTGATTCGCTTCCCTCTGTCGGAACCAAAGTCTTCGACGGGGCAACGTCACCGTCTGGAGTTACGGTTGCGCTCGCAATTGCGCCTGAATACCTCGCTGATTCAACTCTGGTCGGAGTCTTCGAAGACGGCGCGCTATAAACGGCGTTGTTGCCGAGCTCATAATCCCTTTACTTGCCAAAGTCATGTATACGTCATTCCCTCTATGTAACGCGCCTTTCGCATCGATAAACGCGTCCCTGACTCTTCCTATTCTGGCAACTTTTCTCATTCCAGCGCTGATTAGCGGGTGCGCCTGCCTTATGATTAGAAAAAAGGCAGGTAAACTTGGATTGCTCGATCAACCGGGCGTACGGAAAATTCATACTGTTCCAATTCCTGTCGGTGGAGGGCTGGGAATATGGCTGGGAGTCTGTTTGACATTAGCAGTTTTAAGCGCTATTGTTCTCGTATTAGTACGTGCGAACGAATGTGCTTTTAGTACTGCGGTTCTCTCACACGTCCCTCATTTTGCCCAGGAACATCTCGAAGGGATAGCTTTCCGGCTCGGTCGACTGTGGGGGCTTCTCGCATTAGGTAGCGTCCTCACAATTCTGGGAACGCTCGACGATCGATACAATTTGTCATGGAAATTACGGCTTGGAGTCGAGTTCATCGTCGCAATAATTGCCGTCGCCTACGGATGGCGCGCAACCTTTTTTGTCGACGTTCCCTGGATAACCTACCCTATAAGCGTCGTTTGGATCGTCGGGCTCGTAAATTCTTTCAATATGCTCGATAATATGGACGGTCTCTCGGGCGGGGTTGCCGCAATATGTGCGATAATCCTCGCGACGGTAGCGCTCTGTTTTGCTCCGAACGCAGAATCAGGCGCGCCCCAATACTTTTTGGCGTTTTTTTTGATCATTCTCGTCGGGTCTATATTTGGTTTTCTCATCCATAATCGTCCACCTGCAAAGCTGTTCATGGGAGACGGCGGCGCCTACTTTATCGGCTTTCTGCTCGCTGCCACGACACTTTCAATGACGTATGTGGGCAACTCGACTCCGAAGAGCGCAATTTTTACGCCGCTCGTCGTGCTTGCCGTTCCCATTTACGACACGGTCAGCGTCGTCATAATCCGTTTACGCAATCGAGTCAGTCCCTTCATCGGCGACAACAATCATTATTCCCATCGACTCGTCGCGCTCGGTCTTACTAAAGTTCAGGCAGTAGCAACAATCTACCTGACGACGACGATATGCGCAATCGGAGCCTTTTTCCTCTACCAAGTGAGTTTCATATCAGCAGTTTTAATACTCGGACAAACTATTCTCATCCTCACGCTAGTCGCAATCTTGGAATTTGCAGGTCGAAAGAAAGCATTACAAAAGAATAAATCGACGGGAGAGCCTCCCGTTACGCAAGCGAAATAGCAAGATGGACTACGTTTTTCCCACTAGTAGGAGAATATAAATAAGAAGGACAATATGGTAAAGGAAGGGGATTTTCTTTTCTTTTACAAGAATATCTTTTTCACCCCTTGTCGACCTGCGATATAACGATATAATGGGGCGAGTAAGCGTTCTTGATTATGCGTTTGACTCACGCCTGTGGCGTTGATGAAGACGGTTCCTTGAGCGCTCGTGGGCGGATCGCCGGGCACGGCGCGTTGCGTCCGTTTTTGGTCGACGCCGAGATATTCGAGCGACCGAGCTACCACGTTTAATCGTTTGGGGTTACTGTTATGACAATCGATAAGAGTTTAAAGATTAAAAAGGGCGTTTCGCGTTCGCGTAACGTCTTGACGAGGGTTGAGCGTATTGAAAAGCTACAGGCGCAAGATCGCTGGGCTGATGGGAATTCTCCTTTCAATCTTCCGAAGATTCGCGTCTATAAGGTCGTTCTGAAGAAGAAAAAGAAGGTCAAGGACGCTGAAGGCGATAAGAAATAATCTTCGCTCCTCGTATATGTGCGTAATAAAGGTCGCAGATCGTTATCTGCGACCTTTTGTTTTAGGTCTTGATTACTTGCTACTCTGTCCTACAAGAAATTGCTTGTAAGTCTCGACAAGTGGTCGCAAGCGATCTTCTAGTTCCTCACTCTTTGCCCTCTTGAATTCGCATTCCCAAACACGAATCACAAGATACCCGCGGCGTCGAAGCCGTTCTGTCGACTCCTGGTCGCGCGCCTGATTACGAGCTATCTTGGCTTGCCAATACTCGCGATGATCTTTCGGCTTCGTATTGCGGCAGTCATGCCCATGCCAAAAGCAACCGTCGACGAAGATCGCGACGCGAAGTTTTGGAAAGATGAAATCGGGATGACCGATCAGCTTTGAATTACGCCGCCATCCCTTAATTCCGCGCTTCTTGAATTCCTCGATCATCTTTAGTTCTGTCGACTTATTACCAGTCGAACGAACCTGTTTCATAATATCGGAACGTTTCTGTGCGGAAAACACATCGTGCTTATTGCGCGCTTTGCTTGGTTTCGGCGCGGGAGCGAGTCGTCTTATGACGCCGCCGCTTTTTGTAACATCGTTTGACTTTCCCATTCCCGGGTTCCCCAGTTAATTCAACCTCTTGTTTACTCTTTTTCTCGTCGTCCCCTTCGAGCGAAACACCAACGGCAAAAACCTCTCTAGCGCTTTAACGACGAGATCGACCGGCACGGCGTTCCCCACCTGCTTACGTAATTGCGCGTCAGAAACGACAATATTAAAGGAATCGGGAAATCCCTGAAGGCGTAATAACTCAAGAGGTGTAAAACGTCGCTCGCCATTTACGAGTAGGTAATTGTAACTTGCTCCTGCGCGTAACGCGCAACTGTACGGGTAAGACGAAATGATTCCGGACTTATTTTCATGCCACACCGCCGGTCGAAAATCGCAATGGTGCTTCTTTTTACGGCTCATAACAATCGTAGGAGAAGCATAATAGCGTTCATGTACTTCGAGCTCCGGTTCAAGAATATCAGCCAAGGTTTTTCCATGCGTCGTTTTCATCGGCCATTCCATTTCAAAGGGTTCAAGCGCGCCAACGATAACAACGCGTTCGCGTTTCTGAGGCAAACCGCAATCCAGCGCGTTCAAGACTCGCCAATCCACGTAATATCCCAATTCGTCTTGCAAAACGCGCAGAATAACGTCAAACGTTCTACCGGAATCGTGCGTCGTCAGCTGCCGAACATTTTCCAGAACGAAAGCGCGAGGACGTTTGTCTCGCAAAATACGCGCTATTTGAAAGAAGAGCGAACCTTTCGTTTCATCCGCGAAGCCCTTTCGCAAGCCAATTATAGAAAACGCTTGGCAGGGAAAACCGGCAAAGAGGAGATCGAAATCGGGAATCTCCTCGGACGGCAACGTTGCGACGTCGCCGCATGGCAAGTCGCCGAAGTTGGCTTCATAGCTCTTCTGGACAAATCGGTCCGAATCACAACTCAAAACGCACTTTGCGCTACGCTTCATCTCTTTGAAAACAGTCTGCGCAGCGTATCGAAATCCACCAATTCCACAGAAAAGGTCAAAAAAACGAATTGCACGTCCAATCGTAGGGTCAACGAGTTCGGGTGGCGAAAGCGCTAAACCTTCCTCTTCTGCTGTTCTTGAGAAATACGACGAAACCGTCTGACTCTTGCGCGGCGGGTACACACGCCGCAATGAATCCGGCGTCGCCACGCCATTAGCAATATTCGCAACTTCAAAGAGCGGTTCCCCCGATTCGATAACCAACTTCCCGACACAAGCGTCCTCACAGTCAGGCGCCCCGGCACACTTGCGAATTTCCTTTGCTACGTTTTCCTCTGTATTTAACGCCTGCTCTGAGTTCGCGTCAATATCTTCTGCGGATGAGACGTTGGTCACCTCAAGATCATTGCTCAACTCATGCACGTTCTTCCCTACAGGGATTCGTTGCGTTTCTTGACGCACCTTCTGTTTTTTTCCGCGCGTACCGCTCTTTGGGGGACAACAATTAGGAGCCAAGCGCAACAATTCACATTCTCCTTCCGCTACGTCGTCCTCAGTTTTATCCAGACGCGAGTTTACCAACTTCGCGTCTTTAGGCGAGTCAAAAAGCTCTTCGACAGTAGAATTCAACGTTTTGGCAACCCTCAACGCCACGTCGACCGGAACAACACACTCTCCTAATTCTATGGCGCGCGCCATTCGCTCGGAAATACCCGATTGATCGGCAAAAGTCTCTAATGAAAGCGCTCTAGCTTTCCTCATCTCTGCAATTCGATTATTCATTCTCTGAGCCCTCGTCATTGGGATGTGATCTCTCAGTCGTCTTAGTCAGACGGGAGAGCTTGTCGAATAACTCTGCGAGTTCGGCGCTAAACACATTGAGGAGCGAAAAGGGACGACAAAAACGTTTACACCAATCTTCCATATGACGCGCCCGTCTTGCATTGGCAAACGCCTCTTCAATTCGCCCCTCTTGAAACGCGAGTTTAGCTCTACCCAGAAATTCTAACCATAGCAAACGACGTATCATGAAATCCTTTTGCCTGATCTGCTCGTTCAAATACAATCGCGCGTCTTCTAGGTAAGTTTGCGCAACCTTCTGATCGCGTGCGCCGCCTTTATTGATAAGAGCGTTGGCGCAAAGCAGTTTCAGATAACACTGACCGTGCTTCAACGCGCTTTGTTGTGCGTCCGATAGTGATTCTGGTCTCGAAACACGTTCAAAATTTCGCGTCTCTTGAATCACGTTGTTCCAGAGCCCAAAGTCATAGGAATAATCAATGATATTATTGACGACGTCCAGCTCCAGCATATTAGGAAATTTAAAAGTATGTCGCACAACCGCGAGAAGTCGCCTAAACTGCGACAGCTTCGCTCGATCGCTTATCGTTTTCGACCCGCCTATAATCTGCAGCGAAACGAGAATATACTGGTAAATAAACTCTATTTCGATCGCATTCTCATTCAGTTCTTCCTCGTTACATGAATAGCTTGCTTGCGCCGACTTGTGCCCAAAGAGACTCATGCAACGCCGCCAGATTGAACGTAACTGCGGACGCCTCGGTCGCGATAATCCAGAAACGGCGTCAACTCGCGCAACGACGTTACGAACACGTTCAGAAAAACGAGACTTCACCTCGCTGAGCGCTGCAGCCGTCGGCATTGCAATACGTCCATCAAATGCAATTGCGTCAAAAAAGGCCGCGCGTGTAACAAGACTACCACATAGTCCAAATAACGGCGCCTGATAAAAACCAACAGAGAGTTCCCCCCTGTCAAACGCATGAAGAAGCGACGAGACAATCACATGAACAGACGAATTGATTTGGCTACCGCCCACAAAATCGCCTATTGAGTCATAAAATTGGTTCAACGCCTCCATTCGGGGCACAATCGAAGTGGCGATGTCTCGAACGTCCAATTCGGTCGAACAGGCGTCCAACGCTTGACGCGTAAGAGAATGAGCCTTCATCGCAAAATGATTCGCGAGATAGAAGCATCGTCTCTCATTACTGTAAAAATCAACAAGCCATCCCGACAATCTCCAAATCATCGGAACCAATTCGTCTCTGTCGCTAGCGTCAAGACGATCAAAAAATCGCTCGGAACGATAAAAACATCTTGCGGCGAAAAGTCGATCGTCTCTTTCGCCATTCTCAAAAAGTTGCAGGAGCGCAGTAATCATGACTCCAAAACGACAGAGTCTAAAATGCGTTTCACAGCTGTCCAGACACACACGCACTACGCTTTTAAGACACGCAATTTCGTTCTCGACGTCTTCATCTTCATGATACATACCGGCAAAGGCCATCATGAATAGAATGTGCGTTTCAGGAGATACGCGACGAGCGCCGTTACGCTGGTCGTCCTGAACTAGTAGCGACGAAACGATTGTCGCTATCTTGCGAAGAGTCGGTCGATCATTTAATTCGTCGTCGACAAAATCGAAGTAGTGATGATAGAAAAAGAGTTGGTACTCGAGGGAACGACCTTTTAAGCCACTTAGGTATGGAACAAGCCATGTTTCAACGGTTGTCCAAAGAGCGAGCCCCTCTTCTCGTCGCCCTTTGCGCGCGAGAAAGGCCGTATAGCAATGCAAACTCTCTATATATTGCAACGCCAAAATCGGATTGGTTTTGATACGAGCGCCAAGGGCGCACAGCGCCAATAGGTACGCACGCTCCGCGCGATCAAAAAATTCCTTACGTTCGCCGGGTCGCGCAATCTTTACGCCCTGGAGCAGGAAAGTATTGAATTGATCTATATTACTGTTAGTTTCCGATTCTAACCAAGGTTGCGAACGTTTCAAATCGAAGTCGGCGCTTTCGCGTTCGTCCGCCGCTTCCTTCGTAAAACATTCGCATTCGCGTTCCCCTAACACATCGACGTCTTCGTCTACGAAAGTTGCAATTCTCCAACTGTTCCGCTCACATGCGGCGAGCAAGTCGCCAAGATAACAGAAGACTTTTCGCGCGGCGATCAGTCGCGAGACTGCAGTCTCTTGCTTATTATCGTCGTTTGACTCAGCGAGAGGTCGAGAATCTTTCACAAAGGCTTCGTTCTGTCTCTGTAATTTTTCCTTTAACGCGTCAACGTCGACGCGCGCGCCGCCTTCACAATACAGTTGCAGTTCGGCGTCAGCCTCGACAAGAATTGCGGCAAACTCGCGCGCAACAATGGAAACTTCCGCTGCGGCAAGAGTCTTCTCATTACGCGCCCAGTAAATATCCACTATCTTTTGCAACGTTTCAAATAGAGAGCTGAAATTACCGTTTTCACAATCGTCGACTCGCTTGACAAACACACGTAAGCAAAAGTTCAGATCGCGCCACACGACTTCTGCCAGCACACCGCCAAGCCGGTGGAGTAAGACGTTCCCGCTACGAGTCTCGTCTGTCGCATTGAAATCGTCTGTTTCTAAGGATCGAACAAATTCAGCGCGCCGCGTCTGAAATTGTTCGAGCGTCATGTGATTCAGGATCGGCGCGCTCTCTTCCAAGGAATCGTATAGCGGCGCGACAAAGTTTGTATGACGCTCGGACACGCCGACCTTATACACCGGGAGGAATTTGCACATATCGTCCGACCATTCGCCTTTCATCAAAACGCGAACTCTGAGAATGCGCAAGGTTACAGTTACGTCGTCCAGAATCGACGCGTTTAAACTGAAATCTTTGACGTGGTCGCCCGCCTCCTCGGCGTCATGAGGATTGCTCACACTCTCGACGTATCTAATGCGCAACTTATTGATGTAGTACAACCACAGCTTAATAACGCGCAACGTCTCGCGTTTGGACGAGTAAGCTTCAAGCCACTGAACTGACGCCGCGACAACACGCGCGAGAGACGAAAGTTTGTCCCAATGTTTCTGAACTAACTGGTCGTGCAAAAGGAGAACGGCGCGCAAAATTGCGCGGCGCGAGTCAAGACTACGCCCTTGCTCGGCAAAAAGACACGCGCTCAAAATGAGATTCTCAAATCGTTCAGACTCATAGAATTCTTCATCGCCGCCTACTTCATGAATATCGCTAACGAGCGCCTCAGCCGCCATGACGCACTCGAACGCGCGAGGATCTGAATCATAGAAATAACGTCTACCGCAAATATGGAGAGCGCAAAACCTTGTTACAAGGAGATCGCGCCATCCATTCTCGACTGGATTGTTACAATTAGTGAACGCTATAGCGCGCTCGAGACACTCGAGCTCCCGTTGTTCATTATTAACGGACGTGTAGTAACCTAATAACGTCAGGAGCAAAACAAAGTACGTTTTGGCAATCTTATCGCGTTCGTCTTCGCTTAACCCTTCGACTAGTGTCTGCAACTTTTGAGCAAGCGGCTCCACAGTAGCTCCGCAATCGCGTGAAAACGCGGTTTTAGCTAGTAGCAGTGTTAACGAGATCGCTGCCGCGCACGCGTCAAGGAAACGTTCGTCGTCCAAGGCGCCACAACGATAACTTTGCAAAAGGTAGTCAACCGCCTTCACAAGATCATACAATACTTCGTCGCTTTCCGCATTTTTACTCGACAAAGTAGCGCGTTTTTGATACGCATGACGCGCAATTTCAAATTTTAACCAGGGAGGATCGGCGGGCATGGGATCCGCCAACATTTCGTCAGCAAATTTAATTGTTTTATCGGTAATCGCAACGCTCTTTTGAAATCTACCCAGCCGATGCATTAACGAAGCGCAATTCAACATCACGTAGGCGTAATGAGACGCATACGCATAATGGTTCCGTGAACGAAGATCTTCAATAAAACTGATCGCGTCCTCAACGCTCGATTCGGCTTTACAAAACTCGCCTTCGCTAATCCTAATTTCTGCTACTTGAAGCGCGCAGTTGGCTAGATCAACTAAGAAAGCGAAACTGACGCTTTCATTCTGGAGCGCCGTCATCGCATCGTTGCATGAACTGATCGCCGCTGAATAATCGCCAACAGAGAGTTGGAGGTTAGCCATTGTTATATTAACATACGCAAACCTTACGCTATTCAGTTCGTCTGTCGGGTCTTGATCGCAGAGCGTTTTAAGCCAGGTTCGCGATTCCTCAAACTCCGCGAGCGCCTCCGATTCAAATCCCCAAATCATAGCGCCGCGTCCGTTAGCGTAATGTCGCCGCGCCTTGACTAGCGCGTTTTCCAAGCCTAACGACATTTCAAGAATATGATCTATTGTGTCGAGCGATTGCTTAACAACGTTCTGGGGAGGTCGTAACGAACGACTTACAAACGCGCCTATTTCACGTAGCGACACTTCAATCAACAGAGTTTGAGCGTCCAAGTCAGGCGCGCCCTCATTCTCTGATTCACGAAGCAACTCGGTCAGATAGCGTCGTGAAGAAGCGTAGACTTTCGTTTCATAGCTGAAGGGAACGTCGTCGGTCGAGGAAACTAGGAGAAGTTTTACAAGAGGTATCGCAAAGGCTGGATTCTCCTTTCTCTCCTTGCGCAAACGTCTAATCCACTTATTTCGGCTCTCTACATCGAGCTCTTCCCAGTCGAAGTCTATGAAGGAACCTATTTCCTCATCCGACTCGGGATCGGGAAGTCCCGACAAAGCATGACTCGTTTCAGCGTTCTGCTCGTGAAACGCATCGTCTCCCTCTTCTGATTCAAAGGGATCAGAAGCCGATCTCCTCATCGCGCTATAGAACATGATGAGATCAGCCCAAAAGAGCTCGTCGCTCACAAAGTTCTCTTCTTGAAAGCGCCGTTTCATCCACGCGCCAGTTTCCGCGTCGTCGTCTACCCTCGAAAGACGTTCGTCTCTCGAACGACGCGTTTCATTGACGAAATTAAGCAAATTCTCAACTGCGGTTTCCAAGTACGAACCGCTAGCGTTATCTTCATTGGTGTTGTAATCGTCGACTTTGTTCATTTTGTTAATCTTATCGTGTTCGCCGTATCGTCGTCGGCGTCGACAACGCCGCAACAGTCTTAAAAAACCGGCGATAAAGTAAAAGGTAAAACGCGTCCATTACGTAGCAAAACGGTTCGCGTCAGCTCCGCGCCAACGATTTGAGTCGATCAAGATCTCCTCGGTCAACGTTAAAAAAACCTCCCTCGTCGCTATAGCAAACGGTCGTCCGTTCCCAATAGTGTCAAGGCTTCATTATAACGACGCTCGCCACAGAGGTTGCGCAACGCCTTTACAAAATCAATCTGTTCAGGAGTCCACAGGATCGGTCTCACTACGGACGTGTTAAGCGTACTCTTTAATTTACCGACGGTGTGTTCATAGATCAGCGTCGTCAACCGTTCAAGCCCTGATCGTAGCCGCGCGCTAACGCGCACAAAATCAGGAGACCACTCGCTGTCGGATTGAGCGTCGAGAAGGTCTGACTTATTAAGTACCTTCAGAATTTCTAGATTACTCGCGAAGGATTTATCAAGCCCCTCGCGCGTCTCAAAAGAGACTTGCGAGGACTGTGGTACGCCTGCGTCGTAACAGTACAAAGCGACGTCGGCAACTCGACTAAATTGCCGCGCATTTTCGATTCCGACACGCTCAACGCGATCAGTCGTATTACGCAGACCGGCCGCGTCGACGAATCGAAAAAGCCAGCCGTTAATAAGCGCAGTTGCGCCGACTAAATCGCGCGTCGTGCCAGCCTCGGGAGAAACCACGGAACGCTCATAACCGAGAAGCGCGTTGAAAAGACTGCTCTTGCCAACATTTGGAGCGCCAAGAAGCGATACGACAAACGGTTCAAAAAGTCGACGTCCCCAAGCTCGATGGATAAGAACCTCGTCGAGCTCGTCGGTAATTTGACTTTCAAGCTCTAAAGCGCGACCAAACGCGCTCGAAACAAGAACCGAGAGGTCGGAGCCAAGGTTTTCAAAGAAGAGCCGAAGCGCACGGCGCTGATCGAGCGCTATTCTCGCCGTCTCTTCAGAGGATACCCGCGCAATCAAACTTGAGATTTTTGAGAAGAACAACTCTTCCAATACGTTTGAGGAACCAAAGAGCGTTCCACGAACCAACCCGGAGTCCGCCGTAAGCATTCTATTGTGTTGAACCGCATTATTCGCCTCCTCACGCTCAAGTTTACGTTCCCATTTATCAGGCTCAAGAGTTCGCGCGCCAGAACGAACGAAAAACTCGATAATCCGCGTCGTGACGAATTCGCCGCCATGGCAATCAATTTCGTACGCAAAATAGCCGCGCCGCCTCAGAACAACTTCTTCGTATATGCCTTCGTCCTTCCCTTCATCGACTTTAAAATACGCAAAGAACGGTCGATCATATTCGAAAAAAGAGTTGCGCGGCGACTCGCGTGATTCTCCCAAACGCACGCGTCGTGCAAGCGCGTTGAGAGCCTCCGAGCCGCTAACGCCCAACGATGAGACGCCGCCGCGACCAATAGGCGTTAGCCGCGCGATAAAGAAATCGTCCTGCTCGTGCGGAGTTGCTTCGGTGAAACACAAGTTAGTCGCGTCCGTCACTCCAAACCTCAATAGATCGTTCACTGCGTAAAATCAAAAAAGGCAGTTACACTTACTTCTCGCTCAAATTCCCCTGCTCTTCTCTTCTTCACGTCTTGCATTTTCGGAGTCAAACGTTGGCGCGCCCTTACCGTCCTGGAGAATCCTTCGCAACTTTTTACTCTCACCTTTACCAAGATTTAACGCGCAAGAATCGTACGGTGTTCCATCCACGCTACGACGCAAAAGCGCGTAGACAGCGTTTGTATAGACGACTAAAGCAACCGCTAAGTAGGAATCAGGAGTCGCAATAACGGTAAGACGCCAAAAATCGATCCAACGACTAGTAGCGCCATAGTAAACGTTGTCGAAAAAAACAAGAGCAAGTTGTGCGAACGCCTCAAAAATAACGAATCCTATAACGGTCAAAATAGCGGCCGCTACCATATAAAAGATCCAAAAGAGCGGTCGTTGCGTAAGGTAGGATATACCACGAGAAGTTGCGTCAAAACCGTCGCAATTTTCAGCGGCTATCGCGGAAACAGCAAGAGGCGCGGAAAAACTCGTTACCACGCACAAAAAGAGCGTAATGAAACTAAGCGCGACAACAACCGGCGCAGCAAAATGTAAAACTCCGATTCGACCGACCATACCTAGCGCTATTAACGCCGATAAGAGCAAACAGGGGATAGCGCATGGAAGCAGAGCCGAGGGTAATCGTCGGATTGCAAATGTAAAGGACGCGAATAAGGACGAGCGCGACGTCGTTAAAAGTCGAACGAGAGTAGCGCGGGACAAAGCAAGAGCAAAAAGTCCGGCAAGCGCCAATCCAACGATTAGCGTCGGTAAAAAACATACGCACGATTCCAAACGTTCCGCGCAAAACTGTGCGTGCATATCCTGGAGTGCGCTTACACGAAACGAATACTTGATCGGCGCCAGCGCGCTGACGACAACGCCCTCGCCAGCACAAAACGGCTCGCCAACAACAAGGAGCGAACGATCACACGACGAATCACAGCCTGCAAGTTGCGGTTCAATAAAACACGACCGCACCCCGAGCGTCGTAGCAAATAACGCAATCAGTAGCGCGCCCAATGCAATAAACGAAAACTTAAACGTTGCCGAAAACGCTCTGAAAAAAAGAGTCGGTGGAACCAAGGACTGCCAATCGACGCGTCTTATGACGCCTTCGTCAATATCAGTCAGCTTGTTCATCGCAGAATTCCTCCCATAAATAAGCGCGCCTCCCCAAGGCGTCGCACCACATAAAACCGTATTATACTCTAGACTCCCAAAAAACCAATACAATCCTAGCAGTTTGTCAAGAAAAAACAATTCTGACGCTCTGGAACTTAGGAAAAAGATAACCAAAAACGACCCTCCCCGTGAAAGAAACGGAAAAGGTCGCAGAAATACACAAGCGCGTTCAGCAAGCGCGCATTCGGCGCGGAACGCACGCGAGCGGATTACTCTTCTATTTGACGCTCGCCAAGCTCTGTGTCTAAAATTGCTTTTTCAATCTCATCGACGTCCAAACGTAACGTTTCGATCGAATACTCTTCATTCAGCCACCGCTTCATATCGATCATCTGGCAGCGGTTGGAGCAAAATGGCTTCGGCGCGTTCTGATTATCTGACGCGACTTCTTTACCACAAATTGGACAACGCATGAAAAAGACTACCTATTTCTCGCGTGCAAAGACGCAAAACGTTTTTACTTGGAACTTGTCGAAGGAGTCGACGGAGAAGACGAAGCGTTCTTATAATCGGTACAATAAAATCCCGTCCCCTTGAAAATAATACCGGCGCCGCCGCTAATAAGTTTGTGGAAACGTGCGCTTCCACACTTAGGACACGCTTTAACAGGCTCCGCCGTCATCGGCTGGAAGATTTCGGAAGACTGACGACATTCGTCACAATAATATTCGTAGGTTGGCATTGTTAAATACAATTCTGATAAAACACGGTAACCGATAGGAAACTACCGTCATTTTACGATCGGTTATCGAAAAGGCGCTACGCTCCGCTAGTAGAGCGTAGCGCAATTTCTGAACCAGACGCGTAATCACTTACTTCACGATAGGCACGGCAAGTATCACTTGCGAAGGGCGGACGACCCTATCCTTTAAAATGAAACCCGTTTTAACCTCGGTTATAACGGTATTCGGCTCGTACTCGTCAGAAGGCGCAAATCCGACCGATTCGTGAAACTTCGGGTCAAAGGGTTGATGAAGCGCCTCGATCCTTTCAATGCCATTCCTCGCGAGAATAGTTGCAAATTCCTTCGTAACCATTTTAACGCCGTCAAGAATAGCGGCGCCGTTCTTCTCGGGCTCCGATATATTGAGCGCGAGTAAAAGATTGTCCCAAACTGGCAAAATAGCCCGCGCCAAGTCCATAGACGCGTACTTTTTTTCCTCGTCATGTATTCTCTGCGTTCTTTTGCGGAAATTTTCCAGCTCAGCGAGCGCGCGCAGCTTGTCGTCCTTTTCTTTCGCCAACGCGTTCTGCAACGCCTGAAACTCCTCTTTGGAGAGAACCACGCTCTCGCCTGCGTCGTCGACGTCCTGAACAGCGTCGCCGTCTGATAGTTCGTCGGCAAGCGCCTCAAAAGTTTTCTGAAGATCGGAAGGATTAACGTCGTCTTTATTGTTCTGTTCCATGATATCTTTTCTATCAACCCACTTCAAATATCGTACCTTGCCTCAAAATTTCTCACGCGTCATTCGTCAGAACGCCAAACTAGCGCTTGAAATTCAAAGCATACCGACTTTATCAGGGCGTCGGTTAGTTCCCCTGGGATTATTTATCCTTATCTGCCTTGTCGTCGTCGGGCTTGGCGCCTTTTTTGTCCGAAGGAAAAAAATCCTTAACAAACTCCTTCAGGCGCGCGCCAAAACTTTTCCGCTCTGTCAACACAGAATCCCCCTCGTACTCAGCTAACTTACGAAGAATCGCTTCGTGCTCCGGTTTGATCTTGGTCGGCACCTCGATATAAACTTGAATGTGCAGATCGCCAACAATATTCCGTCTCGGAGTCGGCATTCCTCGCCCGCGCAATCGAATGACGTCGCCATTCTGCGTTCCTGGCGGAATCTTAATCTTCTCGACGCCGTCAAGGGTAGGAACTTCAACCTCTGCGCCAAGCGCAGCCTGAGCGTAGCCGATCGGAATCTGACAGATAAGATCCTGCCCGTCGCGGTGAAAGAAAGGATGCTTTTTGATTTGGATAAAGACGTAACAATCGCCGGAAGGACCTCCATTGGGACTATGCTCGCCTTCGCCCTGCAACCTCAACCGAGCCCCACTGTCGACGCCGGCTGGAATTCGCACTGTCCGCACGACCTCTTTCGCCGTCAATCCCGAACCGCGACAATCCATACACGGTTCCGCTATAATAACGCCGCGTCCGCCGCACTTTGGACATGTCGTTTGAAACGAGAAGACGCCCGTCGATTGTTGAATTCGTCCACGACCGCCGCAATATTTGCAGGTCTCAGGTTTCGTACCAGGTTTCGCGCCGGAACCTCCGCAAGTTTGGCATACCTCGCGTCTCCGATAGCGAATTTCCTTATCGACGCCCTTTGCCGCCTCGTGAAGATCAAGGGTAACGCTACACTGTACGTCGGCGCCTTGTCGCACCCGTGTCGCGCGTCCACCGCCAAATATGTCGCCGAACATTCCGCCAAACAAGTCGCCAAAGGAGCCAAAGATCTCGCTAACGTCTTGAAAACCGCCGCCAACTCCATTGCGTTCAAGACCTGCTTTTCCGTAGCGGTCGTATATTTCTTTCTTTTCGGGATCGCTTAAAATCTCGAACGCTTCTGCGCATAGCTTGAACTTTGCGACAGCTTCTTCGTCGCCAGGATTGCGGTCAGGATGGTATTTCAGAGCCGCTTTGCGATACGCCGATTTAATCTCTTCCGGCGACGCCGTGCGTTCGACCTCAAGAATATCGTAATAATCGAGTTCTTCAGCCATCGTAATCTTCTCGAGTTGTGAAATCTTAAACCACATCGCGCTAGACGTAAGGTCAGACTCACCCTAGCTGGACGAATCTGACCTTATGCGCCGTGGAGCGCGCTCAACGATTCAGCGCGCCGTTGTCAAATTAACGAACCGCGTCTACTGGAGAATCCTTATCTTTTTTGACGTCGGTTACGAGCGTCTCGGTTGTCAGCATGAGACCTGAAACGCTGACTGCATGAGAAAGCGCCGCGCGAACAACCTGCAACGGGTCAATAACGCCGGCTTCGTACATATCGGCGTATTCTCCCGTCGCGGCGTTGTAGCCTTGCGAGCCTGTCTTTTGCGAGACTTCATCAACAACCACAACGCCGTCGGCGCCGCTATTATCGACGATCTGCTTAAGAGGCGCTGAAAGAGCGCGCGCAAGAATATCGACGCCAATTTTCTCGTCGCCACGCGCATTGGCGCGCGCCTTTTCGACGGCCTCCCGACATCGCAGAAGCGCGACGCCGCCGCCTGGCAACACGCCTTCGAGCGCAGCCGCACGCGTAGCGTGAAGCGCGTCGTCAACGCGATCTTTCTTCTGCTTCATTTCCGCTTCGGTGTGCGCGCCGACCTTAATGATCGCAACGCCGCCGCTGAGTTTCGCAAGTCGCTCCTGGAACTTTTCACGATCGTAATCACTCTCGCTTTCGGATATCATACGACGCAACAGATCGGTGCGCGTCTTAATATCAGCCTTTTTACCAGCGCCGTCGATGATAATCGTCGAGTCTTTGTCGACATTAATCTGCTTCGCCTGACCAAGCTGCGAAAGCTCGACGTTTTCTAGTTTAATGCCGAGATCCTCACTTATAACCTGCCCGCCCGTCAAGATGGCAATGTCTTGCAACATTGCCTTACGGCGGTCGCCAAAACCCGGCGCCTTGACTGCGCAGACGTCAAGAATACCGCGTAGCTTATTCACCACGAGCATCGTGAGCGCTTCCGCATCGACGTCTTCTGCAATGATTAGGAGTTGCTTACCCTTCTGGGCGACCTTTTCCAGCAGCGGCACAATATCGCGAACGTTCGAAATCTTCTTCTCATGAAGAAGAATGTACGCATTTTCGAGCGTGCACTTCATCTCAGTCATATTGTTAATGAAATACGGCGAGAGATAACCCTTGTCGAACTGCATTCCTTCGACAACCTCATAACTGGTCTCTGAGGTCTTACCCTCTTCAACCGTGATAACACCGTCGTTTCCGACCGCTTCCATAGCGTCCGCGAGGAGATCGCCGATCTCACGATCATTGTTCGCACTAATCGCGCCAACGTTAGCAATTTCTTCTTTGGAAGTAACCTTCTTTGCCATCTTTTGCAACTCGGCAATCGCAGCGTTGCATGCCTTGTCAAGTCCGCGACGAATCGCCGTCGGGTTGCTACCTGCGGTTACATTGCGCAGACCTTCGCGGAAGATAGCGCGCGCCAACACGGTTGCGGTGGTCGTACCGTCGCCAACAACGTCGTTTGTCTTTGAGGCAACTTCGTTGACCAGCTTCGCGCCCATATTTTCGAACGGGTCGTCAAGCTCGACTTCTTTACTAACGGTAACGCCGTCCTTGGTAACCTTCGGACCGCCATAAGCCTTGCTCAAGACGACGTTGCGTCCAGTCGGTCCGAGCGTTACGGCGACTACGTCCGCAAGTTTATTGACGCCGTCGAGCATCTTACGTCGCGCCGCGTCGTCGAATATCAGTTGTTTTGCCATTTAAAACGTCCTTATATATTCGGTAAGAGAACTTCTACGCATTGCGTCGGAAGTCTCGCTGTATTGAAAGGGAGTGTCGACGTTCTCTTCAGAATCACTCTGACTTGACAACCTTGGCCAGGACGTCGCTTTCGCGGAGAATTTTATATTGCTCGCCGTCAACTTCAACGTCGGAACCGGAATATTTTCCGTAAATCACTTCATCGCCGACCGCGACATTCATTTCCGCGCGTTTGCCGTTGTCGAGGAGACGTCCAACGCCAGTCGCCACAACGGTTCCGCGTTGCGGTTTTTCTTTCGCGCTGTCGGGTAGCAAGATTCCTCCGGAGGTCTTTTCTTCAGCGTCGAGAGGTTTCACGACAATACGATCGTCGAGAGGTCGGATGTTGAGATTTTTCTTAGCGGACATTTTAGATCCTTTCAATATTGAATATCTGTCTTGATGAATTTCCTTTGAAATCCGAGATCGCGTAATTGCGATCTCGGGTATTTACGGTCGCGCGGACAGTAGTACGAGCATTAGAATCCGCCCATACCGCCGCCCATGCCGCCCATCGCGTTCGGATCTGGCGTGGCGGGCTCGTCTTTCGGGATCTCCGTGAGCAAGCACGAGGTCGTGAGAAGCAAGGCGGCAACGCTCGCGGCGTTCTGAATCGCAGTACGAACAACCTTAGCGGGATCGATCACGCCCGCTTCCACGAGATCGCAATAAGCGTCTTTATCGGCGTCGTACCCGTCGTTCTTACCTGTCATCTGGCGTACGCGATTGACAACCACAGCGCCTTCAATTCCGGCGTTCTTAGCGATGGTTCGGATCGGCGCCTCGAGCGCTTCCTTAACGATCTGAACGCCAAACTTCTCGTCGCCAGTCGTCTCAACGGCGTCAAGAGCTTCCGCCGCGCGCAATAGAGCGACTCCGCCGCCCGGCACAACACCTTCCTCCAGCGCCGCCTTAGTCGCCGCTTGCGCGTCTTCATAGAGATACTTGCGTTCTTTCAGTTCCGATTCCGTCGCGGCGCCAACGTTAATTCGCGCAACGCCGCCCGCAAGCTTCGCAAGACGCTCTTGCAATTTTTCTTTATCATACGAACTCGTCGTCGTCTCAATCTCAGCGCGAATTTGCGCGACACGCGCGTCGATATCCTCTTTCTTACCAGCGCCGCCCACAATCGTCGTGTGTTCGCCTGTCACAACAATCTTCTTTGCGCGTCCAAGGTCGTTGAACTGAACCGCGTCCAACTGCACGCCAAGATCTTTGTAGACCGCAGTCGCTCCCGTAAGAACGGCAATATCGCCCAACATAGCCTTGCGACGATCGCCATAGCCCGGCGCTTTGACTGCGCAGACCTGAAGAATACCGCGCAACTTATTGACGACCAGAGTCGCCAAAGCCTCGCCCTCAATATCCTCGGCGACGATCAGTAGCGGCTTGCTCTGTTTACTAACGGCTTCCAAAATCGGTACAAGGGATTTTGCGGTCGAAATCTTATCCTCGAAGACGAGCACGAGCGCATCGTCAAACTCGACCTTTTGGTCGTCAATGTTCGTTACGAAATGGGGAGAAAGGTAACCGCGGTCAAACTGCATACCTTCAACGACGTCGACGTACGTCTCGAATTGCTTACCTTCTTCAATCGTGATAACGCCGTCCTTTCCTACCTTGAGGAAAGCGTCGGCAAGCACCTGACCAATCGTGGAATCGTTATTTCCCGCAATCGACGCAACCTGAGCAATTTCCTTCTTGCTCTTGTCGTTAACAGGGGTCGCCATTTTATCGACGAACTCGCCGACGGCAGTCGCCGCCTTTTGAACGCCGCGCGAGAGCGCCATGGGATCAGCTCCCGCCGCCGTCATTTTGAGACCTTCGAGATAGATCGCCTCAGCGAGTACAGTCGCGGTCGTCGTACCGTCGCCGGCGATTTGATTCGTTTTGGACGCCGCCTGTTTGACAAGGGACGCGCCCAGATTTTCTTCGGGATCTTCCAGTGAAATGTCCTCAGCGACGGTAACGCCGTCCTTAGTAACTTTGGGAGCTCCCCAACCTTTGTCTAAAACGACGTTTCGACCGCGAGGCCCCAACGTGCTTTTTACGGCTCGAGCCAACTTCTTGACGCCCTCGGCGATAGGCGCGCGAGCGGCGTCGTCAAACGACGTTTTTTTTGCCATAGCGGAATACTCCTATTTAAATATCTTTCAAAAACTGTCCCGAGCCGCGTAAACAGGGCTTCAAACGCTCTTCTCAAAGGCGCGACTCGATTCTTTTATTCACGACTCATATCACGCTCGTTAACTCGCCGCGACCAAATACGACCGCGTCAATGAACGTGCTATTAGCTAAGCACACTAAACGCCAAAAGTAAAAGAATCTGAGATAAAAATCGTTTTAGAGCATTTTTTTCAATAAAAAAATCCCATAGCGCAAGTTTCAATGCCAAAAACATCAAGTTAGAAACGTCTAACGAAAAAGACAAACTAGAGAAAATAAAGAAAACAGACACAATGTCAGATAAAACAAAACCGTGTCTATTCAGAGGAAATTCGCCTGCGTCAGACTACGGCGTCGTTCTTAGAAATCTCTTCGTATATAATGAATGATGAACCAACGTCGATAGAACTCCTGCCCATCGACGTTGGTTTTCCTAGGTCAAGCGTTAATTGTCGAAATAGTCGTCGTAACTGGAGACATACCCCGGCAACAACGATCGCTCTTTCTCCTCCTGATACGCTGTGATAAGCGCAACGTGGATATATTCCCGACACTTGGCGCTTATCGGATGCGCTATGTCGAGATATTGCCGACTAGGAGGACAATTGGCTAACTCGGGATAAGGACGCTCACGCGGCAATCGCTCGCCACAGAAATTGCAATAGACGGCCGAAATATGATTGGTTCGTGAACAATGAGGACAATGGAACGAGAATTTACGCGTCGGCATTGCAACAAAAAGTCCCTGATTTCCCTCAAGGATCTTAATATCGCGGATAACGAATGAGTTGTCGAGCGTAATCGAACAAAAAGCGCGAAGCTTCTTGCGATCATTATCAGAATCGACCAACCTAATGCGAATTTCTGTGATTTTCATCTCAATCTTATTCTTTGAACTCGAGGCGCATCAAAAACGACCAAACGCAAGCGCGACGTTCACAAACAGGAACGGACGATACGCTCGCGTCAGGCGCCGAACGACATTTATTATCGCGTCATGAGGTTAATGTTTTAACCACATATATCCCTTCAAGCTCGTCGCGAACCGGTTGAGATCGCTCGCGCAGGCATTCGGCGCCCAATGTCGCCGACTCCTCGTCGGGATAAATCGCAAAAAAGGCGGAACCGCTCCCGGTCATTTGTGCGACCAGCGCGTTCGGAGTTGACGCAAGCATATCCCGCCATCGGCGAGCGTCGCGCCATATAGACGCTACGGCCTCTTCCAAACGGTTGGATATTCCTCGCGCGAGAACTCGCGCCACCCTCGAACTAAGTTCGCGACTGTCATATTGGTCGTTCGTCTCGTACTCATTACGAATTGCTCGACACAACGATTCAAGTGATCGCGGTTCGCACGGCGGCATGGAATCGAACGCGCGATACGCCGCAGGGGTCGGAACGCCGTCGCGCGGTTTTAAAATAACAAGGTTCAATGACGGCAATCTAAATGGCTCGACTAGTTCACCACGCCCTCGTCCAATCGACGCGCCGGATTCCAAGAACAATGGGACGTCGCTTCCAAGTTGAGCCGCCATTTGTTTTAATTCATTCGCCGAAAAAATGTCGTTGGCAAGAAGATTGAGCGCCACGAGCGTCGCCGCCGCGTCGCTTGAACCTCCGCCCAAGCCAGCCTGAATCGGGACGCCCTTGTAGACTCTCGCCGAAAGCGATCGCAACTTTGGACTCAATTCCTGTTTTTCGGCGCTTGCCTTGCAGAAAACCTCATATGCGCGAAAAATCAAGTTCGACGAATCGCTGGGAATTCGAGTATAAGAAGAACCATTTTCGTCGCAACATTCGACAACGAAGTTCCTCGTACCGCCACACAGCGAATCACACTCGGCAAACTCTATTCGGTCAAACAGGCTCACCGGCGCAACCAAGGTCTCGATATCGTGGTATCCGTCGCGTCTCAAATGGTGTATTTCAAAGAAAAGGTTTACTTTGGCCGGAGCCCAGACGACAAGCTTTTTACCGTCGTCCTGAAGTGTCGTCCTCATCTGGATACCGATTTCGTTCTGCAATGCCCACAGACACAAGGAGTACTCCTCGCATCAAAGTACAAGCATTCTTATAGTTTTATAATAAAACGGCAATTCGTCAACCCCTTTATGCATCGAAATGAGGTTCAACGTACTACCTAATTGTTAATCTTTCATACAACCGCGCGCCAAAGCGAGCAGTCCCTATCAAACCCTAGCATTCATATGCTTGATGGGCACACCCCACCGCAACTATAGACCATCTAAATTCCAAATTTGTTACGGTTACTTTCGCCTTAAAACAGAAAAAAAGGAAAATTTCCTTAACCGTCTCCATTGTTCCGCTTTTCACGGAGGCTCCAACGCAATTGTCCGCACGCCGCATTAATTTTATCACCCTTACGAAAACGCGCTTTAACCTGAACGCCCTCGTCTTCAAGAACGCTAATAAACCGCTTGATCACCAGAGACGACGGGGTTTTGAACGGTAGATCTGCGCCTGGATTATAGGGAATAACATTCACAATCGCCGTCTTATTACGGAGTAACCGCGCTAACTCGCGCGCGTGTTCGACAGAAGAATTAACTCCGTCTAACAAAATATACTCATACGTTACGCGCCTACCCGTCTGATTGAAAAAGTAATCGGCAGCATTCAAGACTTCATGAATCGGATGTCGACGATTTTGCGGCATAATAGCGTCGCGAATTCTGTCGTTCGGAGCATGAAGTGAAACCGCCAACTTATAGGGTACGTGCAAATCGGCAAGACGGCGGATTCCGCCAGGAATGCCAACGGTGGAAATCGTTACCTTTCTATTCCCGACGTCCAGACCGTCCGCAGCCGTCGCCTCATCGAGCGCGGCAAGTAGCGCGTCCAAATTAAGGGTCGGTTCGCCCGTCCCCATAACGACGATATGAGTGAGGCGTTCGTCTTTCGGAAGTAGCGCGTTGAGGCGAAGTAGCTCTTCCAAAATTTCACTCTTTGACAAATTCCTCGAAAACCCCCCCAAACCGCTCGCGCAAAACGCGCACCCCATAGCACAACCGACCTGCACGCTCACACACGCTGTACGATGAGCGCGATCGTCGCGCAACAACACGCATTCGACGCGGCTTCCGTCACACCACTCAATAAGTAGCTTTTCCGTGCCGTCGTCCGAAAGAGACTTCGCGACCAGTCGACCTTCTAAGAAGGAATCGTCAGAATCGAAAGGATCGTCTAGAATCGTCGATTCACGACCGTTATGCAGTAAAATTGTAGTAAGCGAACCTTTCGCAGGGGCGGCGCGCAATGACGGCGCGTTACAAAAGGCGCCTGTCAACAGCGCGCGAGTTTCCTTTGACAGATCGCTCATCAGCGAAAACGACGTCGTTTTACGCGCAAAAATCCACCGTCTTAGCTGTCCCGCTCGATACGCGGGAAGTCCAAGCGTTTTAAAATAGGCTATCAGCTCGTCTCTTGAATAATCAAGCAAAGGTCGATTCGACGCGTCTAAATTGCCTGGCTCTGACTCAGTTTTCATGATTCTTTCAGCGCTCCTAGCGAAATATCGTTGTTCCTTCGATTACCATTATTCCTGTAGATCGTTCCGTTCGATTTGTGAACTACGCCACAAATTCACCTGTTCACGAGACCAATCAACGGCGTTGATTGTCTTGAGTATGCGCGCTATTGCGCCAATATG
This sequence comes from uncultured Planctomycetota bacterium, assembly GCA_900318195.1. Taxonomy (GTDB): domain Bacteria; phylum Planctomycetota; class Planctomycetia; order Pirellulales; family Thermoguttaceae; genus RUG369. Next base: position 114,578 of record ONJR01000144.1, read on the forward strand.
ACGACCAAAATTGTTATTCCGCTCGACAACAAGACGTTTTGCGCGTCCCCATATCGGCCACGCGGCGAAAGCTATAAAGAACGCCAGCGCGACAAAATGCCATACCATGATTGTATAGGGACTCGCCTTAGTAAGAGAAAAGGGTCCCGGCTTCGGCTTATAACCACTCTCGCTCTCTTCTAGATCCTGGTGAAGATTATAAAGCGCTAACTGTGCGCGCCCGTCAGGATTAAACTCGCGTACGAGCCGTTCTACGAGTACTCGATTAGTCCTCTCAGTTAACGCATAGTTTGACAAAATAGAGGTCGAATTGATAAATATCATTTGACTCTTGCCAACGCGCCGACGACAAATGATCGGCACGTCGTCGAGCGCAACAAGCGTCTCCGTTCCTTCAGCGGGCGCGAGCGTCGTCCATTCGCGGAGCGGCGCTGAGTCCAGACCGTTTACCCAATCTGGCGCGCCTGTAAACTTCGCGTGTAATTTCGGTTCTCGTTTAACGTCGTCGTCGATGAAAAGCGAACGGCACCACACCTTGTCAACATTTGGACGATCATGAGTATCCTCCGAAGAATCGCTCCAATCGTCGCCAAAATCAACTCCACGCCGCTCTACGTCGCCATACGTAAAAAACGTCTCGTCATTCGAATCAGCCGCCAATTCAAACCAATCGAAATATTCGTCGTTACTCGAATCGTCAAACTCGATCTCGTCTTCTTCCAAACCTCCGGAGTCTATGCGGAGTTGTTCTTCTTTCGCGAGCTTCTGGATTGCAACCTCGCGACGTTGCGACAACTCGTCCTTGAAATGGAGCGCGGTAAGTCGTGTCTCATCTCGTCTGGTGCGCGCACGCTCTATTTGCGTCTTACATTCGGCAATATATAGTCCACGCTTGTCCGACGGCGCGTTTGCTTTGACGTCCTCGAGCGCGTTCTCCCAGTATTCTACAGTTGCGTTCCACTCGCTAAAAACACAGACAAAAACACGGTTGGGCTTCTCATTCAACCAATCCTCAATCGAGCTGGGATCGCTACCGTCAGGCGTAAAACCAATAGGTCGTCCCGATTCCGTTCCGTATAGTTGGCGATTGCTCGACGGGACATAAAACTCCTTCCAGTCCCTCTCAGGCACGCAATTCGCATACCTTTCCAAATTGGCTTTGAACGCCTCGCGTCTAGCTTTCTGAGAACCTTCGTCTGATATAGCGAAAACGTGCGGTTTGACCATCGTATAAGCTCCGAAATCGTCGGACGTAGTCGCTGGTCCAAGCCATATAATCGTATCGACGGACGGGTCGTCCATTATGCACCGAGACGTTGAACGCATCCCCCCCTTAATCTTGGAATCGCAGTAGTGAACAAAAGCTGAAAGTGAATTCATACTCCTTGAATTATCGAGGAGCGCAGGCGATTCATACGCGTCACGCCAGTATTCCTCCCCGCAACCTAGCGCTGTGAGTGAAATTGCCAGTAGCGTCCCCAACAAGAAGCTCATTGTGTGAAACTGCTGAGACGTTGCCGATTGTTGCGCCACGCTGGTCGCGACTGACTGTTGCCGCATTATTTCATCGTATCTAGTCATAGCGTCCTCAAACGAGTCGATTAGCACGTAAAGTCGCGACTCAAACTCGTCCCGGGTTGTCGGTTGACCTCCGAAATAGACGCGTTCGAACTCCGTCATAGCGCTACAATAAATGGATTGCTCGACGGCGCAACCATTAAGCTCGCGGTAATATTCCAGATTCGTCTTGCCTTTATCGAGCAGAATGAACTCGCGTTTATCAAGCTCCACCAATATCCAACTGAAAAGAAAGATTGTCGCGCTTCGAAAATCACCGCGCGCACGCGCGTCAAGCGTGGCGCTCTTGAGATCGTCGTAAAAGACTTTTGCTTCGTCCGCAAGCGTTTCAACCCGTCGTTGGCGTCGCAATTCTTCTTCAAGTTGAAATTTGCGACGAGTCGAACGCAACTGGAAAGAATGATAGGCGTACCATCCAACCAACGCTAGAATAGCAAGCATGAAAGTGGAGACAATAGCCCAAAATGCGCCGCCGTCTCCTTTCGCAGGCAGCTTCGGTTCCTCGATGTGATCATGCTCGGCAACGCGCCGTTCTTTTATCGGTCTTTGCGGAAGAAAGCGAACTGCGTCGTCGGAAGTCGAATACCAGGGGCAACGTTTAAGCGCTCCGTTGACAGCGTCTCGAACTTCCTTGTCGTCTTGCCTATTAGCGGACGCATTAAGGATATCGTCGGCGCTTAGGGCAGCTTTGGCGTCGATCGTCGACAACACAATTAAGAGAACAGAAAACAGAAATACTGCGCGCCACGTTGTCGTGACCAATGTTTTGTCGTCACGCTTCATCTTGACGCTCCTTCTTGCATAAACTCGACGGATTCCAACGATCCAGTTACAGGCGCATTCTCCATAACGAGCGGCTCCAACGTTCGCGAGCGTGCCGGAGCCCTACGACGCGCGACGTGTTCTGACGCCAGTTCGTCTTCTTCGCCTCCTAAACGTAACGTCTCGGTTCGAAAAGCAAGATCTACGTCCCACCCTTCGTAGGAAATGCGAAAATTGATATAGCTACAGAATTCAAAGACGACGTTGAAAAGCTTGCACCCGAAAAGAAAAATCGGAAAGACAACAAAATTAACTATCAGGATTGCCACGTTTGGCTCGGGAAATATAGTGTTCACTAGCGAGGTTAGCGTAGCATAGCCGCTTATAACGCCGCTAAAGAGGTAAATTTCATTCGCAAATCCAGTCGAAAGAGCCGTTCCACGGATACCTCCGGCATTAATCATAGCCGCGCGCTTGCTAGTCGACGCTACTTGTTTACTTCCCCAAAAAGGCGTGCGCTCGAGTAAAATGATTTCAGGATAATATGCGCGTAAACGTATAAAACGTGTCAAAACCAGGTAGTAGAACACCTGGAAAAAACGCTCGCGCCATAACTGAAAAATCTGTCTCTTGGTAAGGCGGCCAGTTGCGGAAAAAAGCCATTGTCCAAGGTATTGAGTTACAAGCGAACCAACAAACTGTCTTTCGAAACTAATCGTTACCCAAACGATAAATCCATTGAATAAAGCGGTGGAAACATCGTAGGTTGAGCTCGTAGTGAAGTTGAAAAACCAAAGCCACAGCGCGCAGTTTAACAGATAGACCGGCGCCGCCAAAACGCCGTAATAAAACGCGAGCGACTTGAAAAGTTTACCGATGAGCCGTACGGCGAGATCGCGTTGTTCTTCAACGGTACGCTTACGCGGAACAATCGCCGGTGATCTCCAAGACGAGAGCGACGTTTTAATGGACGACATAGGAGCGACCTATCTTTAGGTGAAAGGAAGTGCGAAATACGAAAAGTGAAAAACGCGCGCAAAAGTAGACGCTATAGACCTACCCCCATCCCTGCTCGCTTTCCACATCTGAACGACTCGTTATACGGCGCGTTATTTTCTTTATTTTAGGGAGCGCGACGCCTATCCAATACTCTTTCAAATTTACCGCGCCGCTTGCTCGAACAATCGACGCTCCTCCCAACACCAAAAAATACGTCGCAATCGCAATAATCGACAAGACCATTATTACCAGTTTTGCAACGAGGGGCGCGTCCTGTCCGAACTCCTCGGCGAGAAGGCGCATCGGACTGGGAGAAACGAACGCCTCAATAAAAGCGGCCAGGCAAAAAAACACGAACGCGCATATTAGCGCCGGACACGCTTTAATTGCTTCGCGGCGCATCGAATCAAACCGCCGATAGCCGTGCGTCCAGATAAAGCCAAACCCGATCCGTAAGCCAGCCGCCGCCGAAAGCGTGATCGCGGTAAGTTCAAACGGCGCGTGCGCTCGAGTAAATTCGTAGAAATTCGCGCTAATATCAGACGTGCACGCCGCGCTCGACATATAGCCGTAGACGCAGCCAATATTGATCGCGTTCGTCAAAAGGACAAAAATTCCGGGGAAACAGCCAAGCAGACTGTAGGCAAAGCATTTGAACCCGATTCCACCGTTATTGTAAGCATAAAACGCCAGCATCGGAAGCCGATCAAACGCCGACGATTCAAATTCGTCGGAGTACATATGTCTGTATGAAGCGAGCGCGGCGGCGCCGACCACGTCCTCTGCAAAAGAAGGATTGACTTGCGAAGCAGACATACAGACAAGAAATGGAATCCAAAACAAGGCAAGCGCAACCCAAAAGATCCAATCGGTGATAATCCAACGCGGCGATTCGTAAAAGAAAATCGACCAAAACCCGCGTCCCTTACTGTAAGCTCGACGGTAAAGGCACGCATAAGCCTTACCGACAAGATTATTGAGTCGCGCGACCACATTCGGCGGCAAATTGTAGGTTTCTGCTAGCGCAAGATCGGCGCCTATTGCGCGATACAGTGCGGCGAGGCGCGCGACGTCCTCAGGGGATCGACGACGTAACAAGCGAGGTTTACCGAATTCATCGACAAGCTCCTCCAATGCTAGCCAGTCATTTTCGCGACTCGAAATCAACTCTGCAACCGTCATAACGTCTCCACATACGGCGGCGCATTAAGCGTCGCTTCTCCTATTCTGTTTGCGCCGATCGCCACGACAAGACGCACTAATTCGTCTCCTATCTTCGACGCTTGCTTTTTGCCCTGGCAAAAGCTATACTGCTATTATATTGGTCGCGAGCGGACTTTCAACGCCCAAGACAAATTCATAATAAGTCGTTTCTCGCTACTACGTCGAATTTCGATGAAAGAGACCGGCTAACCAACGAGAAGACCAAGAGGAAATATTATGACGATCAAAAAATCCGACGTCGTCGACGTCGAACAAAATATGAAACGGCTGCTGAATTCGCCAAGCTATCGTTTGGCTATGGAGGATCCCGATTTTATCGAAGGAAACGACGGTCGGGAGACCCGTGTGCTCGCCGAGGCGCTCAAAGTGGAACGCACGCTTAGGCGCGCAAACGTCGCCTCAACTATTATCGTTTTCGGTAGCGCAAGAATCAAATCGCCGGAAGTCGCGCAAGCCAGACTGCGAGACGCGCAACTCCAGCTTAGAGCAGCGCCTGAAAACGCAGCGCTTCAACAGGAGGTTGCACGCGCCAATAACGTCGTCAAGTGGTCGAAATACTACCAGCTAGCGCGAGAATTTGGCGAGGTAGTCGCACGAAAAAACGATCCGTTTAACGAAGAACACGATCAACGCGGCGGCGTGCGTGTGTCGAAAAAACGTGAGTTTGTTATATGTACCGGAGGGGGACCTGGTATCATGGAAGCGGCGAATCGCGGCGCTTTTGACGCTGGCGAAGCGACCGTTGGCTTGAATATCAAACTACCGTTCGAGCAGCAGCCGAATCCCTTCGTTTCCGAAAATCTGTGCTTCAACTTTCGGTATTTCTCGATTCGTAAATTTCACTTTCTCTTGCGCGCCAAGGCTCTCGTGGCGTTTCCAGGAGGCTTCGGCACTTTCGACGAACTTTTTGAAGCCCTCACTCTACGTCAAACTGGTAAAATGCAGGATCTGCCGATCGTTCTTTATGGTAAGGAATTCTGGACGAAGGTCGTCAATTTTGACTATCTAGTCGAAACCGGAGTCATTAGCGCGTCGGATCTAAGGCTCTTCAACTTTGCGGAAACGGCGGAAGAGGGTTGGCAGATCATCAAGGATTATTACGACGCCAAAAGAGAGCTTGGAACTGAGGCGTAAAGTTCTTTCCCCTTTCCAAAGGAGAAAAAACCTGTATAATGAAGAGGAGCGATTTCAGCTGCGTCTTGCGCATAAGCAAGATTCGAGCTGGATTCGCTCCTTACAGCCAAAGTGTTAAAAAGTAAAGAACTGACGCTGTTAGCGCCACTAACTAATACAGACAGACGGGAACATGACCTTTCGCTCGCAAATAATCAAAAGTCGACTTTTTTTGTGTTTGGTAGCGTTTTCGAGCCTTTTAGCTTGCTCGCCACTTGCGTTCGCGGCTGAAGGCGAGGAAGAGACAACCAAAGATCCCGTGTGGGTTCTCAGCTACGCTGGGTTGATATTTTTTGTCGGTTCGACGATCATTCTGGCAATCCTATTTTCACGCAGTCGTCCCGATTCCGTTCTCAACCATGAAGAACAGAAAAACGTCGAGAAATTACGAGCGGAACGTTTCAAGAAGCGCCAGAAGGAAGCGCGACTTGCGGCAATGCAGGCGCATAAAAAACGTTAGTTTATGACGTTCGATTCCGCACGCGAGCCGGTTATGCTATTTCCATACTTTCCGTTCGTAAGCGCTATGCGGTCTGACAAGCAAACGTGTTCAGCATGAACGGCACATTAGAGACTCAAGATCGATCAGCGCGTTTAGAATCCTCGCGCGCTAGTACGCGTCGCGAGGATCTCGTCGGTACGGCGTTAGGTTTGCTAGCTTTTCTGATTTGGGGGCTCTTCCCCATCTACTTCTACTATCTGCGCGACGTCAATCCCTTAATCACGCTCGCATTTCGAGCTATTTTCACGACGGTACTCCTTGCGCCTGTTGTCCTCTTCTGCGGTAATTGGCGCAATATTCTTACGGTCATGCGGCGACCGGCGTACGATTTGGGGCTCTTTATAACGATGGCGACAACAGCGACAAGCTGGGGAATGTTTATTTGGCTCGTTACAGTCAATCACACTCTGTACGCAAGCCTAGGTAATTATGTGTGTCCACTCGTTACCGTAGCGTTCGGCGCGATTATCTTCCGCGAACGTCCTACGCGTCTACAGTATATCGCAATCTTTCTTGCCTTAGCCGCCGTAGTTGTTTTTGCGTTTGGCGTCGGACGCTTTCCATGGGAAAGCGCGCTCGTCGCGGTTGTATTTGCTGTCTATTCCGTCTTACGAAAGAAAATGGACGTCGATTCGTCAACGGCGTTGAGCGTCGAAACAATCTTCGCCTTTCCGTTAGCAACCGCCTACTTGGTTTACGCGCTCGTTGAACCTCGTCAAGCGCCGCAATGGGCAACGAGCGCGTCGACTGTGGCTCTACTTGTTGGCGGAGGCGCTCTGACGGCAATCCCACTTCTGCTCTTTGGCTCGGCAGCGCGACGTTGCAAACTTTCCACGCTTGGTATTCTTAATTACCTTACGCCAACGGGTCAATTCCTCTGTGGAGTCTATTTTCTAAACGAGGCGACGACCACGTTTCAGTGGATCAGCTTTATACTAATATGGTGCGCGCTCGCCGCATTCACAACCGATCTCATTTTATCGGAGCGTCAAGTCGCAAAGCCGGAGTAAGTCGCTAAAAAGTTACTGCAATTTGTCGACGTTCTTTGTCTCGTTCGAGTCGCCCCTCGCCGCTCGATATAGTTCGTGCGAATCGACTTTCAGCGATTCTATCGTCAACTCTGGGACATTGTACGATTTGAATCGATATAGATTGTGTCGGGGATCGCGTTGCGGCATAACGAACGGTTTCGACGCGCGACCGTTTTCATCTACGTGAGCAAAATAGAGACGCGTAAACAGTCCGTCTTCACGCCGCGAACTAAAGACAAGCCATCGTCCAGTAGACGACCACGTGTGATAGCTATCGGAGTCGTCGCTATCGAGTTCGTCCCAACGCCGCTCCTCGCCCGTACGCAAATCCTTAAGGTAGAGATCAGCCTCAGGACGCCAGATTGGAAAGGTCCCCCCTTCGGCACATGTATACGCTAAAAATGCGCCGTCCGGCGAAACGCGTGGAAAAAGCGCCGTCCTTCCCTGAGCGACCGCGCCAACGACAACTTGCGGCTCGCCAAGCGTATTCGTCTTTTCGTCAAAAGAGCGACTCATAATATCGTATCGTAATTCAGAAGCGCTTTTTGCCATTTCCTCCGTCAGTGTATGAAGGGCTTTTGCGTCACCGGCAATCGACTCAGCAAGGTAAATCTGTTCCAGGAGCTCGCGCAATTTTTCCGACTTAACTTCAGCGACACAGTAAAATAAAGTTGTCCCGTCGGGCGACCAACTCGGAAAGGTTTCGAGCAAACAGGGCGTGCGTTCCACAACGGCAAGTTCATTCTTAGCCGCGTCAAAGAGAACTAGGTCAGAAAATGCGTCGTAGACCTCAAGCTTTTGACTGGAAAGCGAGTGGAAGATTTGACGCGTCTGATTGGTTGAAAACGCGACCACGCTACCAGTGGGACGCCATGCGGGATAAGAGCATGAAATTCCGGCGCTCTTGACTTTGCCGCTCACTTTAGTCGCAGTCTCGCCGTTTACAAAAATCGTACCGCCATATGCAGGATCGTCTGTACGTCTGAAGTGAAACAGGAAATTGTCCGTCTTGCGATCCTGAAAAGAATGGCAGTTTATACAAGGAGACGACGACACAAACCGATTGTCGAAAAAGACGCGTTCCTCAAAACTTTCGAGCGATCTTTGCGCGAGCGCTATGCGGTGCGCGTAATCATAGCCGGGTTCAATTAAGCGATATGCGACAAACGCGTCAATTTTATCGGCAGACGTCTCATTCTCGAACGTGCGGTACTTCGTCCATTCGCCGTCTCGCTTGACAAAGACGTCAACGGTAAAGGACGCGCCCGTATTCACGGTGAGCAATTCGCGCCATTTTGTCTCTGGAATCAGAACGTCGCGTCCAGTCAGAACGAATTCGCACCCTTTCTTTCCCGCAAATCGCGTCGCATACGCCTCGCCTTCCTCAAGAATACGGAAATTCATAGGCGCAATATTGGGCGGAACGGTTGTTTCGACATAATCCGGATATATGACCGGCAAAGAGTCAACCGCCTTGAACTCCTTCGGAACCGAACCATAGTTTGAACACCCGCACACGCCCCAAACTAGGCAAAGCGCCACAACAACGACTCGAATACTCGCTCGATAATTCATCTTTGGTCTCAATATTATTCCGGTAAAATTAGTTTCTACGCCTGACCGCAAGTCAATCGATTATTTCTCGCGTCAATAGTGATTGTAAACAGAGTCGTCTACGGCAAAAGCCCAATAGGTTCCGCGACAGTAATTTCTCATTGCATCCTGGATTTGCGGAGTCGCTAGCATATTGGCGGCGTGTTGCTCTTTGAAAAAGTCAATAAAGGGCGCAAACTGGTCAAGAGTCTCCTGAGAAAACTTATACTCGCATTCTTGCCATGCCTTGTCATAGGTTTGATACCGCCAGGTCGCATATCCCTGCTCAATTCCCTTCGGCGCGGTCCCAGCAGAAAATTTCTTCATGTACGAGTCGGCGCGTTTTAAGAACTGCTCGCCTTTCTTCTGCAACAGCAACGACACAAGTATCAACTCTTGTCTCGCGGCGTCCGCCTCGTCAAATTCATCGACGTCGACGACGCCAGCCAAGAAGACGAGATTCGGAAAAACGCGCAACGTCGACTTATTGTGAAGGGGACGCATCGAACGCAATTTTTCCGTAAAAGCAGCGACCTCCACCACCAGATCGGCGGCTACTCCGTACTTATTCGCCGCTTCTTCAAAAGACGCCGCCCGCGCTCGACGCGCACGACTGTCGTCTATCACGCGGGAAATAGAATCGTCGTTTCGGAAGTCTCTGACGCCCTCGTAAAAACGCGGAGAATCGAGATATGCAAGTCGAACTTTGGCCCATTCGCGGTAAAAAAGGGTTTGTGTAAGTTCGTTCAGATAACGACGCGCTAATTTATCTTCGCCATTGATTAGCATAGCGGTCGCGAGCGTCATGAGACAGGAGGTCGAGCGATCCTCAGCCGCGACATAATTATTCATCGCCAAACGAACGCCAATATTAGTCTGTCCCCAATAGCAATACACTAACTCGATCAGCGCGCGGTTCGCAACCTCTTCAACCTCACGGCGCTTATTGAACAACCACATTTTTAGCTGGTAATACGACTGATTATCAACTGAACGTAAATAATCCTCTTGCGTTACCTCAATCGTCCCCAGCCCAGCAATCGGACGATTAAAGACGTCGGAGCCGAGACGACCAAGATGATAAAGAGCTACGTTGCGCAACATCGTGGCGCCGTCAATTGGAAAAGGATTTTGCTCGTCAAGCTCGACGATCGTTTGCCAATCCTGCCGCGTAAGCGCGCGCGTTGATTTGAAAATTTGAAAGAAGGACTTATTATGGTACGAGGCGAGAAAAGTCGCGCCTATCATAATCGCTAAAGTCGCCCAACTAAGCCGCGCGCTTCGAACGCGCAACTCCTTTTCAAGTCGGATCGCTCTTGCTTCATCGCTCTCTTTGATCTCTTCCTTTTTGTGCTTAGTATTGGTTCGACGTTGTTCTTTAATGGTCGCGCGCTTTTCTGCGCGGCGCTGTTGACGACGACTCTGTTCGTCGCGCTTTACGAAAAGTAGCCAGCGGCTTATCAAGTACATGATGAAAACAGAACAAACAGCCAGTATCGTAAAACCGTAGACAAAAACAGCTGTGATGGAATTCTTATCGTATCTGACGTCTTCAAGGAGCCCCTGCACAAAAATATTGACGCGGCAAATTCGTGAATAGTAGACGCCGTGATAATAGGCGCAAGGCACAATAACGGCAAATACGATAATTGCAACTACGCGAAATACGGGAACGCGTTTCATTTTCGACGTCGTCTCAACTTCACGAACGTTTGAATCTCCCGGCGTTTTCCGTTCTGCCAAGGTGAACTCATGGAGCAACGCTAGCACGAGCGCAAAAGGCGCCCAAAACCCGACAAGCGGATAAAAAGCCAACACATAGAGCGCGCACGCCAAGACGCGAAGACTCGCAGAAGGAATCTTTCGATAACCGGCAAAAACGAAAAGAGTCCACGCCAACGCAATCGGCGCTGCAAAATTAATAGAGGGATTGTACGGAAGATACACATAGTACGCGACCCAGGTCTGCGCTATAGCGAGGCAGCACGACGGCAGGAACGTAAAGATCCGTGCGACGCCGGTAAACTGTACTAGTCGCGCGACCAGCAATTGAACGATAAGCAAAAGAGTCGCGTAAATCAGACCGCCTAGAGCTGGATAGTATGCAAACTGCAAAAAAAAGGCCGAAATCCAGGAAAGAAAACCGTCTGGAGTCTGCATCCAGCGCGTAAGGAACTCGACGCGTGGAACAAACATCGAGTTCTCTTGACAAACAAAGAGGTAGTCGCCGTAACGCCAGCCCCAAAAATAAAGCATGAAGACAAAAAACACGAACGACGTCAATACGTCGTTCCAGCGCGGCGCGCGCTCCGTCTTATGTGGAGACGTCTCCACCGCAATCATGTCTGAATTCTCTTGCATTGCGAGTCCAAACGTTCGTTTGTCAATAATCCGTTTATAGGGGAAGGAACAAAATTCTTTCGTGGAATTTCACAGTGAAAAAGTCAGCGGAACTTCCCAAATAACCACTACGTCATAAAATTACCGATGGGCGCCTTGTCGCTTGCACGACTCGGAAACTGACCTTGATTGTATTTGATTGTATATGAGATCGCACAAGAAAACAAGCGAACGCCGTCAAAAAACAAAGAAAGCGCACGCTTACGGAAGTCCACTCTCGAAGCGAGGCGCGACATGATCGCAGGAAACGTTATGGAATCGAAAACTTCGGAACAAAGAATCAGCGTGGCGGAATACCAGTTGCCATACGGCGCGCAACTTACCAATGGAGGCGTAGAGTTCTCATTCGCGAGTAAATCCGCAACCGGCGCGCGAGTTCTCTTATACTCTGACGTGCAAGACGTAGAACCCTGCCGAGTCATTTCTCTCGATATGGAACGCAATCGACTCGGGCACGTGTGGCGCGCCTTTGTCCCCAATCTGCACGCTGGAACCCTGTATCATTTTCAGCTCGACGGACCGCGCGCGCACGAAAGAGGGCTCTATTTCGACAGCCGTGCGCCGTTAATCGACCCCTACGCGCGCGCGCTCGCGGGAGATTTTCTGCCGAAAATAGACGGCGTTTGTCAACCGCCCAAATGCGTTGTAATCGACGATGCGTTTGACTGGGAAGGCGACCACCCTATTCGACGTGCGTTCGCAGACGAAGTTATTTACGAGCTACACGTTCGCGGTTTCACCCAATCGCCTTCTAGCGGAGTCGAGAAACCTGGAACGTACCTCGGCTTGATTGAAAAGATTCCATACCTCCAAAAACTAGGGGTAACTGCAATTGAGCTCATGCCTGTCCACGAATTTCCACGCAACGCTTCGTCAGGCGAGTGGAAAGAACGCGCTAACTACTGGGGTTACGATCCTATCGCCTTCTGCGCGCCGCATCGAGGATACGCATGGAACCCTGCGCCGGGAGCGCAAGTCTCTGAGTTTAAGGAAATGGTTAAGGCGTTTCATCGCGCGGGGCTGGAAGTTTATCTTGACGTTGTACTCAATCACACGGCGGAAGGCGGCGCGCAAGGCGACGTCTTTACGCTCAAGGGCTTCGAGAGTCAAAATTACTACATGATGCGCCCGGACGGCTCTTTCCTCAACTATAGCGGTTGCGGCAACACCGTCAACGGCAATCATCCCTGGACGCGCGAACTCATTTTCTCATGCCTGCGATCTTGGGTCTGTAATTATCATATCGACGGCTTCCGATTCGATCTTGCTTCCATTCTAAGTCGCGACCGTAATGGTAATTTAGTCTGGAATCCTCCGATCATAGAGACCATATCAGAGGATCCCATACTTGCAGAGACTAAGGTCATAGCAGAAGCGTGGGACGCGGCCGGAGCGTATCAGGTCGGCTCCTTTGCGTCTGTCCGCTGGGCTGAATGGAACGGTAGATATCGCGACGACGTGCGACGCTTTTGGCGTGGAGACGATTGGTCGCGAGGTTCTTTTGCCACGAGATTCTGCGGATCAAGCGACCTTTATAAAGCGAGAGGACGCAAACCAACCTGTAGTGTCAATTTCGTTACGGCGCATGACGGATTTACTCTGAACGACCTGACGTCCTACAATTACAAGCATAACTACGCAAACGGCGAAGATAATCGCGACGGCGAGAACTCGAATATAAGTTATAACTTCGGAGTCGAGGGCGAGACTGACGACGCGAAAGTGAACGAATTACGAACACGCCAGATGAAAAATTTCCTCGGCTCGCTCCTACTGAGTCAAGGGGTTCCGATGATACTCATGGGCGACGAGGTCAAGAGGACGCAGCGCGGCAATAACAACGCCTACTGCCAAGACTCTGAGCTCTCCTGGTTCGACTGGAAACAAGTAGAAAAGAACGCCGATTTAGTACGTTTCGTATCTGCCTTCATCAAACTTCGCCGACGCGAGGCTTCCTTAAGACGCCGTGACTTTTTCACCGGCGAGCCCCAAACGCCGGGCGGGAATCCTGACGTCGTTTGGTTTGACCAGCGTGGAGGACGCGTCGATTGGAACGCCGCGCAACCTTCCGCTTTTGCGTGCTTCATTAGCGCAATCGACCCGAAAATAGACCCCGGATTCATGGAAGAATTTAAACGAGCCAGCGCGTTGCTCTCGGCAGAGTTGCCGTTCAACGTTATTGACGAAATAGTCCCTACCTCGTCTAAGCACGTCGTACTCTTTTTTAACGCGTCTGCTCATAGTCAGACTTTCTATTTCCCCGCTATGTTAAAACATCCCGACCTACTCTGGACGCTTTTCGCCGACACGGGCGGCGAATCGCCGTACGACGTTTATCCTGATTGCGACGGTCCAAGCGCGTGCGTCGACCAACCGCAGTGCGTCGTCGAGCATTCTATGAAGGTCTTTGTTGCGCGAGCATGATCGAATAAGACTCTGGTTAAACTCGGTTAAATGAAGTAAGAGCGACTAGCGTTAAAAACGTCGCTAGTCGCTCTCCCGTGGGAGTGGCGATCGCTTCCTTTATGACTCGGCTAAAAGAGAGACAAAATGAGGTCAATTTCAATCAACTTGAAAGAATAGCTATCGTCAATTTTGACGATTTTCGCCTTTAGTGCGAGTCCTTGATCCATCATATTAGCAAAAACTTGGTTGACGCGCATCGGAACATAACCGATTTTCACGCCTGTTTCCGTCAGCAACTTAATTGCATAGGGGTCTTCGTCTCGAACGGAACTGTCGCGTTGCAGTTTGAGCTCCTGACCAACGTATAGCCCCGTCAAAACGCTTGAATCCTCCAAATGAGTGACTCCTGCAACGTTTGTCGTAAATAGCTTGATTGTCTTCTGGAGCGCGTCCTGAATTATCGACGGCGCGGCGGCGTCAGACAACAGCGCTATACTCTTCGATTGATTGGCGTCAAGCGCAACAACGCCATTGGAAGTATTATCGCTCATGCTTCTTCAACCTCGCGTTTCTTTTCTTCAAAGGCTTCTTTGCGACTATTAAGCATACTACGGTACATGGACAACATATTTTCAAGTCGCTCGCGTTCTAACTCTGCGTTTTCTTCAGGCGAGATGAGTTCAATAAGCGTGTACGGTTTTGTGCTTATAATCTTAGCTATTTCGATGTGAATTTTCTTTATCCTCTCGTCGACGTCGGGAATATTAAGTTCGGAGGCGGTAACCCCGGATCCGTTTAAGACTCGATTTGTCAGCAATTCGAGCTCGACGAGCCGGTCGACGTCATAATTCTCGTACGACTCCTGCACCTGTACCCAAAGAGCTTTGAGATCGGGATTTTCCATTGCTTCGGGATTGAAATCAGGGTGTATCTTCTTGGCGATTCGCCGATAAATCGCCTTGGCGTCCTCCGCTGTCTCCTGGGGAACTTCAACCGCAGACATGGCAGTCGAAACAGCGCCGAAGAGTTCGCTCATCTCTACTAACTTTTCGTTCAAACGTTCTTCAGCATATCTCTCTGCCTCGCGCGCGTCGACTTTTTCACCTTGATTAATTTTCTTTTGGTAAAACTCGATCAAGTATCCGAGTTGAGTATATTCAAAAACAGTGCGCTGAATATCCATTAAAAGTTCGCCGAATAGCTGGTAATAACGGATCTCAATACTCCTGGCCTCGGATTTCAGGAAGTCACGACGAACGATCAGTTGAATGAGCTCGCGTTGCTTCGGATTCTCCCAAATGACAACAGAAGCCCCTCTTCCCATATTCAGTCTGTTAAAATTCTGACCCGCGCTCATTCATTCTACTCCTGAAACCTTAACGACACTCGAAACTGACCAAAGAACACCTGAAAACACGCCACTTACTCCCACCATCACCCCAGATTCTACGCCAGTTTGGTCATTTGTAAAGTAAAAAAACTGAAAACATATGTAAAGGAAGCGCGTTATTGACACGTCGAAACTGCTATTTGGCTAAGGAACATGGGCTCACTTGATTTCAGTACTGATTTTTCTACAATACCAACTAGACGTGGGAGAGCGTCGAGTCAAATTGTAGTACCCCATTAAAATCCAGATATGAGAAATGACACAGATTTTTTCACTTAGGAGAATATCTTACAGTTCGTTGCTAGACTTTATATTAGTTGTGCAGATTTTATCGATTCTTCCGTTATTGTTAGGATCAGACAACAATCTATACGCACAGAGAGCTAACGAAGATTGGTCGGGACTCATGCAGCGAGAGAAAGGCTGGCTCGGAGCCGATGGGGTCTACTCGATTTCTTTACGGTACGACGCGGCGACTGGTCGCGAAGTTTGTGAGGAAACCGACGATTACCTCTGGCTCTTTAGCGACACACTCTGTGGCGCCACTCGCAAACAGGGCAAGGAATTTGAAAAGGTACAGCTCGTTAACCATTCTTTTGCGATCTTGGAAGGCTCACAACCCATTGCCGCAAACATAAAGTTCCTGTGGGAAAAAAACGCCGATAGCGAAGGGACGGCGCCAAAGAATATCATTGACGGACACTACTGGCTTCAGGACGGCGTTCGTTACCAAGACTCAATCTGGCTTACTGCTATTTCTGTTGGAAAAGCTTGGAAACCAGACCGCATTGACGTCGTTGAAATACCCTTGCTCCCAGGAACGCACTTTCCAGATTTCAATCAGGCTCGCGTCGACACAACGGCTGACCTATCCTTTAAAACAGAGGACGCGCAGATCGTGTTGGGAGCCGCTATTTGCGACGATTCAGAAGACGACAACATTTATATTTTCGGGTATGTCGACCGCTTCCACGAAGGTAGCCGCAAGGACGCCGTCGTCGCACGAGTTCAGCGCGACAAACTGAAAAAATACCCAGAATGGGAATTTTATAACGGAGGCAATTTATGGTCAAAGGATTTTCGCTCGCTATTGGAAACGAAGTCTACTCTAGTCCCCAACGTATCGACTGAATTTTCCGTATCAAAAATACCGTGCGGCAAACTTTGTGGAAAATGGCTACTCGTTTATACGCCTGGCGTCATTTCAGATTGCATTGCGTTTCGTGTGGGCGATTCGCCTATTGGTCCTTACGGTAGCGAACATATCTTCTATCGCTCGGAAATACCTCGACAAATCCCGGGGGTTCAGTGTTACAACGCTAAGGCTCATCCTTCGCTGACTTCACAAAACGGCGTTCTCGTTTCTTATAATGTCAATCGCTTGGGGAGCCTCGCACGTCGTCCAGAGGAGTACCGACCGCGATTTGTGGAGCTTTTGTGGGAAACGATAGAATCGACCGAAGAAACGAGTTTGACAAATAAAACGCAAAACGCCGCGCGCTAGCGATTGGAAAGAACAACGCCCCCAACGGGATCGCCGCTGGGATATGTTACCAGCGCGTAAGTATTACGATTAGCGTTGATCGTCACGGTCGACGTAAGCGACGCCCCAGCGTGAACGCCGTTTCGCTCCTCCGGCAATAATGCAACACGATGCTCTCCAACCGGAAGTTCAACGCTCAAGACTTGAATCTTTGCAGGTAAAAGTCCCCAGCAGCGAGTGTCAGCCGTTTCGGTCGCTTCCCAAATCACCCCGCCAACGTCCATAGCGAGACTAACCCAATCGTTGACTTGCGCCGCTTCTTTGGCTACGTACAAGGTTCCCTTTTTAACGACTCGTCTGACGATCGCTCTGGCAAGCGTCTGATCGCGCACCGCATTGTACTGTTTAATTGCCATCTCATTGACGTCGGCTATTGTTTCCGTACCGCCTAAACGCTCGCCGTCTATTTCAACGCCGATCGTTGCTATTCGCGGTTCGTGGATTACCAATTCTGGAATCGGCACCGGCGCAAGCGTCGGAGGGAGCGAATATTTATTTGTCGCGGAGACAATTCGGTCGGCAATAAAAAGCGCGGCTTGAGTCGCCTCAGCGGTACCTTGAATTTTACTTGGTCCCTTACCAACGAACGCAAAGACATACAGCCGACCATAGCCCGGTTGTGAATGTACGCTCTCTCGAGCGCGTCTGAGATCTACGCCGCCTTGTTTAAATTGCGGTCGCCATTTGGTAACTTTTTCGTAACATCGAGCCGCTTCATTTGAGTTGACAAACGTTTCTTCCCAGATCAATCCTTCGAGATACGGCGCTAGTGGAACGCGAGGGTACGCCAGCTTCGGATTCTTATCGCGCTCGTCGCACTTGAACGTCTGCCCTCTCATAACAATTTCATCCTGCTTAGCGCCGATCTGATGCGCATAAGCGCGCGCGTCCTCGCCTCCGTCAAATAAATCCGCAATCGCGAGAGTCGCACGGATCATGACTTTTTCATAATCCTCGCCTTCATAAGAGGTCAAATTATCGTCCGTCCAGAACTGGAGAACATTCTCAGCGCCTTTTTGAAGTCGCGCTGACTCTATTGTGTCAAATTCGTCACGAACGGAAATTAAACGTTCTTTCGCTTCTTTAAAGGAGCCCGTTGCAAGCGCAAGGCTCGCCTCATTGAGTCGCAAGACTCCCTGTTCGCGTTCAGGCGCTCGTTTTTGCCACTTTGCTATCTCACTCTTAGCGAGTTCTGGGTCGCCGTAATCATAAAAGTCGCGACGTACGTCGGCGAGTCGTTGCGAATATTGCGACACGCACCCTATGGCGCTAAAAAGCGTCGCTAATAAGACCGCTAGTTTGCAAATTGAGCGCGTTGTCGTCATTTCAATATCATCCTTGATTCCTGGCGTCATCCCCTGACGGCAAGATGATAACCATCTAGCGCGAATACGTCAAGGCGAATTGAGAAGAAAGGACAAGGAACCGCCCCCAGCAACTCGTTTCTGTGAATACTGGGGGCGGTTGGCTCGTCCTTCGATTTCATAGACGTCCTCAGGAGACGACTACTCGAGCAATTCGGCGTTTGCATCCTCGCTCGGAGTTGGCGTTGCACTATGAGTAGATTCAGCCTCCGCGTCAGTCGTAGTCTCTTCGACAACGCGCTCCTTCTTTGGTTTGTCCTTCATAAAGACGTTATTTGGAACCTTTGCGCCAAGAGACTCAAGATACTCGCCGAGAAGCTCCGCTTCCACCTCGACGCCAGACCACGGCGGCATATAAAAGTGCGAATGGTTCAAGCGCATAGCAAAATCCTTGAGCTCAGCGGCAGATTTGCCTGAAATCATAGGCGCTACCGCTGAATAACCATGCTCCGCCGCATGGCAACTATTACAGTGATGAAGAAAAACCATTCGTCCTAAGGATAGTCGATCTTCCTTCTCTACTTTCAAAAGGTCAAGGTTGCCTTGCGAAATTGGACCGTTAATTTCGAGATCAAGCTCAGCAGGACTCTTAGCTCGATCTATCTCTTCGGAAATATCGCCCGACACTGATTCTAGCGGCTGGGTGGCGTTCGCAAGCTCGTCGACGTTATCGTCGACGCTAGTCAAATCCGGCTCGCCTTGTAGCGAGGACGCAGCGTCTGAAATAGGGGCGTTGCCAGAGGCTGGAATCGCAGGAAGGTTGCTCGCGCTTTGAGTCGTGGCAGAAGGAGAATTCGCCTCGGGCAAGGTTGGCAACGCAGAACTGAAAGCCGATTGCGCCCCCGCGTCTGCCGACGTGGCAACCGGACTAAAACGCGTTACTCCGCCTTGAGGCGCCTGCTGATAAGCGACCGTCTCTAAATAAAACTTCGCCCCGACACGCGTCTGCGAGTTATCAGGAACCTCGCTACTTCCATCGTCGGTCGGCGTCCCTCCGTCGGCAGGCGCCTCTTTTGTCTCAACCGCCTCGTCGCCCGGTTTAGGCGTCAACCACGGAGGCGCAGCAAGGCGTGTAGTCGGAACGCCTAAGTAGCGTTCAGCCGAAATTGTTAAATCAGGGTACTTCTCCTGCAATTTATCAAGTTCGTACGAAGTCCAAGTTCCTGTGTACAGATACCCTACCTCGCGCAATTTTGCGACGTCCTTACGGTAGATTTGATTGCCGTATACAACACGGTCTACGACATATGGCTTTCGGACGGCTTCTCGAACAAACTCCGCAACGCCGACGCCGGCAACGCCCATCAACAACAACGCGAGCGCCGCGCCGAAAGAGGTCTCACGTGGACGAAAACACGGTCCAACGATCAGCAATAGAACGATTCCTGCAATTATCGCGAGAAAGAGCCCTGCAAAAATATTCGTTGCCGCCGCTCGCTCCAGAGTCAAGCGACTCGATTCCGGAAGAAAGAAGAGCCAGCCGGCAATACCGCACGCTAGCAAGAAAATGCCGAGGAACGCTGGCGCACGCATTCGCTTCACCACCTGTTCGCGAACGTCCAAGTTTTTCTCGCTCCAAGTCGCGTGTGCCATAACGTAAAAAGTTCCAAGCGTCAAGGCGCAACCGGTTCGCGCTATCATTTGTGGAAGAAACTGGACGTTAAGGAACGCGTGCCAGAAATCGCCGGTGGATTCCCAATCCGCTATCAAGCCACTTGAGTTCAGCATGAACGACGTTATGCCTGTAATCAAGACTAATGAAAGCCATGCAGAAAACGCATACAGCCATCCGGCAAAGGAGCTTGCTTTACGCCCAAATTTATCCCAGAAGTAATAAAGAGCAAACCCTGCGACAATTTCAAGGAGAAAGAAACACCACTCGATCGCCCAACCAAATACGAACGTCCGAATAAGGGTCTCGGTTGCAAGAGGCGACGAAAGACCGATCGTGAACCATATACCAACGCCCGTAATTGCCCCGTACGGTACTGTCAGTAGAATGAAAAACTTCGCGTGCTTCTTCCAGTATTGCCGATACGCCGCGTCTTCCTTACGCGACGCGTAACTGTTTTCGCGCGCCAAAAGTAGCCCACCGCCAACTGCGTAATGCGAGACAAAAACATGAAGAAGCGCTATCACCGCAATCAACATTGGCGCGGTTAGATACGGAACGTCCAACCAAGGGTAATACATTGAGTCAATCCTTTGCTTTCGGATCTAAACGAGATTAAGTCGTAGGTAAGCGCCTCGGTACGAGCGCAGGATTACATCATTATGCTCAAATTCGCGAATAATTCAAGCCCTTTGCCGCACAACTACATTCGGTATTGCCATCTCGAGGCGCCAAATCTGAACCTCGCGAATTTAAAACATGAAATCAACCATGTCCTCATACGCGACGCCGCGATCGCCATTATTCCTCAACCTCCACATTTTCAGGCGTCGGCATTTCGTTAAATTTCAGAGCGAAAAGAACTATTGGGGTCGGATCCTTGAGGGAATGAGGATGATGGTCGTTATTCTGTTTAACGATAGCTTCGACATATCCTCCGCACGCTTCATAACGGTTCTTGAAAGGACGCCAGTTCTCGTCGCCAGGAACGACCGTATCAGAATCGCCGCACACGAACAAGAACCCGACACGACGCTTCGCCAACGCCTCGCAACCCGACTGATTATCGATCGGATTGTCCTTAAACGCGCGCGCCTCCTCTTCCGTCAGACCGTAGCTTGAAAGGACGTCGTTCCAATCCTTATCGGAGCGTTTACCATGTCCGAACCCACCGGGCCAACTTTTGAAATCCATGACCGGATTATCGAGATAAAGACAGGCGACTTCGTCGGGATAAGCAAACGCCCACATCGTCGCATAGAGTCCGCCGCGACTCATTCCCTCCAAAGTCGCTTTTTTATGGAGTCCGAACTCGGCAACAAGATACGAGTAGAACCGTTGCCACAGCTCAACAGACTTTGGCGATCCCATTAGCGGGGTCGAGTCGAGCCACGCGACCGTGAACCCCCTTTCTAACATAGCGACGTCAAACTGCGGTTCATGTCCGAAGAATCGCGCGCGCCAGACCCATGGTTTACCAGGCGCTGAGTCTTTTGGAAAAACGAGCTTTGCAGCGCGTCCTTCAAAAGTAAAATCATGTAGCTCAAAACCGAACCACTCGCCTACTTTACCCGGGTAGGTTGAATCCTTACCACTTTCGGGTCCTTGCGCCAGCACAGCCTGTGCGACGCAGAGAAGAAAGAATGTCGCAACACACGCCGTCAGATTCCTTTTCATAAAACGTCTCCTTCATTTGGGTGATCCGGGAAGATTTCGAGTTCTGAATACGCTGAAAGAACCTTCCTTTCTACAGTGTAGCCGAAAAAAACCGGACGACAATAGCGCTTGACAATTCTTCGTATTTCACGCTCAAAAACAATGCTAGTGGCACAAATACCGCCCGCGTCCGCTTCTAGAAGAATGAAACCGGGACGTCCGTCTTAGGAAATCCCGGTTTCAAAAATTGGCAAAATGTAGAGAAGCAGAGTCGCGCTACTCTTGCTCGTCGAGATCCTTAAGGATTTTCGCCAACGCGTCGACCGTCGTCTTAATTTGCTCCTTGGTATGTTCCGAAGTTAAGAAGAAGCGAATACGCGCGTGTCGTTCTTCAACTGCAGGGTGAAGAATCGGGTGCGCATTGATCCCACGTAGGAACAGCTGATGAGAAGCGGCAAGAGTTTTAATGGAGTTGCCGATAATCACGGGCACGACGCCGGTATCCTGAGCCAATCCGACGTCCATATCGTATCCCAACGCCAACTCTTTGAAATAGGCGCTGTTCTCGCGCAACCTTGCGGCGCGTTCCGGCTCACGTTTTAGTACGTTGAGCGACGCAATCGCCGCTCCAGCTTGAGCAGGCGGCATACCAACGCTAAACATGAACGCGGGCGCCGTGTATTTCAGATACTCAACGAGTTCCTTACGACCCGAGATATACCCGCCGCAACTGCCAAACGTCTTACTCAAGGTACACATCCAAATATCGACGTCAGAGCGCGCTACTCCAAAATGTTCGCCTATACCGCGCCCAGTCTTACCAAGTACGCCAATCGAGTGAGCCTCGTCAATCATGAGGAGCGTTTTGTACTTATTGCGAACCTTAATGAACTCTGGAAGATCAGGAATATCGCCGTCCATACTGTAAACGCCTTCCAAGACGACCAGAACGCGCTTATATTTTTCACGATGTTGCGATAGAATCTTATCAAGAGCTTCGTAGTCGCCATGAGGGAATGGACGTCGACGCGCGCCGGAAAGAATGCAACCCTGGACGATCGAGTTATGAGCCAGCGAGTCGTGCAAAATGAGATCTTCCGCGCCCATCAAGTGCCCTATCACGCTCTCGTTCGTCTGATGTCCGCCAACCAGGACGATCGTATCCTCTGTACCCAAAAATTCTGTTATGTCGTTCTCGAGCTGTCGATGGAGCGGAATCTCGCCCGCTACAATACGACTTGCGCCTGCTGTCGTGCCGTAGCGAGCAACCGCGTCCTGCGCCGCCTTGGTTACCTCTGGATGACCGGACGTACCGATATAGTTGTACGTCGAGAAATTCACGTACTCTTTACCATTAATATGAATCGTCGCACCCGCGCATCCGTCGTGCGGTTCGAAGAAATGACTCATTCCGAGATTCTTCGCCATTTCAGTCTTCTGATGGATGGCTAGATATTCGGGGAACTTAGCAAAATCGTAACACGTCTCGTCAATTTCATACTTTTTATCGCCGACGTTGGCAAAAGCTCGTCCCGTTCCTAGGTGCTTGCGCGCCGCCTCAACGACCTCGCGCGGAGTGAAAAGAGTCGGCAGAACGCTTTCGGGGAACTGACCGCCAAAATGATCCTCTAGCGCGGCCAGTATCTCCATGCGCTCGAGTGAATCGAGTCCTAACTCCGTTACGTCGGTGTCTAGATTGAGCCCTCGCGCGCGCTCTTTCGCAACGCGGTATATCTCGTTGAGCACAACAGAAACCGTCTCGTCGTAGCTAAGGGTCGCGCCGGACGACTGGGCGACCTCGCTAGCGCTGCAAGTCGATTCATTTCGATCCTTATTCAACGCCAGCAGGTTCGATATTCCCTGTTGCGCGGCGTCTCTTTCACGTTGCCATGCAAGCTCGGCTTCCTCGCGACGTCGCGCTTGCTCGCCTGGACGCATGGAAACGGATTGTTCGCTTGCGTAGAGTGGATTATCTTCGTTTGTGAAAGCGTTTCGCGCCTTCACTTCACCATGATCCGTAATAATCGTAGGCGTTTCATCGCCAACGCTCCAGCGCGCCAACGCCGTCAGCGTCCCTGCAAGGAATTCTTCCCGGCACGCGTGCCGTTGTACTTTGCCGCTAGAGGTCTTTGGTAAGGTTCCCTTACGAATCAGGACGATTTCGCCTATCGACAACTCGTGTTCGAGCGCTATTTGCTTACGAATTTCAGAAATAATCTGCCCGCACAAGACCGGATCTTTTTCTGGATTAAACTTTCTCTCGACCTCTTGGACAAGGACTAGTTTGCCGTCCTTTTCGTCGCCGACTAGAAACGCGCCGCCACTATTAAGCGCCAGTAGCGGCGAAACTTTCTGAGCGGTAAGCTCGACGTCTTGCGGATAGACGTTCACGCCGCGGATTATCATCATATCCTTAATACGACCCGTTACAAACAGTTCGCCGTCGAGCACAAATCCCAAATCGCCGGTTCGCAAGAAAGGACCTTCATTTGTATCGGCAATTCTAGCGCGAAAACACCGTTCAGTTTCCGCCTCGTTACGCCAATATCCCTTAGCTACGCTGTCGCTTTTCGTCCAAATTTCCCCGACCTCGCCTTCTGGACACTCGATCAAGGTTTCAGGATTAACGATAGCCAAGCGCTGACCTAAAATTGTCCTGCCGCTCGAAACGAGGAAGTGTGCGCGCGGAGAATTGGCGGCTGTGCGAACGGCCTTGCCGGTAGCAAGCGCGTCCGCGTCAACTGGAATAACGACGGGAGGCTTATCGCGCGTACCGCCCGTTACGATGAGCGTTCCTTCGGCAAGACCGAAGCAGGGATAGAACGCTTCATACTTGAAACCGCACTTTTCGAACTTCTTGGCGAAATTGTCGAGTGTCTGCGCTTGGACGGGTTCCGCCCCGTTGAACGCAACCTTCCACGAGCTCAAATTAAGCGTTTCGACTTGGCTATCCTTGACCATTTTAACGCACAAGTCATAAGCAAAGTTCGGACCGCCGCTCGTGGTCGCGCGATACTTCGATATCATTTCCAGCCAGAAATAAGGACGCGTCAAGAAGGTGAGCGGCGCCATCATAACATTCGGACACCCACAGAAAACCGGCTGGATTACGCCGCCGATAAGTCCCATATCGTGATAGCTTGGCAACCAGAAGACGCCGCTATTCGAACGCGTGTGCTCAAATCCCGCGCTGATCAGCATAGAGTTGTGAATCATATTGCCATGAGACAAAATCACGCCCTTCGGAGCGCCTGTCGAACCTGAAGTGTACTGCAAGAAGGCGATCTCTTCTGAATCGAGTTGTGGATCAACCCAGTTCTCTTCAAAATCGTCAGAAAAGTCATTTGTCGCTTTCCACGGAATTGAAGCGAGAAGCGGCGTGTCATTAATTATATTTTTGACCTGCTCCATCACCTCTTTCGTCGAAAGAGCTAAACTCGCCTCGGCATTTTCCGCAATTGACTGAATACGGTGCATAGAACGGTTAAGCCGAGGAGGATAGACGGGTATTGCCGTAGCTCCTGCGTACAAACAGCCGTAAAAACCAACGATGAACTCCAACCCCGGAGGATAGAGTAGCAACGCGCGTTTACCACGCATATCATGTTTCTGGAGCCACGTCGCCACCTGACGACATCGAAAATCCAATTCTCCGTACGTCATGCGTTTCTCGTTACGCGCTTTGTCTGTTAAATAGACAAATGCGACTTCGTCCGGCTGCACGCTTGCACGAAAGCGGACTAACTCTACGAGACTATTGGGTCCCCAACGCATCGGTTGAGACGAATCACTAGTAAGCACGGAAAAGTCTCCAACGCCCAGAACATTTAAAAGTCAATAAATCGAACCTACGTTCGCTAGCGGCGACCAACGCCGTTCTTCGATACCTCGCGTTCCACCACTAGGGCGTTGAGCAAAACGCGTGATATTTGCGCGTAGCGAACGTTCAACCACAACAAAAGTTTTACTATTAATCGGCGTTCATCGCCTCTTTCGACAGTAAAAAAAGGCAGAAACGAAAAAATCAACCATTCCTTTTAAAACAAGACGGCGCCGTTCGCGTAGAACGACGCCGCTTAATTCCACGTCTGGCAAACGCGCCGCGTACGTCGTGCGTTCACCAGTATAATGAGACGGCTACTTCGTACGCAGACGTCGAGCGCGCTGAATTCGATTCATTGCGTCGACAATCGCGAGGAAGGTCGCTTCAATGACGTCTGTCGAAATAGCGCTACCCTGGTAGGTCGTCTCGGAATTCTCCACATTAAGAAAGACAACGGCTTCCCCTTGCGCGTCCGAACCTCCGGTCACCGCCTCGAGTTTGAACTCTTTGAGCGTTACCGGCAGACCGATTACCTGACGAACGGCGCCAAACATCGCGTGGACAGGACCGTCGCCTTGATTGAACGTTGCCGACTTCTCCTCGCCGCAATGCGAAAGTACGACTTTAATCGCAGGTGACGGGGTCGAACCGCAGCTCAATTCGTATGAAACGCACTTCCAATCCTCGTCCGCAGAGCGTCTCTGATTACTCGAAAAGCGATCCACAATCGCTATAATATCGGCGTCGTAAACCTCCTTTTTAATATCAGCGAGGCGTTTGAACTCGTCGAAAATCTGCGAAAGGCTTTCGGGCGTCACGTCAAAGCCGAGCGATTTAATGCGATCCGCGAGCGCCGCGCGACCGCTATGCTTGCCGAGAACAAGATCGTTCTTGACAAACCCAACGCTTTCAGCGCTCATGATCTCGTAGGTTGTGCGCTCCTTGAGAACCCCGTCCTGGTGCACGCCGGACTCGTGCGCAAACGCATTTTGACCGACGATCGCCTTATTGCGCGGCACCTTTAAACCGGTTACTTTCGAGACAAGACGACTCGTCGGCACCAGCTTTTGCGAGACGACGCGCGTATCCGCTCGGAATATGTCGCTACGCGTACGCATTGCCATAACGACTTCTTCCAACGAACAGTTGCCGGCGCGTTCGCCCAGTCCGTTAATCGCGCACTCGATCTGACCGGCGCCAGCCGCAACGGCGGCAAGCGAGTTCGCGACCGCCATACCGAGATCGTTATGACAATGAATACTAATTATCGCACGATCGATATTAGGCACGCGATTAATCAGCGTCTCAATACGCTTCGTCATTTCCGGAGGCGTCGTATAGCCGACGGTGTCCGGAATGTTAACGGTCGTCGCTCCCGCCTCTATAGCGGCTTCGACTACCTGACAGAGAAAATCGATCTCTGTACGACACGCGTCTTCGGGCGAAAACTCAACATTATCGCAGTATCCCTTCGCTCGCTTGACGCCGTCGACCGCGCGTTGAATGATCTCTTCCTGAGACATCCTAAGCTTGAACTCACGGTGAATCGCGCTCGTCGCCAAGAAGACGTGAATACGCGGATTTTCTGCGCACTTTAACGCTTCCCAAGCGCGATCAATATCAGCGTTGACACAACGCGCGAGTCCGCAAACTTGAGCGCCCTTAACGAGATTCGCTATCTCGCGAACTGCCTCAAAATCTCCTGGAGAAGCAATCGGAAAACCGGCTTCTATTACGTCGACCTTCAGATCGACGAGCGCCTGGGCGACGGCGAGTTTTTCCTGTAAGTTCATGCTCGCGCCTGGCGACTGCTCGCCGTCTCGCAACGTGGTGTCGAATATTACTATGTTGCGGCGATCGCTATTATTCTCTGACGTCATGATTATAACTCCTATCTATCTGCCAAACCCACAAACTGAGCGTTTGTAAACAAACGCACGACGACTACGCGTTCAAATGAACAAACGCGCGTTCAATAACGGCCGTCCCTTGGACGGCTAGGAAGGTTCAGCCATGCTCGCGAACCAAAATCGCGTATGCGTCTTCGATAGGATTGGAGTCTTGTCAATTCACAACCTCACAGTAAAACATTCGCTTGCACAAGTCGAAGGTTGCGCTAGCAAACGTAACAGGCGTTAGCAGTTCAATTCTCTGCAAGCGCTACTTATTGAGTAACGGCAAAAGGTATTCGATCGTTGAGTTCATCGTTTGAAGTTGCGGATAGTCGGCTTCTGGAATCGGCAACTGATAGAGCTTGCGCAGGCCCAGTACGACGTCGAGCATATCCATGCTGTCAAGTTCGAGTTGATCGCGGAAGGGAACGTCGTCCTTAAGGGATTCAAGGTCGCTCGCGTCAGCGATATCAGAAAGGACGTTAATAATTGACTCTCGAATTTCAGTCGCGGTTGTAGCCATGAAAACAACTCCTCGTTGGGCGCCTTAGGGCGCAATATAATCCACGCCGCGTCGAAACGCGGCGCGGACGTCGTAGCGATTTAATATGGTATTCCAAAAGTTCTGCTTAACTATTCGTCGTAACGACCGACAATCGTAACGGCGTTAATTCCGACCATACCGAAGGAATTATTCAAAATAACGCGCACAGAGCCTACTTCTTTGGGCTCATTGAGTACCAGATTACGAATCTCACATTCTGGGTCAAGATCGTCGACATTAATCGTCGGGTGAACAACGCCGTCGGTAAAAGCAGGCAGGTTGCCGGCGAGTTCAAGCGCGCCGGCCGCGCCCATCGCGTGCCCAATGAAGCTTTTCGTGTTATTGACATACGTCGTTCGCGACTCGGCAAAAACGTCGCGCAACGCCTTGATCTCAAGGGAGTCGCCTGCTGAAGTCGCCGTCGCGTGCGTATTAACAATATCGACGTCCTCGGGCGCGAGTCCGGCATTATTGAGCGCTTTGCGCATACACTGAGCCTGGCGTTCGGCATTCGGCAGTACAAAATCAGTCGCGTCGCTATTCATACCGTAGCCGAGAATTTCACCGTACGCCTTCGCGCCTCGCCGTTTCGCGTCCGAAAGACGCTCCAGCACGTAAACGCATCCACCCTCGGCGACGACAATTCCGTTGCGGTTGGCGTCGAAAGGACGCGACGCCTTCGTGGGATCTTCGTGTCGCGCAAGCGCATTCTGCGCGTTAAAGGCGGCAAAAATGCCGAACGTATGAATACTCTCCGAGACGCCGCCCGCCAACGCTACGTCGACCTCGCCAAGCCGCAACTGTTGAACGCCCTGAATGAGGCTCGCGTTACCCGCAGCGCACGCCGCGCCTATTGTGTAATGCGGTCCCGTTATGCCAAAACGCAACGTAACCTCGCCGGCGGGATTGTTCGTTACCGTTCGTGGATTATGATGGTGAGACCAGTAAGCGCAGTCGTAATCGTACTGCTTAATCTCGTAAATTTCGTTCTCAGTTTCGACATTACCGTGCTCGGTGAGACCAATATAAACGCCAACGCGATCCTTATCGACCGAATCCCAGTCAAGACCACTGGTCTCCAAAGCCTCGCCGACGCAATAGACCGCCAAACTGCCTGCGCGCGTGCCGCGACGAATCTCACGTTTACTACGCCATTTCGTTACGTCGCAACCGCACACCCCGGCAACCGTCTTACCAAAATAACGAATCTCATAGGGAACAACCCCGCTACGCCCCGTTAGGAGCGCGCGACGAAATTCGTCAAGGTTGTCGCCGTTCGGCGCCGCTAATCCTAATCCGGTTATTACTATTCGTTCGGAATCGTCGCGTGGCAACGTCATAAAATCTTTCCCTGTTCCCTTAAATTATGAACGCACAATCCAGGAATCGTCAGCAATGTCAACGCCTACTCTTCAAAGGCGAGCGCGTCTTCCAAGGCGATCGTCTTTTCGTAAAGCGCTCGACCAATGATACAGGCGGGAAGACCCGCTTCAGAGAGACGTTTAACGTCCTCTATTCGAGTTACGCCGCCAGACGCTACTATTGGAATCCTGGTCGCGCGCATCATAGTTGTCGCTTCGTCTATATTAGGACCGCGCATCATACCGTCGGTAGCGACGTCGGTGTAAATCAACGCCGCTATCGGCAGGCCGTCGAAACGTTGGGCGAGCTCCGTCGCGGGAGTCGAACTTGTTTCAAGCCACCCGTCCGTCGCAACCATACCGCCGCGCGCGTCAATACCAAGAACCAACTTATTGGGATACTTTTGCGTCATCTGAGCGAACCAGTCGGGTTGCTTCAAAGCCAACGTACCGACAACGAGCCGTGTCAATCCAAGCTGCAGGAGTTTTTCGATCGTCGCTTCTGTTCGAACGCCGCCTCCCAACTCGCACTCGACGCCGTAAGGCGCGACAGTCTCAACGAGCTCCCTGACAGCGTCGAAATTAACGGTCGTTCCATCTTTCGCGCCGTCGAGATCGACGAGGTGAAGTCGACGCGCGCCACGTGAACGCCAGTAGTCCGCCATTCCGGCAGGTGAATCGCCGTACACCGTCTTGCGCTCGTAATCGCCTTGACTCAGACGAACGCAACGTCCGCCAAGAATATCAATCGCCGGCCAAATTAACATGATCCGCTCCTATCTCTACGCTTGACAGCCAACGACGCCGTCCGCCGTCGACCAACGCAAAAAGTTTCCCCTCCATTCTATCAAAAAAATCAATAATGAAAAGAGAGCGTTACAAGATACTCGTTAAGTTGGTCGGTAAGGCGGCGCGTTTCATTGGAAATATTGCGCGCGCTCCCCTTTGAGTATTGACAAGACCTTAGTTTCTCGTAAAAATATTAGACTTCAAACGCTGGGATTCCCGGTGCGAAGACTTGTCGTTTGGCGGCGCTTACCGTCGACTTTGACTTGCCGCGCGTTACAAAAACAGGTTTACAAAATGGTCAGTATAAGCAGACAAGAGATCATTCTCACAACAAAATACCTCGTCGTCAAGGTCGGGACAAATGTTCTAACGTCGTCGGATGGAAAACTCAACACGGCGCGAATTAGCCGACTCGTTGAAGAAATCTGCGCCATTCAATCGCGCGGAGTTAAAGTTATCCTAGTGAGTTCGGGAGCTGTTGGCGCTGGAATGGGGCGGCTCGGTCTTACTGAAAGACCAGTCTACAACTCTCAGTTGCAAGCTGTGGCGGCAATCGGTCAAAGCGCGCTCATTCAAAATTACGACCGTGAATTTGCCAAGCGAGGCGCGCTAGCAGCCCAAGTTTTACTAACGGCCGGCGATCTTTCTAATCGTGCGAGGTACCTTAACGCGCTCAACACGTTTACGTCTCTCTTTCAGTTTGGCGCCGTGCCAATCGTCAATGAAAACGACGCGATCAGTTCTGCAGAACTCAGCCTTACCTTTGGCGACAACGATAAACTAGCGTCTCTCGTCGCCAATCTGTTTCCCGAGTCTCTGCTCGTACTCTTGACGGACGTCGACGGTCTCTATACAGGCGACCCTGCGTGTCCCGAATCAAAATTAATACCAGTTGTTGACGACTGGTCGCCTGAACTTCTCGAGCTGGTCGCAGAGAAGAAATCGAGCCGTAGCAAAGGTGGAATGGCCAGTAAATTGCGAGCGGCGCGACTCATTACAAGCTCGGGCGGCGCCATGATTATAGCGAACGGCGATCAGCCTGATATTCTGACGCGCATCTACAATTGTGAACAAGTAGGCACAATCTTCTTTCCAGAAAAACGCCTTTCAGCGCGCAAACGTTGGGTTAAATTCGCGCCGAATCCATCCGGCGTTCTCGTTGTCGACGCTGGCGCGGTAGACGCGATCGTTCGCGGCGGCAAGAGCTTGCTTCCAATCGGGGTTTTATCGAGCGTTGGCGCGTTCAAGCGAGGCGACGTCGTCTCGATTGTTGACGTGAATCACCGCGAAATAGCGCGCGGTCTGACGAATTACACGAGTCGCGAGGCGCCTCTTATTTGTGGCAAGCACACCTACGAATTGGCCGACGCTCTCCTACCCCTTGGCGCAACGCCGTACGAAGAATTCGTACATCGCAATAATATCCAGCTCAGCGAAAACTATTAAGTCCAACGCCTAATCCACCGCGACGAGGTAGCGTTATGAAATCCACGATCCGCGCATTTATTGCCATTGAAATCTCGCACGACGTCTCTGCGCGCGCGAAAAGGGCTATCCAACCTCTTCGCGACGCTTTTCCAGACGTTAAATGGATTGAGGAAGACGCGTTTCACTTAACCCTCAAGTTCCTCGGCGCCAATGTGCCAACGAATGAAATTCACCAGATTGTCGCCGCGACTCAAAAGGCGTGTAACGACGTCGAACCCTTCGACCTGGTATTCGAAAGCCTCGGCGCGTTCCCTGAAATCGGCAATCCAAGAACGCTATGGATAGGCGTCTCCGAGGGAACGCAACAACTGTGCAAGCTTGCGCGGAGAATCGACGAAGAATTGGCGCTCCTCGGGTATCCGCAGGATTGGCGAGAATTCAGTCCGCACATCACAATCGGACGCACGCGACTGAAAGATCGAGGCGCAACGGGTCGTATGCAGCGCAATAAGCGAGTCTCTCAACCAGCGGTCGACAACTCCGACGAAAGCGACTCGACAAACTATGTCTCTTTATCGAGGTTAATCTCGGAACGCGCCAACCTTTCTTTTGGGACGACGTCCGTCGACTGCGTCATATTGTATTCCAGCGAACTTGATCGCGCTGGCGCATCCTACGATGAACTCGCCGAGATCCCGCTGGCGCCGATCGGTTCCGAACGAAAAAAGAACGCTCCTTTTCAACCCAATATGTACGACGACCCGGACGCTGTCGTTGATCAAGACGATATAGACGTCCGACTGACAAGTCAAATAGACGCCACGCTCGACGTTGCCGCGCTAGACGCGGAAGTCGAAGACGAACTACGCGCTATTTGCGGCGACGCATTCGTCGACAATCCGTTTAAAGACGAGGAGAAAACGGTCCACAGAAAGAAGACGTCCCGAACCCCAAAGTCGAAATCGAGCCCGCCAACTTCTAAACGCGCGCTTCCTGAACCCGAGGAGCTAGACGACTTCGATCTAGCGGAGTTTGAAAAAACAATGGCGCAGGAAACGGGCAAAGGCGATCAAGGTCGTTTTTCCAAAAGATGCGGCAAGTAAATTCGAATTGCTCGTCTTGCGTCGTCGTCGCTTCTGACCCACCTTATCATTACTACCGGTTTAAACGTTAAAAACGTTTTAAATTCACTTTTCGTTAAATTCACTGTTATCATTTTCACCGCTTCTGCCGATACAACCTATACGCGGTAGAGGTCTGTCGAAAAAGACGGATCTCAGCGTCGAGGTAGGAGTCGGTCTCCTATCTGTGTGCTAAGGTACGTCGAAAGGCAATTGACAAGCGCGTTATTAAAGAGAACGCGCCTAAAGTTAGGAGCGCTTGAAAATGAAAACGATCATGAATCATTCCACCCTGATTGCGTGGATACTACTGAGCGCAACGTTGTCGGGGGGGTGTTCGTCCTTTCAGTCTCCCTCTTCGGAATACGTTAAACCTGGTCAATTGAGCGTCGACGTTTCCAAATTGCCGGATCCAAACGAGGACGTTAAGAAGAACGACGATTCCACGACTATTAGGAATATCGTCAACCAAATGGGAGGCGGCGTGCGCGAGGAATCCCCTGAAAGATTACTCATGCAGGCTAACTCTTACTTTGAACAGAAGCGCTATCACGACTCTGCAAGGCTATACAAGAAGTATCTCAATACGCCGGCTGGCGCGGAAACTCAGCCTGAATTACTCGGTACAATACACTACAGAATAGGCTACGTAGCTAACAAGAAAACTTTTTATAAAGAAGCCCAAGCAGAATACGCGTTAGCGCTACAATACGCGCCGCTCAACAACGAATATCTCTTCGCCTATGCGAAAGCGTGTTACGACGCCGGCGACTTTGCGATCGCAGATCAGCAGTTTGTGGCGCTACTTTCTCGCGCGCCCGGCTATCCCGAGGCGGAACATTACTACGGTCTGACGCTCTTGGAAAGCGTTAATCGCGCGAACGCGCTACAACCTTTGACGAACGCGCTCGGCGCGTTGCAAGCGAACGAACTGCTAGCCGATAAATACTACGCCGTCGGCGACCTCGCGTCAGCTGCGATTTATGAAAATCAAATGATCCAACTCGCGGCGCAACAAGGTCAGCCTATTCCAACGCTACGACACAAACAAAAGCTGTTAGAAAGCGCACAGCAAAACGAAGTTTACGCGCACAACGTAGCGCCGGAATTAAACGCAAATCAAAGAATCGCCAATGCCGCGCCTAACGCAACCGCCGTCGCGCTCGACGCTAACCGACCGCAAATAAGCGCGCCCTTGCTCGCTATGACGCCTACTAAACCGACCCCCAGTCAGTCGACTCCGATCGCTACGGTTCAAATTGCGTCGCCTAGTACGACAGTCGACGCGAGAGCAACCGTCGCGTCCAAGGGGAACGAGTTGCAATCGCCGACGCAAAGCGTCGCGATTACTCATGACGCAAGTTCAAACGCCAGCGCGCCGCAAAACGCCGCTAATATCGCGCCGTCCATAACGACGTTTGCCAAGGTTCAACCGGTTTTCCAAGGTTATGCGCCGGCCGCAACGACAAACGCCAATCAATCTACGCCGGCAGTTGAATCGCACACGCCGACTAATATTGCGCCGCAGTCGACGCCAACCGCTTCCCCTGTGAATAATATGACATTCGCGGCAACGGCGCCGGTCAGTATGCCGCAACTAGGACAAACGGGCGCTCCTAACAATGTCGTCGACGTTGCTAGGGACAACGACGACGAATGGGACGAGTCTGCGTTCGCAACGTCAGGCTCCGCTCAGTCAGCGGCGACGACGGCTACCGTCCCGACAAACGCTTCGCCTCAGACTAATCTCGCTCCATCTACGCTCAATCGCCAGGTTCAACCCGTACCGCCTAATTCAATTCCAAACTACGCTCCGCATATTGAACAGGGAATAGATCGTCAAGGCGCCCCGGGGTTTACCGATTACTTTGGCGCCATGAAAGACGCGACGAATAGAGACGTCTTTGCGTCGTTAGAGTTGTTCGACGAATTCGAACGCGCGCTCACTTGTTACGAGTATGGCGGTAAAGGATCAATCGATGAAGACCGTCGGGTTGGTTATCTACCGAAAGATTCGACTAGGGCGTTAGCTCAACGCAGAAGTACTTCGGTAAGACCAAACGAGCAGTTAACAGTTTTAAAGGAAGATTCCGACGTCTTGCTGCAAAACGAAGGTGAATTACTGAATTCCGAAGAGTACTACGATCATTTCTCGCTATGCGCGCAGGGGGAAATATTTGACCACGATGGAACTCTTTCGTTGGCGCTTGCAGAATTGCCGTCTAAACGTGAATTTCCAATTCGCTCGACGGCGCACATCGTATCCGCAGAACAACTCGTTAACGTTATTCAGGAATTACCGACGACAAACGAACCAGTTATTCATAAGCAAAGAGTCCTACCTAACGTTAATCTCGGACCGAGCAACCCTGGGCTTTACGCAGTTTCAATGAGAACGCCGACGCGCGAGAGAGATTTTCAGGTCTTCCGACCTGGCTCTATCGCGGAAGGGAACGACTCGGAACAGAACCTTCCGGACGAGGTCGCCGCAAAACTAGCGTCGCATCGCCAACAAGAGCCGAAATTTGTCGCAAAAGGATTAGTTATTCCTCGACCGCTATCGTCGTCTCCGAAATTAAATCTAAACGACGCGTTACAACTTTTCGACACATTAGTCGAACAGGAGAGTCTCGAATTCAGCTACCGAACTAACAGACGTCCAGAACTGTTGAATCTAAGAAATCTTGATCAAGAGGAAGCCTGGGACGAAGCCGCCTTCGCTAGTTCTGGAAATCAACAATCCAATCCGTCCAACGTCGGACTCGAACAACAAGACGTGAATGAATCAAGCGCCGCAGGATTTGGAGATTACCAAGCGCCAGTCGCACGCGTTGCGCTTCTACCGGATGCGGTAAACGTAAATCAAAGTAGCGGAGCTAAGCCTCCTGTAGCGCAACAGTCGATTGTTACGAACGCCGTCCCCTCGTCCAACTTAGGCGTAGCCAGACCGCAAGGTCGATCGCAAATGACGCCTAACGAAAAGTTACAAGCGGCGCGCAACGCAGGAGCGGAAGTGGTCGAACTCACGCCGGAACAATATCGTAGCGCCGTCGTACGCGGAATAGGCGCTATGCCGCAGAAGTAACGAGACTCATTGGAGATATTTAATTCCCCATTTTTTCAAAGATAACGCGCGCGCCTTTTTCCGAATAAAAAAGAGGCGTCGCGCGTTGTTGTGCAAGCAAGTATTGTCAAGTAGTTACTAAAAAGTGAAAGGATATTAGCGTGGAAAGGAACTTCTATCGTGAAACCGCAGAGCGTATTGAAAAAGCGCTTAAATTTTGCGACGATACCAAAGCGGTTGTTATTGGCGAGTCCACTCTCACTACAGCGGGCGAGTTCTTTAAGAAACTATTCGGCAATGCAAGGGCGATCGTCGTCGCCGACGCAACGACCTATCGAATTGCTGGTCGTCAAGCGAACGAAGCGCTCCGAGCTAGCGGCGTCGAAACGGACGAGCCTTACATTTTCGACGAACCGCATATGCACGCTGAAATGAGATTAGTCGATATGCTCAAACCGCGTTTGGCTGGAACTGAAGCCATCCCCGTTGCGGTAGGTTCAGGAACTGTTAACGATCTCTGTAAATACGCTTCCTCCTTGGTAAATCGACCGTATATGGTCATTGGAACGGCCGCGTCAATGGACGGATACACGTCGTTCGGCGCCTCGATTGAATATAATGAGTGCAAACAAACGTTTAGTTGTCCCGCGCCGCGCGGCGCGCTCATTGATATGGCGATCGTGAGTAAAGCGCCTGTCAAAATGAACGCGGCTGGTTATGCCGATCTTATTGCGAAAATACCGGCCGGCGCCGATTGGATGCTTGCCGACTTGCTTGGTACCGAACCAATCGATCAGGTCGCATGGAACCTTGTTCAGTGTTCGTTGCGCGATTGGGTTGCCAATCCTGAAGGGGTCGCTTCAGGCGATCTCAAAGCAGTTACCTTCCTTGTCGAGGGGCTCATTATGAGCGGATTGGCAATGCAGAAAGCGAAGACGTCGCGCACTGCGTCTGGAGCTGAACATCAATTCAGTCACCTTTGGGACAATCAACATCACACATATCAGGGCGAGGCGCCGTCGCACGGGTTTAAAGTCGGTATCGGGACGATCTCAACGTCGGCGCTTTATGAACGCATCTTAGCTAACTGGACGGAGGAGACATTCACCAACGCCGTCAATAATATAGGACGTAATTTCCGAACTTGGGATCTCATTGAACGAGAGCTGGAGGAACGATTTGGAACGTCAGGTCTATATGAGACCGTTAAACGAGAATGCAAAAAGAAGTTTGTCGAACCGAACGAACTTGAGCGCCGCCTCATACTTTTCCGAGAGAATTGGCCGGAACTTCGCGTAAAACTTGTAAATCAACTTATGCCTGCGGCTGAGATTCAGCGTCATATCAGACTTGCAAAAGCGCCGTCTAGTCCGGAGGAAATTGGTATTGATCGCAAAAGATTACAATCGTCATACCAACTCGCACAGCAACTGCGTTATCGCTATAACGTGCTCGACTGGACATATGACTTAGGACAATGGAGCGAAATGGTTGATCCACTATTCCAGCGCGGAGGATTCTGGGGGATCTAACCCTTGCGCGAGCGAGAACGTGACGAAAAGACGCCGTCATACCGTTCGGCTGACGGTCGCTCGGGCGCTATGCGGCGTCTTTAGCGCAAGCTCGGAACGTTGTTGAATAACGTTCAGGATGAACAACTACCGTTTATGTGATCCTTCTCTTTTTTTCATCAGTTCCAACTCTGCTCTGTACCGCTGGTCTCCAATTTCCTTGTATCTTTTAATAACTTCACCATACTGAAAACCAGCATTGTCAGATTCGACGAGAGGATCGAGGAGTCTCGTGGTTTCGATTATCTGATCATAAGTCGACATGAAAGGATTAGCAAGATCGCGAGAATTAAAGCAATAAGAGGCGGCGTCTGCATCGTCTTTGATTAATTTCGCGAGCTCATTTTGTAACTCTGGCGCTTTATTGTATATGATAGCAATGAAGGCGCACCTCTGAGCATAAGGTAAATTACTCACCCATCCAAGCAGCGTCTTACTCTTCTGATTAAGATCTTGTGATTCGACCTGACGAGCGGCAACATAGTCAAGCATAAGCGCCGTCAGGTGAATTTCATCACGCGTAGCGCCAGGCGAAAAGGAGGTCTCTAAGTTGAACCAGCCAGAAAGCGTCGACGGAACGTTCGGAAACGTCGGTTTGCGAAAACCAAGGCGCACAACCGAGGAAAGAGGTATTTTTAATTCAGAAGGATCGTATGATCTTTCACGGACACAGCCCAACAAACCATTCTTCTTAATATGCGCTCCTTCTGAAACTGGCACAGAGGTTGCGTTAGCTTCTTCTGTACTAGGCAACGAGTATTTACTGTAAGCGAATTCAGACAGACCAATTTCCGGTACTAGATATTTATCAGTTATATAATGTCTGAGCCCGCTGGAATGGTCTGTTTCGACATAGCGTTGAACAACGGGTAGAGAAGTAGGCACAACTTCATTGTGCCATTTCTCCAGTAACGCAACTTCTGATTCCGGTCGTGATTTAATCTTAATTGATTCTTGTAGCCATTTGTGTTGCAGACCAAAAACCTTGAGTCTTAAATAGACAGTAAGCTCGACCTCGCTATTTTGCTCAACGTCGAGACGTACTTTTCGCCAGAAATCATGATTCCAGTCTTCAAGAGGAGGCGTTTCTGCCACGACGACTTTCTTAATCGCAACTTCGCCTGGCTGAAGTTGACTTGTCTTAAGTAAGCTTGAACCCAAACTACCGCTATTACGCGGATGTGACGCCTCCTCGAATAAATAAAGATAAGAGCGGTCTTTGTAAGCTAGAATTACTATAACGTCGCTAGTTGGCATAGACCCGACTAGCTTGCGACAATCTACTGACGTCGGTACGTTCTGCGAGTTCTTGTATATGTTCGCAATGTAAAAGGCGTCTCCTAAATAGATTTCCTTTGGGAATATTGACACTAGATTGTCAGCGCGATAAGAAGACGTCGTTTGGTTTTCCGTTACCGTTTGATCTGATAAAACGCTGTATGGATAACGCCCATACGCTGACGAGAAGACGGAAATCGTCAATATCAACAGAAGTATTCGACTGAAAAGTAACATATACGAGTAGCCTTTTTTGACACATATAAAAAAGTTCTTCATCCAAGACCTCCTATAGTTGCATTAAAATGGTGGAATATCGCATGGCACAAAACGCGAGAGTTCAATTGGCGCAATAACAAAGACTAGCAATGAGTCAGTCACGCAGGCAACCGACTTGATTCAGCTGGTATGTTACGAAGAATTAAGTGGTATCGACGTACGCAAGCACGATATGAAAAAATCGATTTCTTGTTTTGAGCCGAGTCCTGTGTCGTAATAATCACGGAACTCTTGCGATGTTAGCGGCAACCTCCTCTATACG
Source organism: uncultured Planctomycetota bacterium (assembly GCA_900318195.1). GTDB lineage: Bacteria > Planctomycetota > Planctomycetia > Pirellulales > Thermoguttaceae > RUG369. The sequence goes on from ONJR01000144.1 coordinate 153,223, forward strand.
AAAAAATATCGATTTGAATTCTACTCAACTTTCACCTTATCTAGGCAATCGACTTCTCAATCTACGCTCTACAGTAGTCTCAACGTCAACTTTACGGGGATAAGGGAAGTCTAATTCACCTTCTAGTTCTGCAAAGAGGATCAAGGATGGTAGCGGATCGTTGTAGAAATAATCGATAAGCGCATACCTTTGAGTCTCAGGAATCGATTTGAGCCATTCTACAATTTCATGTTTAGCGGTATTGACGTTGTCTTCACCTGATTCCAATGCAATTAGGTAGCTCAGCAGCAGGTTTGCAAAATGTATTTCATCTCGTAAAACGCCCGGTTTAAACTGCTCTTCAAGCTCTTGCCATCCTTCGGGTGTAGTGGGAGAAGCGCCTGCGGGAGGTTTACGATGGTCAACTCGCATTATATTGTAATACGGAATCCTCATCACAGAGTCTTCGGTGGCTCTTGATCCTGCTGTAACCATTTTGGGTACATCTTCACCGTCAACGGAGTCGAGTTCAGGATCGATCTTGAAGCATATATCGTTCTGCTTCCAGAGATCTTCAAGATCAGTAATTTTCATCGGTTGATCGTTCAAATCGAGCAAAGGAAAATCATATGACGTGTTCATTCGACTCCAATCTTCCAAGGTTTTCATCTCACTTGGGTCTCGCTTTTTTAACTTAATTTCACACGAAGCCTTGAAGCTCGATTGACCAGCTAAAAAATGACGTTTTTGTGGATTCATTAGATATCCAATGATGAACTCGACATTAATAGTAATAAACGTCTCACCGTAACGCTCAACGTCTTCTCGAATTTGACGCCAGAATGGAATGTTCCAATCATCAAGGGGAGGCGTCTCGGCAATTAATGATCGTACGAACATTCTTTGACCTGGAGGAATGATTAAAGATGGAGTACCTCCACCTCCAATACATTCTATCCCGTAACTTTCACCTGTTTGAAAGTTTCGTAGCAAATTGCAATCGTATACCTGCCCCTTGTAGACAAGCGTGACGTTAGTCATAAGACTAAGATCCGATTTACGACCGTAAAACCATCGAAGATCCTTCTTGCCGAACTGAAGCTCTTGGTCTGTTGTATTCTGAAGAAATAATGCAACATAAACGGAATCGCCTAACTCCACTTCCTGCGGATAAAAATTGATCTCGTGTGTGATATAGTCCGACACAGGGCTGTTTACTAAAGTCTGCCCCTTGGTTACAGAACCAAGACCAAACAGTGTAAGAACGATAGCAAATATAAGGGTACATTTAATATTTTCATATTGGATCATAGCGATACTTGTCTCCTTTCGCATCTCAATTCAGCTACTATGGACGTCAAGAGCGTCATGCTGGAGCTTGAGTTGACTCGTTATATGCAATTATCCCAAAATCTGTTCCGTACAAAGCTCCTGGATTATCGACGACTGAAACTGGTCTAAACTCAATATACGCGTTGTATCCCAGAGGAACCTCTGGCGTTTGAATCCTAAAATACGTCGCGTCGCTTGGCGCGCTTGCTGAACCGTCGTGTACTTCAAGAATTGCGGTAGAACCTATACCAACCATTTCGCCAGCGCTATCGGGAACAGGAAACACGGGCGGATTACTTCCTCCGCCAGATCGCATAATAACGTTCTGAAACGCGTCGACTAAATTCCAAACCTGATCGTCTCGAGCGCCAAGGTCGACAAAAAGAATCGACTCATTGGAAAAATCAAGCGTCGTCCAATCGCATTCAGGATCGACGGAGGAATAGAAGTAGACGTCGCGTGGGGGCGAAAAAGAATAGTCCTTAATCCCCATGCTATTGAAGTATTGCGAGAGCGTCATGACCGTCGCCGGTTCTTCTTCATATTCCACTGAATAGAGCGAAGAGTCAGATTCGCTCTGAGCCTCTGAGTTATATTCATCAAGCCACACGAAGAAATCGTCTGGACTAGTAGCCTCGAACTCTTCAAGGAAGTCCTCTTCGACTACTTCGCGTAGAACTGACGAGACGTCGATTGCGACGTTCTGATTTGACGATCTCTCGACTAATTCTGTAGCGTAGAACGCGGACGAGTCGACTCCGGGTTCTACGCCGACGCTCGGCGTTGGTAAACCGACGGCGAGAAGATTGCGACTTTCGAGCGACTCCATCGCAAGGCGTCGCGACTTGGGAACGCTGGAATTGGAACGAGTCCTGACCTAATGTCGGAGAAGAGTCGATGAAATGAGCGTCGTTTCATAATGGATCTCCTGTCTTCAACGGTCGCGTCGAGTCAGTTAAACATGAAATTCTAAAATACTCACGTGCACACTTACAGAAAGGGCGACGACTGACTGCGAAAACCGCACGCATCTATCACGTACCCTACTACGCATGTCATTATAATGAAGCCCACATAACAAATCAAGGAAAAAAATCTCTTTTCGATTATTTTTATGAAATTTTACTTGCGCTCTCATATGAACTATTCTATCATACAGCAGACACTATGCTCAAAAATGACTTGGACCTCTATAATCCCAGTACCAAATGAAAGTGCCTCGCACTTTTTATATGAATTAGAAAACACATGGCGATAACTAATAGCGACGTGTCCTTCAAAATGACAAAATATGAGAGATACAAAAATGAGAGTATTGTTTGGTTCCTATCATAATATATTCGACCTCGGGAGCGGCGCGGCTATTTCAGCTCGCGCGCTACTGAGCGAACTCGCAAGTCAAGGCGCTGAAGCGACGTCCGTTTCAGGCGCGTTCTTCGATGGCGCCATAACGACAAGCGACGCCTTTCTGTCAGAGTTACGACGTCGAAGAATACAGTACGAGGTGAAAAATGGAATTATGAGACGCGCTGGAAATCATGAAGGCTCTGAATTTCAGGTTGTTCATTATGCCGACGCCGGAATCGACTCATTTGCTTTTCTACCGCAAGACGCCTTTGGCTCGTCGTCTCGAAGGTACGAAATTTCGTCTGCAAGTAACAAAGCGTTTCACAGAACGCTATATGATAAGATTGAACAGTTTGCGCCCACCTATTCCTAAGCTACGGGGGTTATCGCGCCGCGATCAATGGTCCACGTATTGCTCGGCGATTTGGCGCGACGTCTGTCTTTTATCTATGCAATCATTCGTACGGTCGTAAAGAACTCTTTAGCGAATACGACGCTTATATAGTTCCTTCTGATTTCACTCGCAATTACTACCGCGATCGACTTGGAATCGAAGCAACGGTTCTACCGCCTATCATCGACGAGGCGTCTTTTCTTACGGAGAGTAACACGCGTGAATTCGTAACAATGATTAATCCCTCGCGCGAAAAAGGGCTATTCTTCTTCTTGGGGATAGCAAAGGAATTACAGAGCGCGCGTCCGGACATACCGCTTCTCATTGTCGAATCGCGTAGTTCGGCGGCGTCGATTTTGAAAATATCCGGCGCTAGCGCGCTTGGAAATCTCCGCATTATGAAGGCGACGCCGCGTCCGCGTGAAATATACGCGCGAACGAGAATAACGTTCGTCCCGTCCGTTTGCCACGAGACGTTCGGAAGGGTCGCCGTAGAGTCGGCGCTCAATGGAATCCCTGTTTTAACGTCTGGGCGCGGCGCTTTATCCGAGGTTATTCCATCAGAGTTCAATCTTCCGATTCCAGAGCGCTTCACGCTATTTATCGACGCTATGCCGACTAGCGCAGAAGTTGCGCCATGGCTCGAAGCTATTATTCAACTCTGGGACAACGACGCGCTCGCTCTAAACGCCGGCGCGACGCTACAAGAGTCCGCTCAACGATACCGACAAGAGCAAGTTGTAGAAAGATCCTTTAATACCTGTGAAGCGCTCGTGAAAAAGAGAAAGAAATAACGCGCATGGCATGGTTCCTACAACATTTGTAGAACCGCTACCTCCCGCTCGTTTTCTCGAAATAGGTTTTAAAGCTCACAAATGGAAACTGAACAAAAAAGTGGATCGCACGGTTGATACGACTGCGATCACGTTCGGAAAGACGTCGAGAAAGCGAGGATTCATTTTCAACTTGAAACGTCTTGGTAAAGATTGTTTTACCCTTAGGGTATATCTCCGCGACGACTTTTTTGGGAAAACGCGAGTCCTGCATGAATTTCCGATTAGCCTCCATTCGCGCCAGGGGCGTAACGACGCCTGGATTCATATAGACGTTTAGCTTACCCATAGCGTCGACAAAACGGAAATACGCGTCTGCTTGCGCTTCGCCTTCGAAGGGCGCGGTGGTCGCGCGATAGTCAATCCATTTGCTCTGAAAGAAGAATTCGTCTTCCTTCTGCGATATATCGAAGGACGGTTCCGTCATAAAGGTGGAAAAGCCGTCCTCTTTATCGCGCAAAATAACTTTAATGCGCGCAAGAAATCGATCAATTTCTGTTTCGTCGATCTCCGTTCGTATGCGACGGATGGGATCGATCAGCGTGAACTTCTGAAGTCGAAAAGAATAGACGACAATCTCGCCGTTCTCGCCGACGAAATCGAAAACCATATCGTCGTAGAACACGGTTGAAGAAGAGTACGTCGCAACGCGCTCGTTGCGGATGAAGCGCGAAATATTGTCGACGCGAAACTGCAATTCCGACCCCTCGATTCGTCTCTCCGCAGCAAGCGCGCGACTCAACGAGTCAAACTCGCCTTCTTCAGAAACTACGACGTCGGAGTCTTGACTCGGCTCGTCGTCAGCAAGAGAACTGTCGAAAGCCAACGCCAGAGCGCCCCGCTCCGACACGCCATACGCGACCAGAAAAAAAGCGCACAAGAGCGCCAGAAGACGCGCAAGACGCCTCAGCGACAAATGCGGATTTCTACCTAGACCAAAAGCGCGTTGCATGGAGTATCAGCTTCCTTTCTCAACAACAGCAAACTACGCGCCGCCTCGCGAACAAGACGGCGTCATTCCATTCATCACGTAGTCGCGCAATTAATTCAACGCTCCAAGATTATCGTGTGCGGAACGTCGCCGAGAACGCTCCGCTTCGTGTAACAAGGATCATTTCGGAGCAAGCACACACTGAACGCGTTTACCCAACTGCTTCGGCGGCGACTCGACTTTAGCGATATCGTCCAACTGAGCGATAACGCTATTCAAGAGTTTCATGCCTTCCTCGATGTGCGCAATCTCGCGTCCACGATAAACGATCGCCAACAGGATTTTGCCGTTATTGCCGATAACTTCGCGCGCTTTGTTCACCTTAACTTGAACGTCGGCCGCGCCTGTCTTCGGTCGCATCCTCAACTCCTTCATCTGAGGCTTATTGACCTGGCGCTTGGCGCTACGCTTCTTTTGCTGATACTTGAACTTGCCATAGTCCATAATACGACACACCGGCGGTCGTTCCTGCGCCGCCACTTCGACAAGATCAAGGTTGAGAGCGCGCGCCTTCGCGAGCGCGTCTTGAGAGCTCATTACGCCAAGCTGTTCGCCTTCGTCGGAAATAACGCGCACTTGCGGAGCGCGTATTCGCTCATTTACGCGAGGCCCGTTCGCATCGGAATTACCCGGTCGAGAACCGCCCGCGTCCATCCTCCTGTATCCCATGTTTGCTACAAAAAGTCCTTTCTCAAAAGGTGAGCGCCGCAAACCAACTGCGTACATTAAGGAACCAATACCACGAAGCGCCGTTCCTCGCTGTACGCGACGTCAGTCGTCGGCAAAATCAACGTCGTGGAAAAGCGTCGCTCGCGTCGGCAAAAAACGCGTTGGCACGCTAAACGCGCGGCGTCCACAGTACCGAGGGTCCCTTTCAGCATTATGCACAGAAACCCATTCTCATTTTACTCGTTTTCATGCAATAGACAAGCGAGAAAAATAATCCGTTGATAAAAATTTTTACGCGTCCGTCGCAATGCTAGAGCATATCAGCGTCCACTTCAAGTTCCGAATTCTCGAGCGCGGGAGGTTCCACGTCCTGCAACGAGTAATCGTCGAATCCCGACTGTTCTTCTGGCTCATTTGTTTCCCTACCGGGCGTTTCGAAGGACGCCGTTATTTCCTCTTGATTTTCCGGCGTGAAATCAGCGTCGTCGACACTCTCTTGCTGGACAAGCGTTTTAAAATCGGGAAAGCGATCAAATTGCTCGTCATGTTGAGTCACGAGAAGTCTCAGAACCAAAATAGTCTGTTCAAAGTCCTCGCCGCCTTCTGAAAAGAAGTATCGACTCAAAGCGTTTGTTTTCGAGTCAGAGGCGCCGATAACCAGGAACTGACCTGGTCGCAGCGCTAGTGAAAAACGCAACTGATCAAACGATTTTGTCGGGCGTTCTTGGGTTCGCACCAGCTGTCCGTGCTGATAGCGCGTCGTCGACTGGGGCGCGCCGTATCGCAAAAAGGGCGCGACGTCGAACATAACCGACCCGTCGGGATTTTGCTCGATTGCCACGCTGAAAATCGGAGAAGCGTCTGAATAGGTCTTACCGATCAGCTCGCCGCTTTTACCGCGTTCAAGAATAGGAATTGACGGCACGACGTCAGAACGCATTTCAATAACGCTCTTGCTTCCGGCGCGAAGATTGATTGGCTTGGAATACGCGATAGGCGAGAGCGTCGAGCCGGGATTGGCATAATCAATCTCTTCCTCCACCGCCGAGCGTAACTCACGTCCCTTTAGCGCTAGTATATTCGTGAGCGACACAGGCGGCGCCGCGCCAATAAGTCCTACGCGAAACCCTTGTTCATTGAGCGCTCGTCGCAGATTCGGATCCAATTCCTGTTCGTCGACGTCGTTCCATAAATTGCGCGCGAGCTCGCGTTCGTTATAGGGAATGTGAGCAATGAGAGCGTCGAAAACAACGGCGTCGGGCGCGAGCGACTGACGCCGTAGCGCCGTGCGTTCCATCGCGATCGGCTCGACCTCTTTCTTAAAGACTAGAGATTCGCACGAGGACAAGCTACCCGCACAGAATGCGAGTAGCGCTATCTTCATCCAAGCGATCCTAATCCGTGTCATTTACACTACCAGTCCCGGCGTCCTGCCAACTAAAACCATCCTATTTTTACGTGCTAACCTACAAGGTTACGCGCCGCTAAAAACGCTTAACGCGCAGGATAATGAAAAAGGAACGTCCTGTCAAGAGAGGATTACGTCGTCTCGCAAGAGAGGCGGATTTGACTAACAACGTTTTTTTCTTATACTAGTCTTTAGGCGCGTCGTTTTTCAATCGCGACGAACGTGATTTGCGGCGCGCGCGAACCTACACGAGGAGACAACTATGCAAATGAATCGCCGCCGTTTCCTACAGTTGGGCGCTTGCGCCGGACTAACGACCTGCCTATCGCAATTTGAAGATTTTTTCACGACGCGCGCCGAGGCAGAAGAAGCGCGTCAGGCGCTCAAGATCGTAAAATATAGCGTCAAGGTAGGGGCAGAAAAGCCCTTTACGGCGCTCCACATTTCCGACACGCATCTAACCTTCGCCGACGAACGTGAAACTGAGCGCAAACAAAAGCTAGCCGAGTCCAGACTCCGTTATTTCGGAAAGGCGGAAAAGAACCTCGCCGCCGCCGCCGACTACGCCAAAGAAAAAAACGCGATACTGCTTCATACGGGCGATATGATCGATTTCGTGAGTGAAAAGAATTTCGAGTACGTCGCAGATTTCTACGGTCAGCCAGATCAAGCGGCGCACTTTGTTTCTTCCGGCAATCACGAATTCAGCCACTATCTCGGCGAGGCGAAAGAGGACGAAGCGTACAAGCTGCAAAGTTTCGACCGCGTGCAACGCGCTTTTCCCAACGATCTGAGATTTGCGTCTCACATAGTCAACGGCGTGAACTTCGTCGCGTTCGACGACGTATACTACTATGTCGCGGACGATCTCATTGATCGCATGAAAGCGGAAGTCGACAAGGGTCTGCCGATCGTTACGATGTGCCACATACCGTTCTATACGCCGGGTCTTTACAAATTCATGCTGGAAGATCGCAAGGAACGTTGCGCCTACGTAACGGGCGTTCCAGAAGAAGCCATTAAGTCGTACAGTCAAGAAAAATACCGTTCCCAAGCGGGTAATGAAGCAACTTTGCAATTCGTCAATTGGCTCCGCGAGCAGAAACTCGTCAAAGCGCTGTTGTGCGGACATTTGCACGTGAATTACGAAGACGAGTTCTCGGAAACGGCGCGTCAATTCGTCGTCGGCGGCAACTTTAAAGGCGACGCCTTTGAATTTTCGTTTGAATGAACCACTGCCGCGTTCCTTTCCTTGTTGTTTTCCTTGAGCTTCTAAACAACCTACTTTATCAGCCGTGAACGAATTCATATTCCAACCGTCGGCGCCGATAGAAAACATCAAACGCCGCGCTGTCCTGAATCGAATTATACGCGCCTTTTTTGACGAACGCGATTTTGTCGAAGTTTCGACGCCAACTCTTTCGCGCGACGCCGTTGTCGATCGGTATGTCGAGCCGATTCCGGTCGAAATCGAAAAATGTTGGCAAGAGCCGGATTCGTTCTACAAAAAGCGATACCCCTATTCTTACGACGCGAACGCAAAGAGCGAAACGTTCTATTTGCAGACGTCGCCCGAATTCGCCATGAAACGCCTACTCGCCGCAGGAATGGACGCGATCTATCAACTCGCGCCTGCTTACAGACGAGGCGATTTTGGACGGTTCCACAATATTGAGTTCACTATGTTGGAATGGTATCGCAAAGGGATTGATTACGAGGAAGGGCGCGCCTTTCTTGCTGAGCTTGTCGAAACGGCGGCGCGCCGGTTTTACGAGATTGTCGGTGAAAAACCTCAACCTAGCTTCTGTAATCCGGTAAAAGAGCGACCGTTCGTCGACGTCTTTCTCGAAAAAACGGCGATCAATCCCCTTGAAGCGGACTCGCGCGAACTGTTGGAGGTCGCTGTCGCAAATGAAATCGCCTTCCCAGACTCCTATGACGAGCAGACGCAAGCAGAAGATTGGATCGATCTCATTTTTAGTGAAATCATTCAACCAGAGCTTGGACGAAACGAACCTGTGATCGTTTACGACTATCCCGGGGCGCAGTCTCAATTAGCGCAAACTGCGCGCGTCGCTGGCGCGCTCGTTGCGCGAAGATTTGAGCTCTTCATAAATGGCGTCGAACTAGCAAACGGCTACGACGAACTCCTCGATCCAGGTACGCTACGAAATAGAATCGCAACGATCTCCCAACAGCGCAAGAAGGACGGTTCGCCAACCCTACCGGTAGAATCGCGACTGCTTGCCGCTATGGACTGCGGTCTACCGCCGTCTTCAGGATGCGCGCTAGGCGTGGAAAGATTCTTTATGACCTTGCTCAACGCCGATTCCTTAGCAAAGGCGCTACCCTTCACGACCGATATCGCTTGATCATGAAATGATTGTCTCTAAAACTGCCGACGCATTCTCTTGCGTTCATGCCTTTCCATAAAAATCGTCGCCGTCCCGAAAGAGACGGCGACGATTTTACTTGACAAGCGCGCTATCTTTCAAAATTGTTTCAACCAGAGCCAACTCGTCCTCAGACGTTATTTTAATATTCCGTCTATCGCCGCGCACAACGGAGACCTCGACGCCTAGAGCTTCAACTAGCCCGCAATCGTCGAGCGGCGCCGCGTCGCTTGCTCGTTCGCGATACGCCTTGACGAGAATGTCGCGCCGGAAAACTTGAGGCGTCTGCGCCTCCCAAATTCCAGCGCGCGACTTACTCTCGACAACGACCGAACGCTCGCTATCTGTTCGCACTCTTTTGAGCGCGCCAACCGTCGGCACGGCTAATATAGCGGCGCCAGAACGCTTGGCTTCGTCGAAAACAGCGTCAATCTCTAACTGAGAAACGCAAGGTCGCGCGGCGTCGTGAACCGCGACAAAATCCGCGTCCGTTTTCACCAGACGCAAAGCGTTCTCTACCGAAAGGAACCGCTCGGCGCCGCCGTTGACAAGCTCGACGTTATATCTCGCAAGCGTCTCGCCGTAACGCCGTAACACTTCGTCTCTATCCTCCGGCGCAACTACTAGTATCGTTTGAAAAACGTCTGACCGCTCGCCGAATGCGGTAAGACTAAAGAGACACGCCGACGCGCCCGCCAAGGGAAAGAAAGTTTTTTTACGTTCAATTCCCCGCAGATTCACGCCGCGCACGCGCTCCGTCCTACAACGACTACTTTTGCCAGCCGCTAAAATAATGGCGGCGAATTTCCGTTCGATTGATTGATACGTCATCGTCTTGCGCATTCGTTACAAAGTGAGTTGCCAAGGCGCTCGATACGTTGCGGTTAACAACTCGTTTGCTTCTGGAATGTTCGTTATGCGTTCACTCTCGGAGTCCCACTCAATACGTTGCCGTACCTTGAGAGAAATATTAGCCAGATGACTCATCGCTGTGCTCAGGTGCGCTTCCTCAACGTCTGTGTTGGGAAGATTGCGCGTTCGCATACAGTCGATGAAATTCTGCGCGTGCAAAGCGGTCGCGTCCGCGTTCTGTTGCGCGGAGCCTTCCAGCTGGTAAATTTCATCCTTGGCGCGCGCTTTCTTCTCTTGGAATTGACCTGGTTTCTCAGATTTAATCATGTAGCGATTGTCATAGACGTAACAGGTTCCCTCCGTACCGCGATATTCTACCCAACCTAAAGGTCGAAAATTCTCGTCGGTCGCCATAATGGGATTGCCGTTGCTCTCGAAGTGATTGAACGTAACGAGACGCCCTGAGGCAAACTCGAAGCACGCCGCCATTGTATCGGGAATCGTGCGATCGTCGTCGACGGCAAACTTACCGCCCATGGCGCATACGGACGTCGGAGCCTTCTCGCGAAGAGCCCAACGAATCATATCGAAAAAGTGAACCCCTTGATTTGCAATTTGCGAACAATATTCATCCCACCATCGGAATTTGTACGGCGTGATATTTTCTTGATACGCTCGTTCTGGACGTGGTCCGAGCCACAATTCCCAGTCGATATTGTCTGGAGGAGCTGTCGGCTTCGCCTTTCCCATTCCGGCTGGATACATATTAGAGCAGTGCCCCGTGCGCGCAACCGTAACGCGACCAATCTTATTTTCAAGTCCGAGTTCGTCGAAAATTCTCTGGTAAATAGGCGCGCTACGCCGATGAATTCCGACTTGAACAACACGCTTGTACTTTCGCGCCGCTTCCACCATCATTCTCCCCTCGCCAATGGAGGTCGCCAGCGGCTTTTCGCAGTAAACGTCCTTGCCGGCTTTACACGCCTCGATCGTCTGATAAGCGTGCCAATGATCTGGCGTCGCCAAGACAAGTCCGTCGACGTCGCGCCGATCATATAACTTTCGAAAGTCGTTTACAAGAGCTTGCGAGCCGTCTCCCCAACGTTCAGACGCGAGCGCCAGGGTTTTGGAATCAACGTCGCAAAACGCGGTAATCCGCAAGTCAGACGACTTGGTAAAAGCGGTAAGGAGCTGACCGCCGCGATTCGCTAGCCCGACGAACGCCAATCTAACCTTGTCGTTAGCGCCAATAATTTGCGCGCGGGACGTTTCCGTCTGCAATGCGGCAAATCCAAATCCTAAGGTCGTCGCCGCGCTTAGTTTTACGAAATCGCGACGCGTTTCTTGATTCAACTTTTTTCTCATTCCAGCAACCTTTCACCTTACTCTATCGACGGTTCGTTGAATATGCCATTTGTCCCGGCGGACTACGTTGTTCACCAATATATCTGAACGCGCGCAAAAAGCAACTCAGAAGAACTTTCGTTGGCGTTGAAAAAAAAAGTAAAGAGGCTATACTTTACAGTCGTGATTGTTACGCGATCAAAATTGAACATGGAGTTAATTGATGACGTCGCCAAGACAAATTTCGGAAGACCGCCGCCGCGCGCTCGTGGAAACGCAACGCCAAACAATGCGCATTGTGAAACGCACGCTACTAGGAATCGCACTGTTCGGCGCCGCATATTACTTTGGACTCGTCATGAAGGAAAAGAAGAACACAGCGCCTAGTAAAACGCGTTCTACGACGCAATCGTCGACAGCAGAGACGCAACGCGAGAATTAATAAGGGAGGGTCTACTATGGGCGAGCAGTTGTTACTAAAAGCGTTGCGGCGCGAAAAAGTCGAACGTCCGCCGATTTGGCTCATGCGCCAGGCGGGGCGATATATGGCGGAATATCGAGCGGTGCGTGAAGGCACGACCTTTTTAGAGCTCTGCAAAACGCCGACGCTATGCGCGGACGTCATGAGAACCGCTGTCGAACGCATTGGAGTCGACGCCGCGATTATTTTCTCCGACCTACTGCCGATTCTCGAACCGCTCGGGTTCGAACTATCATTTCTTCCAGGAGAAGGTCCGCATATCGGCAATCCGCTTTCAACCCCTACCGATCTTACGCGCGTCAACGGCGAGTTCGATCTCGCGCAACTGGACTTTGTCTTTGAAACGGTTGAACTCACACGACGCGCCGTTGATCCGCTACCGGTCGTTGGTTTCGCGGGCGCGCCTTTTACGCTTGCAAGTTATGCCATTGAGGGAGGAGCGAGTCGACAATATGTCAGGACACTCGCCTTCATGAAGACGTTTCCAAGCGCATGGCGCGACTTCCTCTCGATCCTAGCGCGTTCATCGGCTCGATACTTAAACGCGCAGATCCAATCAGGCGCGCATGTCGTGCAAATCTTCGATAGTTGGGTGGGACGTCTAAGCGTCGAGGACTATCGCGAGTACGTTCTGCCAGCAACGCGCGAGCTCGTCAACGCGATAACGCCAAGCGCGCCGATCGTCTACTTCGGTTCAGGGGCGCCCTCGTTACTCTCCGCCTTTGCGACTCTCGACGTCGATTGCGTGGGCGTTGATTGGCGAACGCCGATCGCAGACGCATGGCAAATTATAGGCGAGCGCGCTATTCAAGGCAATCTTGATCCCGCAACGCTGTTGGCGCCGCAAGACGTTATTAGACGTGAAGCGCTACGCATTTTAGAGACGGTCGGCGCTCGACCGGGCTTCATATTTAACTTGGGACATGGAATTCTCAAGGAGACGCCGGTGGAAAACGTCGAGTTTCTTGTCAAGCTTGTCAAGAACTGGCGAAATTAACGGCTATCACCGATTGCGCCAGAACCTCACGGAGCATATCGCCAGTACCGGCCAAATTTCAAGACGTCCGACGATCATCGCCCAGCTGTAGATCAACTTTGTCAAATCGCTAACGCAACTATAGTTCCCTTGTGAACCAAAGTTACCAAATGCCAAACCAGTATTGGCAAACATAGCCAGCGTACCTGTGCCAAGGTCAAAAATAGTCTCAATCGGCGTCTGACCTTCTCGTTGCCAACTACCGTGCGACTCGATGACCGCGACAACAAAAGTCGTTATAATAATTAACGTTGTAAAGACTGCAATATAACGTATAGCGACGTCCGCAGTCTCTTTCGCAACGTCTTCGCCGTCGATCGTCGTAACGCGCACAACGGAGGGATTATATCGCCGCTCTGCCTCGCGCGTTAAAACTTTAAATGTCAACGCCGCTCGAAAGACCTTAATTCCACCTGCCGTACTCGCTGAACATCCGCCAATGAAAATCACAATCAGCATAACAATGATTGTCGTCGCGCTCCAACTTTCATAACGTTCGGAACATAATCCCGCGCCAGTCGCAAGGGAAACGACGTGAAACATGGACTTACGAAAAGCTTCAAATCGAGAGTTACATACCGTGGCGTCAGTTTCAATCGCGAGCGCCGTTTCATTGTTCAAGACTTCATGAGCTACTGTGCTACTCAAGGTCAATTCGTCTGCAAGAGGTTCCCCAACGTTTAATTTCGAGGTTGTCAAAACGTCAAACTCTCCCATCGTTGGCTTAGCGCAAGTCGCCGCGACTTGATCTTTTGGAGATTTGGCAATAACAAAATCGCCCGTACGTAATCCTACTAAAGTCGTTATGATAGAGGCGCCGAATAGTAAAATGACAAAAGCGCGCCATTCATAATCGCGAAAGAGTTTACCGGGTTTGCCAAGCGCAAGCCATGACAAAAGCCAGTAATTTGTCCCGGCTATAATCATAAAGAAGACGAGTCCGCCTTCAACCATAGCGGTGCTAACATTAGGATCGGAGTCAAACTGACCGACGCTATTGTTGTACGGCGTGAAGCCTCCTAACGCAATAGCTGAAAACGAATAATAGATTGCGTCATAGAAGCTCATTCCGCAGATAAGAAACCAAATTATGCTTACAAAGCACAGTGTTACATAAATCGCAACCAGTGAAAAAGCGAGCGTGCGCATCTTCGTAAACGGCACGTTGCCAGAGACAAAATGCTCGACCTTTAAAACGGCCTTACCGCGCGCGCCCTGACCCAAAAAAGCAACGAAACAGCACATTACGCCAAGACCGCCGAGGAAGTGCGTCATACTGCGCCAAAACAGTATCGAACGCGGCATGAGCTCGGGATCCTCAAGATCGTCGAAAATCGTCGCGCCCGTCGTCGTTAAGCCAGACGCTGATTCAAAGATTGCGTCGCAAAAACCGAGCGCGCGACCTGGTTCTGTTTCAAGACCGGCGAGTTGGTAGGGAACCGCGCTCAGAAGAATCGCTAACACCCAGCACAACGCGACTCCGGCGAAGCCCTCGCGACGATAAAGACGAGAGGCGTCTGCGCCGCGACCAAAGAAAGAAAAGCAGAGTCCAACAATTCCACAAAGTCCTGCGCTCTTTAATAGCGCCAACATACCGCGCGCGTCCGCTTCCACGCCGCCAAAAGCCTCTAAGCCCCATGGAATGCAAATTAGCATTGCAAGACCGATCAGCATAGAAACTATGCCGAGAAAGGAAAACAAAATACGGGTATTCATTGGAAATGCTCGTGTTCAATTTCTGCTAAATTTTACGTCATCAATCGTCGCGCAACGCAACAGACGCCCCTTCGCAACGCTTCAAGACCTTCTTGAATTCCAACGCGGAAATCAAAGCTATTACGCGCGAACTGGGCAGACCAGTCGTACGAATCAGCTCGTCGATCATAACAGGCTCGTCCCCTACCCCTTCGACAATCTTACGCTCGTCGTCGTTCAATGGCGGAAGAGGCGCTCGTTCCTTGACTGCGGGCGAAGAAGCGTGCGCCAGTAGAGAAGGAACGCTTTGCTCGGCTGTCTTTTTGCGCCGCGCGCCGCTCGAACCGCGCGGCGCGCGGCGGATAGAGTCAAGCGAGCGCTCAGTTATGCCAAGCGTGCCCGGCGCGACAGGTTCGTCGGACAAGCGCCGCGAACGGACGCCGTCGGGTACCGCAAAGGGCGGAAGCGCCGCAAGAACGTCCTCCGCCGTCTCTACTAAAGCCGCGCCCTCGCGAATTAAAGCATGACACCCGCGCGAAGTCTCTTGATCAACCGGTCCCGGCACGGCAAAAACTTCACGGTTCTGTTCCGCCGCGTAACGCGCCGTTATCATGGAACCGCCCTTGAGCTTCGACTCTATCACTAAGACGCCGACCGATAAGCCGCTAACTATCCGATTGCGCGCTGGAAAATTACCGGCGAGCGGTTCCATGAGAGGATGATACTCGCTTATTAACGCGCCAGACTGAACGACGCGCGCTGCAAGATCCTCGTGTTCGCGAGGATAAATGCGCGCTACGCCGCCGCCAAGCGCGCCGATCGTTCGACCCTTGGCGTCCAACGCTGCGCGGTGCGCGCAACCGTCGACCCCGAGCGCTAACCCGCTAACAATCGTAAAACCCATCTCAGAAAGTTCGCGCGCTATTCGCGTCGCCTGCGTGCGACCGTAGTTGGTTACGCCGCGCGTGCCAACGATCGAAATTGCGTAGCGGTCAGCGGCGGTTATTCTACCGCGAACATAAAGCAAAGGCGGCGGATTATCGAGTTCGCGCAACCGTTCGGGATAGCGTACGTCGGCTAGCGTGAGAATCTGAATATCGTTCTCTTCGCAAAATTTAACAATTGCCAGCGCGTCTATTGAGCCGCGCGCTTCGCAAATTTTACGAGCGACCTTTTCTTTAACGCGCGCTTTTTCGCGCAACTCAGCCTCCTTCGCATTTAACGCCGCCGTTGCGCTACCGAAACATTGGAGCAACCGTTGCGTCGTCAAAGCGCCCACGCCGTCGACGCACGCCAGCATAACGTCGTCTACAACTTCTCGATACTCCAACTTTCTGAGTGGAATAGACGACCGCTCGACGTATAACGGAGCGCGATCCATAGTTTCTATACTTTCGTTCATGACTTTTCCGCCTGTTCTGTCGAATGTATATCAAGCGCGCGCCGCCGCGCAACGCGCGCAGATTCCTTTAACTTGCGTCATTATAATTTCTCTAGGTCTTTGACAACCCCCAATTAATGAATTCTATACTGTTTGCAAGAGATCCTCGACTGGTACGTTTAACTGTTCGGCAAATTTCAGCGCGGTTAAAACAACCAATCTGTTCCGAACTCAAACTCATCGTCTAAGTAGTCAGCAAACGCTTCGTCCAGAAGAGCGTCTGACGCCGACGGTGTGCGCGACTCCGTTACAACCGCGCCGTTTTGCGTTTTCATAGGTACGCTACGATTGTCGACAAACGTTACGTCCGTTAAATCCGCGTGTCCCTGGTAAAAATGAAGAACAGAAGAGACGATCGATTTACCGTTGTTAGCGAAGGTCGCGCCTTGAATCTCAGACGTCGAATCCCGTGAGTATACGACGCTCGCCAACGAGCCCTGATTCGAGGAAAAACAGCCGCCCGAAATAACTAGATTCGTTCGCGCGCTCGTTGATATGGCGCCGCCGTATCGCTGTGTTACGTTATTGAGAAAATTCGAATCGATCACAGCAAGCGTTCGAGGACAATATACCGATTGGAAGTAAATCGCGCCGCCGCCTATCGCGCCGTTCGTCGTCGCGTTACGTTCGAATTCCACGCGCGCTAGCAAAGTTGGACTTTCCGAGAGGTAGAGCGCGCCGCCGTCCCGTGCGACATTCTCGACAAAACGCGAATCCTGGATATCAATCGTACTTGTGTTGCGCGCAAAAATTGCGCCGCCTTCCGTTTTCGCGTGGTTGTCAGTATAAGACGAATCTGACACTGTCAGGGTTCCACCCGTTAAATAAAGAGCGCCGCCTTTACTCTGATTAGAGTCGTTCCCCAAGAAGCTGGAACTCTTGATAGCAACGCTCGACTTACTCGCGTAAATTGCGCCGCCTGCCTCCCAGTTCGCTGTCGAAACGTTTGAGTCAAAGGTTGTTTCGATAAATTCCGCCTTGCAAGATTTGAGATAGACTGCGCCGCCGGTTGCCCCAATATTGTCAACGATCAAACTATTCACTGTCGTAATCGCGCCGCGATCGCTATAAATAGCGCCGCCTAATCGAGCTGTGTTGCCGAATAACTGAGAATCAATAAAGGTCGCAGAGCCGCGCGTTATACCAACTGCGCCACCATACGCGTTCTGCACGAAATTCTCTGCAAGAACGACGTCCTTAAATGTGATATTTGAGTCGAGACCATATACGGCGGCGCCGATCTTCATTGTCGTAGAACCGCCCGTTATCGTAAGACCTAAGAACGACACGTCCGCGCGAGAGACTAAGAAAGCGCGAGAACTGCCGTTAGCGTCGACGACGACTCCGTCTTGCAACCCTGACGCGTCGATCGTCATTGAATTGCGCACGACAATCTCCGCTCCGTCTATAAAAACGCGTTCACCATTGAGCTCGGGCGCAAAGGAGACTGTAAAGTTCGCGTCGGTGACAACGGAGCCGAAATAAACTTCTATGGCTTCGCGTAACGAAATCACATTATCGAATGGATCAACGACGTCCTTTGTTGTCGTTACAACAAGAGAAGGTTTTTCCGGTGTAACGATCGACTCATAGGCGCCAAGATCGACTGAGTTCCCCTGAATTCGAGATTCTCCTTCCAAATCGACGGCAGACTGGTCAACGTATTCGGCGTTTCCGCGATCAACTGCAACGGAATTAGCGATCAAAGCATAAGAATCGTCACGGAAAAGCGGCTGCGTCGCCTCGTATTTCAGATTGTGCGCGCCGCTTGACCAGCTGGTATACGTCGAAAGCGTATTATTCGCTGAAACCGAGCCTGAAACGACCTGAAATTCACTAGGAGAATTGACGCCGACGATGGAATTCTTAAAACGAATGTGCGACGTTGCGCCTGTAGTCCTAACGTCGGACGTCTTGTTATTAACTACCGTTGAATTTACAACTTCAATTTGACCAGAGCCTTGAGCATATAGACCGTGGCGACCGTCGTTCTCCGCTATCAACGAATTGGATATATAACCTATGCCCGTTACAATAACGCCTGATCCGCCAGAAGCCGTGTTCTTTATTATGACGGCTCTATCTATTGTAACTGTCGATCCGGAAATTGCGCCGCCGTATGCCCCCGCCTGATTACCTATAAACGTTAACCCGCGTGCCGAAGACGGCGTTACGACAACCGTTGATTCGCCTGCGTATATTCCGCCGCCTTGTTTGCCCGCGATATTATTGCTAAACTCAGCGCCAGAGATCGTTACGCTAGACGCCGCCATGAGCGCAAGCGCGCCGCCGTTAAAATTCGACGCTACGTTGTGAGAGAAATCGGCGTCAGATATATCCAGCGTTGACTTCGCGCGCGCGTAAATTGCGCCGCCGCCGTAAGAAGAACCGCGCGCTTCATTTTCGGTAAATTGAACGGACGACATAGCGACGTTAGAACCTGACGCATAGATTGCGCCGCCGCCTATCGCCGAAACGTTCCGCGAAAAAGTTGAATTGGTAATCTGCGTCCTAGTCGACCCAAAGTAGAACGCGCCGCCAAGCTTGCCGGTTCGATTACCGAACGCCGTTACGTTCTCGAGACGTGCGAGATTTGACGACTCTACTACGACCGCACCACCGCTTTTGGCAACCGCGACGTTATTCGATAATTCCACGTTAACTAATGTTAGCGAACCTCCGTTCACGCTAACGCCCCCGCCGCGTTCCGCCGAAACGTTGTTCATAATGGCGCTGTTCTCGATAGTAAGATTGACGCCAATAGCGCTAATTCCAGCGCCGTCCTGCCCAAACTTCTGAGCGTACGCGCCCTCAACTTCGTCGCAATTGTAACCATCAGTAGCGCCGTTGACAATCGTTATTCCACGCAGAACGACGTCAATTAGATTGAATGTTTCGCCCGTATTAGCGTCAAAATTACCTCGCGCAATGAACGCGCGAGAATTTCCACTCGCGTCCACAACAATAGAGTTAGCGCCGCCGTCGATTGTGATTGAACGCGATATTGAAATTTGACCAAGTTCGCCGAGCGTTATACGATTTTCGGCATGATTACCATTCGTCGCTATGAAATCAGACAAATCAAAGGAAATAGTCGCGCTCTCGTCGTCGATTGCGTCAGAATATATTTCTACAGCTTCACGCAATGAAATCCAACCGTCTGACGGATCAACGACGTCGTCTAATGTAGTAACAATCAACGAAGGCGTTTCTATAAACTTTGTTACTACTTCAACGACGCCCGGAGTCGAAGTTCCAGCTTCATTCAAAGCAACAAGCGAGAAAGAATACTTTGCGCCGTGTTTAGGATTCTCCAACCGATAAGAACATATCTCGGGATCGTCTATTGATATGGAACGAACGACGTCGTCGCCTTCGATCGTATAAGTCAACTCATATCCTAACGCCGAGTGTGAACTACGCCACGTTATGTCGATTGCATTATCTACCGAGTTATAATCGGCGATCGGACTTGGACTCCCGGGTAGCTTGGGCTTGAAAACTAATTGCGATACCGCGCCGGAAGACTCGCCTTTACCAGTAGTCGTTAGGATAATATTACGACCAATTGTTCCGTCCTCACGACTACGTTCGTATCGCGTTTCATTAGTAGAAAGCGTTACTGATACGCCGTCTTCATTAACATACGACCATGAATATTCTACTTCGGACGATTTTGGCGTGACCGAAGTTACCTCTATGACGCCGTCTGATTCAGCGCCTGTAACGATAAACGGCTTACACGTCAGCATATTCGATTGAACAGCGCCAAGTTCGTTATACGCTTCTACGTAGAAAGTATAACGCTTACCCACTTTCGCGCCATACGGCACACAAAGCGCCTTTCCCGTATAGATAGGTCGAGATTGCGCTTGTCCGTTGATTAAAACGTACACGCGATAGCCGTCCGCATTAGAAGATTCCGTCCAAGTAAGTTTAACGGCGCCGATTCGCATATTGACGTCGGCGATGTACTGTGCGCTCGTGAGCGTAACAGGCGATACGACTGGAACCGTAACCGATTTCTCAGACGAAGCCGCGCCGGCGTCGTTCGACGCCGTTAAAGTAAAGCGATAGGTGGCGCCTGGTAACGGACTGGAAATAACGTAACTATCGACAAGTTGATTAGAAAACGCTGTGTATGTTTTGGAATTACCGTCAATTGAATATTTTAATGTGTATCCCGAAACCCCGTCTTCTCTAGTCCAATTTAGTTGGATTGCAGAGTTACTTTTGTCATAAGAAGCCTCAAAGACAACGGTTGGAGGTATTGAAGGTGCGAATTCGAACGTCGCGGTCGAACCAACCGAAGCGCCAGAGCCAATGACTAGCGCTCTTACGACTCTTCCCAACGTGTTGTCTACGCTGTTGCGCTTATAGCGTCCGCTTTTTTCAGAGAGTTCGCGAACTACTCCGCTGGAGTCGACGCTAAACCAACGATATTCTACCTCGGCGCTTCCTGGCAACAATGAAGTTACGCTAATTGTGCCGTCCGACTCAGACGCTACTGCTTTAATTGGGGCGACGCTCTTAACGTTCGAGCGCGACGTATTCATTTCGCTCGACGATTCTACGAAGAAATCATATCGCTTACCTGTTAGAACGACATAGTTCGTCGTAAGTTCAGTTCCAGTATAAATTGCAGTTGGTTGCAACTCGCCGTCGATCGACACATAGACGCAGTACTCGTCGACATAGCTTGCCGCCGTCCACGCAAGAACAACATTCCCAATTGACGCGTTTGGAGCGCCGGAATACGCTGCTTTCATGAAAGTAGACGCTGAAGTAAAGGGCGTCGTAACGACACACGAAACGCTCTGTGAACCAGCCGCGTTTGTAGCTGTCAACGTAAAAGCGTATGACGTATTAGGCATGAGTTTCGTGAGTGAAAAAACGCCATTAATTGGGTCGGCGACAGTGTGGATCGCGGTATTGTCTCCAACTACATACGATAATTCGTAACTTGTTACGTCGTCTTGAGGCGTCCATGTAAGTTCGACGGTACGCGAGTCTTTCCTGTACTCTCCGCGTAAATCTGGAATTGAAGGCGAGTCTGGCGCGAACGTATACGATGCGACTGAGCCTGCTGATTTTCCAGTACCGACGATTGTTAGCGTAATAACGCGCCCGCAAGTTCCATCCAGGGCGTTTCGCGTGTACTCGTTATTGGTTGTCGGAAGCCGCTGCGCAATTCCTTGGTCGTCGAGATACGACCATATATATTCAACCTCGGAGTTTTCTGGTCGAACCGTAACAGCGATATCGTCGGCGGCGACGGTTGCTTCAGTCCGGATAGGCTCAACTATCTGAGCGTTAGAACACGCCGAGTTCATTTCGCTTAATGACTCGACCATGAATTCATAACGCTTGCCTGTTTGAACGGCGTACGTCGTTGCCTGTTCCGTTCCAATATAAATCGGTGTTGATTGTGCGACGCCGTCTATCGATACGTAGACCTTATATAGGTCAACATAATCTGCGGCAGACCAAACGAGAGAAACCATACCCGTTGACGCGTTGGTTTCGCCAGAATACTTCGCCTCTATTAACGTTGGCGCCGTTGTAGACGGAGTCTGGATCGTATACGTCGAGCTATACGAGGACGTCGAGTTAATCGCAGTGATAGTAAATTTGTACTCGGTTCCGGGCATGAGATCTTCAAGTCGATAAAACCCGGCGTCTTGCGTATTAATCGTATGAATCGTAGGGTCGTTGCCTACGACGTACGTTAATATATAACTTGTTACGTTTGGCTGCAGCGTCCAAGTAAGATCAATTGCCCTGTTGTCCTTAATATAATTGACCTGAATATCGGGCGCGGCAGGCGCGTTGGGCGCAAATGTAAACGATGAGCTCGACCCTGACGCGGATCCTCGACCGATCACTGTTAGCGTTACTACGCGTCCGAAGGTTCCGTCCTCTTCGCTACGGGAATACGTACCGCTTGTAACGTCTAACGGTTGAGCGCGCCCTGACTCGTCCAAATAAGCCCAGGAGTATTCTACCTCAACGTTGTCAGGCGCAATCGAAGTAACAGTAATAACGTTGTCAACCTCGACAGCTTCAACTAGGAGCGGATCAACAATCATCGTATTGGAACGCGCTGAGTTTATTTCAGACACAGATTCAATGGCGAACTCATAACGTTTGCCGGTCTGAACTTCATATGTAGCAGAAAGCGCTTTACCAGCGCGTATCCTATCTGGTTGCAAAACGCCGTCTATCGTTACATAAATAAGATACTCGTCAACGTAGTCTGCGGCAGTCCATGATAGAGTAACTGCGCCTGAATCTGCGTTAGGTTTGCCAGAATACGACGCTTCTTTCAAAGTCGGAGCAGAAGTCGTCGGCGTCATTACTGTAAACGTCGTACTCTTCGCGCCTTTTACATTCGTTGCCGTAATCGTAAATACGTATTCTGTATTCGCCAATAATTCAGAAAGCGTAAAGGAACCATTAAGAGTTTCTGAAACTTTATGGACGGTTGCGTCAGCGCCAATTCGATAGGACAGTTCATAATGCGTTACATTAGATTCGGGCTTCCATTGAACTTCGATCGACCGCGTTTCCTTTATGTAAGCGCCATTGACTTCAGGCGCCGATGGAGCTCCTGGTTCAAAGGTAAAGCTCGCATTAGACCCCTGCGACGTTCCACGACCTGTTATCGCCAATAATACAATGCGTCCAAGCGTTCCGTCCTGCTCATTGCGACTATAATCCCTACCATGAACGGAGAGAGGATGCGAACGACCGTCGTCGTCTAGATACGACCAAGAGTATTCAACGTCGGCATTAATCGGCGAAAGGGACGTTACCGATATTACGTTATCAGATTCGGTCGCTATAGCGAATATCGGGCTACAGTCGACCGTGTTCGACGGCGTCGATTCTCCTAGTTCGCTATATGCTACGACTGTAAAGCTATAACGTCGTCCATTGATCACTTGACTTGAATCGTATGCGTACTCGCAATCGACGCCCTGATAGATTAGTCTCCTCTCGCCTCCATCTACTGCTGCATAAAGTTTATAGCCGTCTGCATAATCTACTTCGTTCCAAGTAACATTAATCGTACCTGACGAAGCGTTCACTACGCCGACATAAGTTGCCGACGTAATCAGAGTCGACGCCGGAATTGGGTCGATTTTAATCGAGACATTATCAGATTTTGATTCTCCGCCATCGTTACTCGCAATTAGTTGGAAATTGTAAGTCGCGTCGCGAACCAGATCCTTATCCGAAATTGTAAAGTTCTCCGCGTCAGTTAAGGTTACTTTTGTAGCGACGCCACCGTTCACGGTATAATAGAGGTCATATTGTAATGCGTTAACTATAGAGTTTCGCTTGACGGTGAGGGAGACGCTACTGGCGTCGTAGGAGACTTCCAAATTCGGTTTCGGCGGCGCCTGAGGAATAAACTCAAAGTTTGCGCAAGAGCCCAACGAATCGCCCTCGCCTGTTATCGTAAGCGAAACCGTACGCCCGAGCGTATTGTCTGTCGATGAACGCGTATATGTCGCGTCTTTTGACGAAAGAATACGTTTCTCACCTTCGTCTATGTACGACCATTCATAACGAACGTTAGCGCCGTTAGGCTTCAGGGAGGTTACAATAATTTCATTATCAGATTCACTGGCGGTCGCCCAAAGGGGAGCAATCTTTACGACATTTGAAAAAGCACTGTTCATTTCGCTTAACGATTCAATGACAAATTCATAAACTTTGCCAGTCTGAACAGCGTACGTCGTCGAATTCGTCTTGCCGGCGCTGACAACGTCGGATTCCGGAACCCCGTCTATCGTAATGTGGACACGATACTCGTCTACATACTCCACTTGACTCCAAACGAGAGCAACTTCGCCGCTGGGTGCGTTGGGCTCGCCGGAATAGCTCGCGCTCTGCAGTATGGCGGCGGTAGTTACCGGAGTCTTTACAGTGAATATCGAGCTCCTTGTGCCCTTAGCGTTAGTTGCATTTAACGTAAAAACGTAATCGGTATTCGGCGCAAGCGCTGAAAGCGAGTACTGACCGTTGAGTTGCTCGGTTACAGAATAAATAGTTGGATTGTCGCCTATGACGTATGTTAACTCGTATTTCGTTACGTTCGCCTGTGGCGTCCACGTAACTTGAATGGCGTTCTCTTCCTTGTAGTACTTACCGTTCAAATCAGGAACTGAAGGCGCGCCGGGTTCGAGAATAAACGACGCGCTAGAACCGTGCGAGTCGCCTTGACCCGTTATCGTTAGCATTACGACTCGCCCTAACGTCCCGTCTTGTTCGTTACGTTTGTATTCTTTTCCATTCGCCGTAAGAGCTCGCTCATGACCAGCGTCGTCTATGTAGGACCAAGAGTACTCAACAGCGGCTTTGCTGGGCGTTATTGACGTTACCGTGATCAGGTTGTCGAGCTCGTCAACGTCAGCGCAGAACGGATCGACGATTTTGACATTGGATCGCGCGGTATTGATCTCGCTCGAGGTTTCTACGAGAAATTCATAATGCTTGCCAGTTTGAACAGTGTACGAAGTCGAGTATCCAATCCCAGAATAAATCGGCGACTCTTGCTCGACGCCGTCGACTATCATAATAACGCGATACTCGTCGACATAATCTACTGCCGACCAAACAAGCGAAACGACGCCTGACGAGGCGTTCGGTTCGCCAGAATAAACCGCTTCTTTTAAAGTAGACGCTAAAGTTACCGGCGTTTTAACGGCGCTCGACGAAGACTGCGAGGAGTTCGCATTCTTGGCTGTTAGAGTGAAGAAGTATTCCGTGTTAGGCAAAAGGTCTGATAGTCTATAAGAACCGTCGAGACCCGTCCTGATTGTATAAACAGCAGGGTCGTTCCCAACTATATACGCCAGCTCGTAACTCGTTACATTGTCTTGCGGCGTCCAAGACAATTGGATTGTTCCATCGTCGTAATTATAACAGGTCACAAGATCCGGAGACGACGGGGCGCTGGGTTTAAATGAAAATGTTGCGTTTGATCCAAGTGAATTTCCGCGACCTTTTAGCGTTAGCGTTACGACTCGTCCTAATGTCCCGTCCTGCACGCTTCGCACATATTCCCTGCCGGTAGTAGAAAGAGCTCGCGTTCGTCCGGCGTCGTCTACGTACGACCACAAGTAATCCACTTCCGCGCTTTCCGGCGACAGTAGATTTATCGTGATAATATTGTCAACTTCGGCAACTTCTGCCCAAAGTGGATCGACGATCCTAATATTCGATCGAGCGACATTGATCTCGCTCTTTGCCTCTACGGAGAATTCATAACGCTTGCCAGTTTGAACTTCATACGTTGTCGAAAGCGCCTTGCCAACATTTATCGTCTCTGACTGTAATACCCCGTCTATCGTAACGTAGATCAGATATTCATCGACATAATCGACGTTCGTCCACTTGAGCGACACAGTTCCTAAGACCGCATTCGGCTCGCCGGAATATACGGCTTCGGTTAGCGTTGGCGATTTCGTTATTGGAGTCTTAACTGTAACAGAGGCAGATTGTGAAGATTTCGCATTCGACGCGGTAAGTATAAAGGTATAGGATGCGTCTGGGTTCAATGACGTAAGCGTATACTTGCCATTGGGCGTTTCTTCAACGGTATGAACAGTATCGTCGTCGCCGATTGTGTAGGACAAGGAATATTGCGTTACATTCGCTTGAGGAGTCCAAGTAACTTCAACGGCTCTCTTTTCCCTATCGTATGCTCCTGTCAAATCGGGAATTGAAGGCGCGTTTGGATCAAAGTTATATGTCGCTTTGGAACCAGACGACGCGCCGACGCCTGTTATCGTTAGCGTAACTACGCGCCCGAGCGTTTCGTCCTGTTCGTTGCGTGTGTAGCTATTACCTTCTGCCGATAGCGGTTGGACGCGACCCAAGTCGTCTATATACGACCATGAATACTCCACTTCGGCAGAGATAGGCGTTAGTGAGGTTACCGCTATAACGTTATTTGATTCGCTTGTAACAGCTACAAATGGAGAACAAGCGAAGGAGCTAGAAGGAAGAGATTCGCCAAGTTCACTATACGCTACTACTGTGAAATCATAACGACGACCATTTACGACGAGATTAGAATCGCAAACGTATTCGCTATTTTCACCACTGTAAATCAGACTCGGCGTATTACCGTCGACAGATACGTAGAGGCGATAGCCGTCCGCAAAGTCAACAGTGTTCCAATTAACTTTTATCGAGCCGACTTCGGCGTTCGGTTCACCCGAGTAAACCGCAGAAAGATTCGTCGGCGTTGATGGAACGGGTTCAATATCTACGGTAGCTGAGTCTGAAAGGGTGGCGCCGGCGTCGTTAATTGCGAGAAGTTGGAAAACATAGGTGGCGCCACGAACCAATTCGTTGTCTCTTATAGTAAATGACTCGGCGTCTGTAAGCGCAACAGACTGAGCGTCGCCATCGCTTACGGTATAACGTAGCTCATATTTCAACGCGTTGTCGATGATATTACGCTTTACTGTAAGGACGACAGATTCAGGGTCGTATACAACGTCTAGTTTCGGCTTAGACGGCATGGACGGCACGAAGTCAAATGTGGCGACGGAATTGGTCGAAGCGCCGATACCAATTATCGATAATGAGATTTTTCGTCCTAGTGTATTGTCGCTAGAAGAGCGTGAATATGTAGAATCTGTCGTTGGAAGGATATACTTTTCACTTCCATCCAGATACGACCATTCATATCTTACTTCCGAGGACGTCGGCTGCACAAACGCGCTAATAACGTTCTTATTCTCTGTTGCCGAAGCTAATATAGGCTTTGCGGTTACACTATTCGACAGAGCCGCGTTCATTTCACTCTGCGTTTCTACGACGAATTCGTACGTCTTACCGTTTAGCGCGTTGTATTTTGTTGTTTGATCGGTTCCAGAATAAATCGGTTCTGATTGCAGCTGACCGTCAATTTTAACATATACGCGATAAACGTCAGCATAGTCAACAGCAGTCCACTTTAGCGCTACTTCGCCAGAAGTTGCGTTAGGTTGTCCGGAATATATGGCGGTTTCCAAGGTGGAAGCCGTCGTAACAGGGGTAGTTATTATACGCGTTGCCGATTGCGAACCGCTAGCGTTCGTGGCTTTAAGTGTAAAAGCATACGTAGTGTCGGGCAAGAGATCTTTTAATACGTAGGTTCCTTCTGTCGTAATTTCAACTGTATGACTTTCAGAAGAGTTCCCGAAAACATACGACAACTCATATTCGTTCACGTTAGCTTGCGGCGTCCATGTTACTGAAACCGATCTATCTGCTTTTTCGTATGTAGCGGTAAAATCGGGAACGGCAGGAGAGCCTGGCTCAAAGGTAAACGAGGCGCAGGAACCTGACGATTTATCTTTACCTGTTATCGTAAGCGATACAATTCTTCCCAACGTGCCGTCGGTTGCATTTCGTTCGTAAGTCAGACCGGTAACGTTAAGCGGATAACTTACGCCTGAGTCTATATACGACCATTCATACTCGTACTCCGCGTCATTGGGAGTTACAGACGCCGTTATAGCGTTATTGTTTTCCTCTGCGATCACGTGCAACGGTTTCACCAGAACCGGAGAAGAAAAAGCGGAATTGCCAAGTTCGCTGTACGCTACTACTGTAAAACTATAGCTATGACCAGTTGCAACATTGTTCGAGTCGTATACGTATTCGCGACGTTCGCCATGATAAATCAAATTCGGTTGATTTCCGTCAACAGACACGTAAAGGTTATAACCGTCAGCTAAATCAGACGCGTCCCAACTTACTTTGATCGAGCCGACAACTGCGTTCAATTCGCCCGAGTACGTAGCAGAGACATTTGTAGGGGTCGTCGGAATTGGATCAATATATTTCATAACGACGTCCGACGCGGTTGAGCCGCAATCGTTAGTTGCTACAAGTTGGAAACTGTACGTCGCTCCTCGCGCTAATTCGTTGTCCTCTATGGTAAAGGAATCAGTTTCTGATAACGCAACAGTCTGCTTCTCGCCATTATTTACGGTATAATGTAGTTCATATTTCAACGCGTTGCTTATTACGTTGCGTTTTACTGTAAGCGATACCATTTTGGCGTCGTATAAAACTTCAAGTTCCGGTTTAGACGGGGCAGGTGGGACAAAGTCGAATGTGGCTTTTGAATTTAACGACGCCCCAAGCCCGATTATCGCCAACGATAATGTTCGCCCAAGAGTATCGTCGTTTAATGAGCGCGTATATGTTGATTCAGTTGCTGGAATGATATGTTTCTCACCATCGACCAGGTACGACCATTCGTATCTGACCTCAGAGGACGTCGGCTGGACAGTCGCGCTAATAACGCCGTTATTTTCACTGGCCGTCGCCAACAGGGGCTTAACGATTACGGAATTCGACGACGACGTATTGATCTCGCTCCGCGTCTCAACGACGAACTCGTACGTATGACCGCTTAGCGCCGTGAAATTTGTCGTTTGCCCCAAGCCGGTGTAAATCGCGTCGGATTGCATTTGACCGTCGATCTCGACGAAAACTCGGTATTCGTCGACATAATCAACAGCAGTCCACCTTAACTCTATTTCGCCCGAAGTGGCGTTGGGTTCTCCGGAATATATCGCGTCCGTTATTGTTGTTGATTTCGTCCAGGGCGTCTTTATTGAGAACATCGAGCTTTGCGACGCTTTCGCATTCGTTGCCGTAAGAGTAAAGTTGTAGGACGTGTCGGCAAGGAGTTCGGTCAGAGTATATTTACCGTCAAGCGCATCCGCTACGGTGTGAACAGTCTCGTCTTCGCCAACGGTGTACGTTAACGCATAGTTGGTAACATTAGATTGGGGGCTCCAGTTAAGCTTGATCGCTCGGTTCTCTTTAACATAGACGCCGTTCAAATCCGGTATTGACGGCGCGCCTGGCTCGAAAGTAAACTGTGCTCGGGAACCGGAAGACGCCTCTTCGCCTGTTATTGTTAGGACGACTGTTCGCCCTAAGGTTCCGTCGATCTCGTTGCGAGTATAACTCGCGTCGCTCGACGTCAGAGGTTGAAGTTGCCCTGCGTCGTCTCGATACGACCATTCGTACTTGACGTCTGACTCGTTTGGCGTGATGGACGAAACAGAGATGACGTTGTTAGCTTCTGCGGCGACCGCTAAAATCGGTTTGTTCACAACTTCATTTGAATACCCGGACTCGCCTAGCTCGCTATACGCCACGACCGAAAAGATATGACTATGTCCGTTATTGGCGGAGTATGTATACTCGCGTTCGATCCCGTCATGTATCAGTTGACGATCGTCTCCGTCTATCGACACATATAGCCTATATCCGTCGGCGTAATCCACGGCGTTCCAATTGACTTGAATCGAACCAGATTCGGCGTTGA
>ONJR01000173.1 GCA_900318195.1 uncultured Planctomycetota bacterium
GCGCGCGGTCCCGCGCCCCAGTCGACGAGTTCGCGTACGAACTCCGGCGCGCTTGGATCGGTCGGTCGAGTCGCGCGCGTCAATCGCGCGGCGTACTGAATCACATATTGACTTACCGCGACGGACGATACGAGCTTCTGCATTCCGAGTAGTATTTTCGAGTTCAATAACTTCTGCGGTTCCGCCGTTTCCCCGCGCGTGGTCGCGGTTAGTATGCGCTCTTCCTCTTCCAGTGTCGGATAGTCGATCTTAATATTGAACATGAACCTGTCGAGTTGCGCTTCCGGCAGGGGATATGTTCCTTCCTGATCGATCGGGTTCTGAGTCGCGACGACGAGAAACGGATCCGGCAGTTTATAGGTAACGCCGCCCGCGGTAACTTCGCGCTCCTGCATTGCTTGTAAGAGCGCCGATTGCGTTTTGGGCGGCGTGCGGTTGATTTCGTCGGCGAGCAGGATGTTCGTGAAGACCGGTCCCTCGACGAACCTGAAGGATCTTCTTCCTTGTCCGTCTTCTTCGAGCACGGTTGTTCCGGTAATATCGGACGGGGTCAGGTCAGGAGTGAACTGAATGCGTCTGAAATTGACGTCGAGAATCTTTGCGATCGTTTGTACGACGAGCGTCTTGGCGAGACCTGGCACGCCCTCCAGAAGGCAGTGTCCCTTGGTAAAGATCGCGGCGAAAATTTGGCGAATGGCGTCGCGTTGTCCTACGACGACCTTTGCGAGTTCGTTTTCAAGCGCGGCGCGCGTTTGCCCGAACTCCTGCAGTAGCGCGCCTAGATTCTGCTGCCGATTCTGCGCTGAAATAGTGCGCACAGGCTGTTGCGATTCGTTATTTTCCATGTGATCTTTTCCTGATCGATTCTTCGATTCTCTTTCGCGCTCGCGCGTTTATCGATTTAAGAACTTTCGTAGCGCGTCGAAAGTTTCCTGCGGCGAGTCTTCCATGAGGTAATGTCCGGCGTCCTTAACGATATGAACAAATGCGTTGGGGTAGAATTTTAAGAATCCGTTTAGAAAGACTTCCGGCGGAAAACACCAGTCCTTAGCGCCCCATATTAGCGCGACTTGTTCGTCGTTAAAGACGCGCAATCTTTCCTGCGTGTCCTTGAGCGCTTGCCATGATCGATGCTTAGGCGAAAGCGGAATGTCCTGAACGAATTCGCACACGGCAATCCGATGCTCCCATGAGTCGTAGGGCGCGAGTAATCCAGCTTTAACGACGTCGGTCAGCCCTTTGGCGGTCGCCATAGTCGTCGCCGCGCGCGGAAAGACGTTTAGACCCTGCAGCATAATGCGCTTGAGTACGGGAATATGGCACAGTCTTATTCTTTTCGGCACGCGATCGCTAAGATACGCTGCGGTATTCATGAGCGCGATTTTACAGAATCTCTCTGGAATTCGGGTCGCAGCGTTCATTGCGACGGCGCCGCCCCAATCGTGCGCGACGAGCGCGATATTCTTTAGATCGAGCTTTTCGACGAACTCGATGAGATCGTCGCCGCGACGCTCGAGTTTGTAGGGGTAGTCTTTGAGACTTGGTTTGTCCGACAGTCCGCACCCGATGTGGTCGACGACCACGACGCGATACTCGTCGCGAAACTCCTTGACGAGATCGCGAAAGATAAAGGACCAGGTCGGATTGCCGTGCGAACACAAAATAACGGGTTTGTCGTTAGCGCGTCCTTCGTCGAGATAGTGGTATTTGAATCCCCCGATCATTTGATAGTGGGACTCGAACGGATACAACGTTCGCCACGCTTCCGTCTTGGCGATCGAATTATGTGCTTGCTCTTTCATAGGCTTGGCGTTCTCTCTGAATTTCCGTTCGCGGGTTGCGCGTTTAGCGCGTTATTTGTCGAGCGCGCGATACAATCTTAGCGCGTCGAGCGTCTGTTGTAGGTCGTGTGGAATCGGCGCTTCAATTTCAAGCGTTTCTCCGGTCGTTGGATGTTCAAAAGTAATTTTTCGCGCGTGCAAGGCCTGGCGCGCGAGCGCTGGGATCGGTTCGGTCGTTTCGTCTTCGCGCGCTTGGGGCGACCGATCGTGCTTACCGGCGATTTCGTCGAAGGTAATAGTCGATCTGCCGCCGTATAGTTTGTCGCAGAGAATGGGGCAGCCGAGGTGGGCGAGGTGCAGTCGAATCTGGTGCGTTCTTCCCGTTTTCGGCAGGCATCGCACGGTCGAAAAGCCTCTGAAGCGCTCTAGCGTTTCGAAGTAAGTTTGCGCAGGTTTCGCCTCGGGATCGTTGGGCGCGATCGCCATTTTAACGCGATATTTCGGATGATGACCGATCGGCATGTCAACGATCTCGCGATCGGCGTTGATCGTGCCGAGTACGATAGCGAAATATTCCTTCTGAATGCGTTTTTCTTCAAAGAGCGCGGCTAGTCGCGCGTGCGCCAGGTCGTTCTTGGCGACGATAATAGCGCCGCTTGTGTCGCGATCGAGTCGGTGCACGATCCCGGGGCGCGCCGGACCGCGGTTAGAACTAAGTTGACCCGCGAAACGATTAGCGAGCGCGCCGACGAGCGTGCCGGACCAATGCCCTCGGGCAGGGTGCACGACCATGTCAGCCGGTTTGTTGACGACGGCGAGGTCGTCGTCTTCGTAGAGCACGTCGAGCGGAATATCCTCGGGAATAGGCGATTCGCGCGGCGGCTCGACCAGTTTGAAGGAGACGACGGATCCCGGCTTGAGTCTAAAGGACGGTTTTCCGTGCTTGCCGTCGACGTCGACGCCGTCTGGCGCCTGAATGACCTTGCGAATTAGCACGCGACTGTACTGCGGAAATTTCGCGGCGAGAAAGAGATCGAGTCTCCAGCCGGCTTCCGCGTCGGAAACGACCCTTTTAGCGACCTCTCCGGGTTTCTCCTCCGGCGGCGCCCACGCGGCTTGCTCCTCGACGGTTTCTAACTCGTCGAGCGGCTCGATTTCAAGTTCTTCTCCCCAATCGTCGTCAATTTCTTTTGCGGACATATTGCGCGCGTTTCCTTTCCTCGTCTGCGTCGTTCGCGTATGCGGCGCGATTAGAGCCCTAGTCGCTTCTTCCATTCGTCGATTTGGAATCGCACCTGTTCCGGCGCGGTTGAGCCGTAACTCTTCATCGCGTTGACCGCGTTCTGCGCGCCCAAGTAGTCGTAGACCGTCTCGTCGACCAGATCGCTCGCCTCACGCAACGTTTCGAGCGGAAAATCGGCGAGCGCGACCCCAGATTCAATGCCGCGACGCACAAGTTTGCCGACGACTCCGTGCGCCGTGCGTTGAGGCGCGCCGCGACGAATAAGATACTCCATAAGACTTGTCGCGTCCAAATACCCCTTGTTGAGGCGCGAATTGATAGAGTCGCGCTTAAGAACCGCGCCTTCGACGATCGGCGCCGCGAGTTCGAGCGCCGCGCTCACCGCGTCGTAGGAGTCGAATATCGGCTCTTTGTCCTCTTGCAAGTCGCGATTGTACGCAAGAGGAATACCCTTAGTCAGCATGAGCAAGGACGTCAGATTGCCGACGACGCGCGCCGTTTTACCGCGTATCAGTTCCAGCGCGTCTGGATTGACTTTCTGCGGCATAATGGACGAGCCGGTGCAGAACGGCTGCGGCAACGCAATGAAATCAAATTCCGCCGTCGACTGCCAAATCCAATCTTCCGCCCAGCCGCTGAGGTGAATGGCTATTTGCGCGAGATCGTAGGCGAATTCCGTTGCGAAATCGCGATCGCTCGACACGTCGACGCTATTAGCCGCTATTCGCTCAAATCCGAGATATTTCGCCGTGAGATTACGGTCGATCGGCAGACTTGTCCCGGCGCACGCGGCGGCGCCCAAACTGAGCGTGTTGACTCGTTTGCGGCAGTCTTGCAAGCGCTCGCGGTCGCGCGCGTATTTCTCGACGTACGCTAGCCAGATATGAGGCGCGAGAACTGGCTGCGCGCGTTGCGTGTGCGTGTACGCCGGCACGACGACGTCGAAATCGGCGTCGCAACGCGCTACGAACGCGCGCTGAAGATTCGCGAGCGCGCGGTCGAGCGCGTCGATCGCGTCCCTAATCCACAGTCTAAAATCAGTCGAGACCTGATCGTTACGACTGCGCGCCGTGTGCAATTTCCTGCCGACGTCCCCCAATTTATCGGTCAGCGCCTTTTCAACGTGCATATGCACGTCCTCTAGCGCCGAAGAGTACGCGAATTCGCCGCGTTCGATCTGACCCTTTATATTCGTTAGTTCGCGCTCGATCGCCTCGAATTCGGCGCGCGTTAGCAGACCGACGTCCGAGAGCATACGCGCGTGCGCGATTGAGCCCGCGATATCCTGCGCGTACATACGCTTGTCGAAACTAATGCTCTCGCTAAACGCTTCCATTCGCGAATCAGTCGCTTCCGTAAAGACTCCGCTCCACGCTTTGCCTTGATTACCAGTCCCTTGTGTCATGAAAATGTCCTATCGTTAAAAGAACCCGTCTAATTGTATACCGTTTGCGCTCGTTAGTCCAAAGGACAGACCGCGAAATTCGATGGAAAACGCGCCAAACAGGCGCCCCAGGAGAGACCGACCCCGAAACCGCAGAGCAACGCGGTTGCGCCCGGCCGAACGAGCCCTGAGCGCGACGCGTCGATTAGCGCGATCGGAATGGTGCTCGAGACAGTATTCGCGCGCGTTTCGACGCTATTGAAATATTTCTCCGGCGCAATTTCACAGAGGTCGCGCAGCCGATCGAGCATGAATTTATTCGCCTGATGAAAGACGTAGGCGTCGATCGAGAAATTATGCGCGGCGGCTAACTGTTCAAAGCGCTTGACAAGCGGCGGCACGACGTCGATCGAAAAGGTAAAGACCCCAGGTCCATGCATAAAGAGCTGGTCGCGCGAGCGATAATTGCCAAGATGATCGTAGCGAGGCGTCGCCGTCTCGGGAGTCGAAGGCGTGCGGCTCGCGCCCGCTTCGACTATGAGCATATGAGCCCCGCTACCGTCGGCGCCGTACTCAAAAGGTCCGATCGTCGGCGCGTTCGCGAAGACGTCGTTCGCGCTGTAATCGTCCTCCGCGAGCTCAAGTAACGTCGCCGCGGCGCCGTCCCCGAAGATAGGACGCGACGCAGAATCGAGTTCGTTGATATATTTCGTGTACGTCTCCGCCGTTACAAAGAGTACTTTGCTCGCTTGACCCGATTCGAGTATGCCCTTGCAGACCCCGAGACCGTAAACGTAGCCGCTACAACCGAGATTGATATCGAACGCGCCGCATTCTTTGCGTAATTGCAAACGATCCTGCATAATGCACGCGGAGGTCGGTAGGAAGTAGTCGGGAGACTGCGTGCAGAAGACGAGGAAATCGATTTCGTCCCGGCGCGCAAGTCCGGCGTCGAAGAGCCGATTCGCCGCCGCGACTCCCATGTCGAGCGCCGTTTCGTCCGCGCCCGCAATAGGACGCTCCACAATACCGAGCTTACGTTCGATTTTTGATTCGGTCCATTTGGGAAAGACCTCGACCAACGTTTTATTATCGAGCCGTCCCGCCGGAAGATATGCGGCGACGCTCCTGATTTGCGCAACTTTCACCAAACTGCCAACTGAATAGATTGTGAGTAATACTTTCGAGCGCGCGCCGCAGGTGGACGCGCGTTGAGTCGCGCGCGCGTTACTCGAGACGCGTTCGCGCGCGCAGACTAAACGACCGCGTAAGAGCGGAATTAACCTTCCGACTTACCGTTCTGATCCTGTTGTAGGAATAGCATGAGCTCCTCGAAACTCTGCAAGGATTCCTTACCCGATTTCTTTTCCTCGGATAGCGTCGTAACGACCTTGTCCTTAGGCGGCACGTGCGCGTTGCGCGGTTGGCGATCTTCGTCGCGATCGCGGCGTCGCGGGCGGCGTTCGCGTTCCTCCGCGTCGTGTCCGGCGTTTTCGCGACGCGGTCGACGCGCGCGTTCGGACTCGGCGGCTGCGTTCGGCTGCTCGCGGCGCGGTCGACGTCTCGATTCCTCGTCGCGCGCGCCTTCTTCGCGCGGCGTTCGTTTTTCGTCGCGGCGGCGCGGACGGCGCTCTTCGCGCGCGCCTCCGGCAACGGGATTGACAAAGGCAAGAGAAATGCGTTCGCGCGTAAGATCAACGTCGAGCACGCGGACCTTAACGAGGTCGCCCGTCGCGACGACCGTTCTCGCGTCGCGAATCGGTCGATTTGAAATCTGAGAAACGTGGGCTAACCCCGCGATCGTGGCGCCGACGTCGACAAACGCGCCGAAAGGCGAGACGTACACGACGTTGCCGAGCAGTTCCATTCCAGGCTTGAAAGCGTCGAGCGGCAACGGCTTCTTCTTGAAGATCGGAGGCGGTAGTAGTTCGCGCGCGTCGATTCCCGGCTCGCAGAGTTCCGACACGATAAACGCGAGGCGCTTGGAACCGACTTCAAACTCCTTAGCGAGCTCGTCGAGATCGAACTCGTTGAATTTCGTCGCGACGATCGCGCGCTGTTCTTCGTTGCGCAAATCCTCGCAGGTCGCGCCAATCTTCTCGAGCAATCGCGTCGCGATCGCGTAGTCTTCCGGATGTATCCAGGTTGCGTCGAGTGGATTCGCGCCGTTCGTGATCTTGAGGAATCCAGAGCACGCGGCAAAAGTCGAGTCCGATATTCCGCCGACGTTCTTGAGCTCCTCGCGCGTTTGGAAACGACCGTTGGCTTTACGATACGCGACGATATTGTCGGCCGCCATTGGCGTAAGTCCGGAGACGTACCTCAAAGTTGCGCGCGTCGCACGATTGAGATCGAGCCCTATCGAACTGACGCACGACGAGAGCGTTTTGACGATCGCGTCGCGCAATTGCTTGGTGCGGAGCCTCCTGCGCAACGTTCCTTCTTCGCACAGTAGTTCCGGCTCTACCTTAGCGAATTCTTCCAGAGGCGTTAGCGCGCGTCTCCCGAGGCTAATGGCGCGCCGCTCCGCCGCGTCGTAATACGGCTCTTCATTCTTCGCGTCTTCCGAATCCGCGTAGGCGTCAAGCCCGACGTCGGAAACGAGTATGTAGACGAGATCCTTAGCGACGGGATGATTCTCGATGAATTTCTGAATAAAGGGTTCTGCCGCCGCGTGTCGTCCAGTAGCGCGCACCGCGACGACGGATAGGCCGAAGCGTTCAACGAGTTCGGCGAGCTTATTCTCGTCCTGCTTGCGTCGTTCTTCGGCGCCTCCGCGCAGATGAATCGATTCGACCGCTAACGGATTGCCGAATTGGTCGAGCGCCGCCGCTTTGCCGGAGCTGCGTCGTCCGAAATCGATCGCGAGGACGCGTCTTCCGACGATCGGACGTTGCGTCAGTTTATTGGCGAGCGCGCGTTGTAGGTCGTCTAACTCGGCGTCGGTATCTTCGTCGCGCATTTCACGGCGCGTCTCTTGCTCAAGAGCGGGCGCGACGAGTTCGAAGACAGCCTTTTCCGCGCTCTTCTCTAGAATCGCGGCGTACGGACTCTTGTCGAATTCGAGAGTCTGACGCGCGATCGCGAACGCTTCGTTGCGATCGAATTCCAATTTGATTTCAACTGTCTTAGTAGCCTCGAGCGCGTCGAGGTCGAGCGCGAGACCTCGCACGGCCGAGCGCGGCTCAAAGCGTTGGATCTCAGGCTCGTAGCGGTCGATCGCCTTCGAATGCGATTTCTTTTTCAGACGCTCCGCGTCGTTCGTCGCGGATTTCGATTCGGCGTCGTCCTGAGGCGTG
Source organism: uncultured Planctomycetota bacterium (assembly GCA_900318195.1). Lineage (GTDB taxonomy): Bacteria > Planctomycetota > Planctomycetia > Pirellulales > Thermoguttaceae > RUG369. The sequence goes on from ONJR01000173.1 coordinate 7,708, forward strand.
GCGTTCGTCGCGTCGCTCGGTTCCGTCGCGTTGTCTTGCTCGTCTTGCGCGGGCGTCTCTTGGTCGATCGGGGAGACGACAAAAGATCCTGCGCGAAGAATGAAGCCGCGCAGATTTTTGCGCAACTCGAAGTTTTCCGAATAGCGTTCGGCGATGATTTCGATCGCGCCTTCGAGCGCGGCGTCGCTCGTGAGTTGTAGGTTCTCTTGCGCCGCGTAGTTTTCCGCGAGTTCTTCAACGGAGCGCTCCGCGTCGGTCGCTGCTAGAATAGCGTCGGCGAGCGGCTCGAGACCCTGTTCGCGCGCCGTTTGCGCCGGTCCCTGCACGCGCGCGCGGAACGGCATATACAGGTCTTCGAGTCGATGCGGCGCGCGCGTCTCTAGAATGAGGTTGTACAATTCCGGCGTGAGCGCCCCTTGCTTCTCGATATTAAGCAGATACGAGAATTTTCGATCCGCAAATTTGCGCTGCTTCTCGTACGCCGCCGCTATTCTCGCGACGTCCTGCGCGCTATTCAGACCCGTTTGATCCTGGCGATAACGCATAATGAAAGGAGCCGACAGCCCGCTTTCGAGGAGTTCGAGCGTCGCCTCAACCTTCTCCTGAGGTAGTTCCAGCTCGCGTGATAGTGTGTTCGGGTTGACCCTAATCGTTTCGACCTTAATCGTTTCGACCATTTTAACGTTCCGCCATTACAATACGGTTTCTTGCGCGGTCTCGCGCGTCCCCAGCGCCTATTCGACGCTGCGCGCGATTCCGACCGGTTTCTACTTCTCGCGCGTCGCGGCGTCGCCGTAGCTCCGTCGCGACATAACTTGACATATCCTAAAAATCTAAAAGAAAACGCGCCTCTTGTCAATAGAAGGGTCAATTTTCTTTCCAAAAAAGGTTCGTTTCGTCTCGAGATTCGTTTTTTTATCAGTTGTCGTTCACGCGGCGTTGAGGACGCCCCCCCTTGGTTTTTGCCAAAAGGTCATATAATGGTCAAAATATTGACACGCCGTTGCGCCGACGCGACGACGGCGCGCGTCAAGGGTTGGCGCGCGTGGAGCGACTGCTTATTACGTCGAGCACATCGTGAAAGGATCGAGTCTCATGACCGAAGAACGCAAGTACAACTTTTCCGCCGGTCCCGCTGTGTTGCCGGTTTCCGTCTTGAAACAAGCTCAAGAAGAACTCCTTTGCCTTCCCGGTTGCGGCGCTTCTATTCTCGAAATTAGCCATCGCTCGAAGCAATTCGGTGAAATTCTTGCGCAGACGAAGGCGAATGTTCGCGAACTACTCAACCTGCCCGAAAATTACCAGATTCTCTTCCTGCAAGGCGGCGCGCTCACGCAATTCGCAATGATTCCGATGAATATTATTCGGAATACAGGCAAGAGCGCGGACTATATTGTCACGGGCAACTGGAGCAAGAAGGCGGCTTCTGAGGCGAAAACGCAGGGTCGGGTCAATATTATTTGGGACGGCAAAGAGGAAGGTTACGTTCGCAAGCCTACGGACGGCGAGCTCCATACCTCTTCCGACGCGGCGTACTGCTATATTTGCGCGAACGAGACGATCGAAGGTATCCAGTATCCTCGCGAGCCGCAGGTCGGACTGCCGCTCGTGTGCGACGCGTCGAGCGAGATCTTCAGTCGTCCGGTCGATATCGAGAAGTACGGAATCCTGTACGCGTGCGCGCAGAAGAACGCAGGACCCGCCGGCGTAACGCTCGTCGTTATGCGCGACGACTTCGTCGCGATGAGCGGCGACGATCTCCCGTCGATGTTCTCTTACAAGAAACTTGCGGAAAAGGACTCGATGCTCAATACTCCGCCGACCTTCGGGATCTACATGATGAAGCTGATTACCGACTGGCTGAAAGAGCAGGGCGGTCTTCAGGCGATGTACGAAAAGAACGTCGAGAAGGCGCAGTTGCTCTACGATGCGATCGACGCGTCGAACGGGTTCTATCGCGTTCATGGTCAGAAGGAGTACCGTTCGTTTATGAACGTCTCTTTCCGTCTGCCGAGCGAAGAGCTTGACAAGCAATTCCAGGAAGAAGCGAAGGCTTACAATTTAATCAATCTGAACGGTCACCGTAGCGTCGGCGGCGAGCGCGCTTCGATCTACAACGCGATGCCGCGCGAAGGCGTCGTAACGTTGCGCGACTTCATGCTCGACTTTGCGAAGAAGCATGCGTAATTCCTACGTGTAGAAAATACGATTCGGCGAGCTAGGACGATGCGGTTGCCCTGGCTCGTTTTTTGTTGGTCCAAGATTGAAGTGGAACGCGCGCCTATGACTCGACCAGAAGACGTTGCAATCAGTAAATTCCTAGCCCTTATTCTCCGTCACAAACCGGACGCGATCGGCATAACGCTCGACGAACACGGTTGGGCGAACGTCGACGAACTGCTTTCAGGACTCGCGCGCGAAGAACCGTGCGATCTTACACGCCTAGAGCGTATTGTCGACGAGGATGAAAAGCAGCGCTACTCATTTAACGACGACCATACGCTCATTCGCGCCAACCAAGGTCATTCGATACCGGTCGACGTCGAACTCGAGCCGCTTACGCCCCCGACCGTTCTCTATCATGGAACCGGAGAGAAGTACGCACGCTTGATCGACGCGCAAGGACTCCTTCCGAAATCGCGGCTCTACGTTCATCTCTCGACCGACGTCGCTACGGCGCGCAAAGTCGGCGCGCGCCATGGTAAGCCGGTTCTCTATCGCGTCGATTCGAGTAAGATGGTCGAGCAAGGATACGCGTTCTTTCGAGCCGTCAACGGCGTGTGGCTGACGAAACGCGTGCCGAATGAGTTTCTGGAACGTGTGGAGGACGAGGAGTAAAACCCAGGCTTGGCGTAGTATCGACGTTGTGAGCTTCGGCGCTCTCAGTAAGGGGGCGCGTTACTGGCAACCAAGTGATCGCCCATTACATTTTGTTACTTCGCCGCCGTCTTCTTACGATAGGAGCTGTTGCCGCTATAATTCTCCGTGTGTCTTGGAAAGCGCAACTATGCGCGCTAAAGCAAAAAAAACGCGACCGTTCCCATTAGGGACGATCGCGCGTAATTGAGGACTTCGCGCAGTCGCGCTAGTTGCGATCTAGTTTATACCCGACAGTTTTCGTACTACCGTCGACGGTGAGCGATATGCCCGAGGTCGACGCGCTAAGGTATTTGCTATCGATTGCGGGCGCGGTTTCCGGTTCTGTTGTATCGTCGTTGTCGAGCGTCTTGCCCTCTTTGACAACCTTTTCGATTCCAGAGAAGTAGACGTCGTACGCGTCCTTCGGCAGTTCGTCGTTCTCCTTAATTGACGACACGGTGAACGCGCCGTTGACTATATCGCCGCGCTCGCTGAATTTGTTGTCGTGCGAGACGAAGTAGACCATGTCGCTCTCCACCGGGCGAATTGTTGTACGAAAAAGAGACCGTGCCCGAAAGTTTCACGTTCCCTGGGCGTCCAACGCAACTTATCTTGAGCGCCGCGAGGATCAAGCGTTTTCTTCCGCCTCTGCGAGCCAAATTTTTACGTCGACGAGGTCTACTCTCAACAATTCGGCGATTATTTCGTCGCTTTGACCGTTTTGATGCAGGCTAACAGCGGCGTTTTTTAATCCTACAATTGTATTCTCGATTTTTTCTTCCAACCTTTTGCGTTCTTCAGCGAACCTTTCGCGTTCCTCATCGAACTTTTTGCGCTCTTCCATACGCGCTTTTTCTTCCCATCTCGCTAGTAAATCGACCATATTTTTGGGCTCCTCTTTATATCCCCTCATGACGACGTCGTAGGCAAATTTACTA